>NZ_CP029193.1:7440000-7740000 GCF_008642355.1 Streptomyces venezuelae
GAGGACCGCGATGTCGTAGGCGTTCCGGTCGAGGAGTTCCAGAGCGGTGTCGCCGTCGCCCGCGATGTCGGCGGCGATCGCTTCCAGCCGCAGGCCGTCGCGGATGGCCTCCGCCATATAGGGCTCGTCTTCGACGATCAGGACACGCATGCGCTCACAGTACGAGTCGGCGCATATCGTCGACGTATCGAAAACCGCATACGTGTCGGCAACAGCGCATTGCTTCCACTGGCGGCATGACTCGAATTCCAGCATGTGACACGGTGCAGGAGGGCGTGCGGGGCGGCCCCGCGCCCGAGCAGGACAGGCGGGGGACCCCGCGTCCACGCATCCACCGGTGGATACGTTCCCTTCGCGGGCCGGGACCGTGGAGGCGCGGCCTGGTGACCGCGGCGTTCGCCCTCGTGCTGGGCCTGCTCCTGCTGCTGCACCGGCGGATCACCGACCGAGGCGGCGTCGGCAGTCTGGTGGAGACGTTCCTGCCCTGGTTCGGCCTGGGCGTGCCCGTGCTGCTGGTCATCGCGCTGTGGCGGCGCTCCGCCTCCGCGACCGTCGCGCTGCTCCTGCCGGTCACCGCGTGGCTGAGCCTCTTCGGCGGGCTGCTCGGCGACAGGTCCCGGTCGGGCGGCGACCTCACCCTCGTCAGTCACAACGTCGCGGCCGAGAACACCGATCCGGTCGGCACCGCCCGCGCCCTGGCCGAGTCGGGTGCGGACGTGCTCGCGCTGGAGGAGATCAGCGAGGAGGCCAGGGGGACGTACGAGAAGGAGCTGGCGAAGGCGTACCCGCACCACACCGTGCAGGGCACGGTCGGGCTGTGGAGCAAGGCGCCGCTCTCCCACACGCGGCCCGTCGACACCGAGCAGGACGTCGGGCCCCTCGGGGACAGCAAGCCGGCGGCGGACAAGCTGGTCGACAACAGGGCGCTGCGGACCACGGTGGCGACGGACCAGGGCCCCCTCGCCGTGTACGTGGCCCACCTCGGGTCCGTACGGGTGACGTCGGACGGCGGCTTCGGCACGGCCACGCGCAACAGGAACGCCCAGGCCCTCACCCGCGCCCTCGCCGCCGAGCGGAGCGACCGCGTGGTCCTCCTCGGCGACCTGAACGGCACCATGGACGACCGCGCCTTCGGCGGTCTCACCGCACAGCTGCACTCGGCCCACGAGGAGGCGGGGAGTGGGTTCGGGTTCAGCTGGCCCGCGGATTTCCCCGTGGCACGGATCGACCAGATCCTGGTCCGTGGGGTGGAGGCGAAGCGTGCGTGGGTGCTGCCCGGGACGGGCAGCGATCACCTGCCCGTGGGGGCCGCGATCAGCTGGTGACCCGGCCTCGCCCCCGCACTCGACAGCGGTGTGGCCGGAATCCAACCTTGACCGTGTCCTGCCGAAGTCTATGGTCTGGACTAATCGGCAGACGTGACCCCCTCACCCCTGCCGTCAACCCCCGCGCCCCACCCAGCACTTCACGTCGCACACCCCCATGAAGCATTGCCCGTGAAGGAGTACGCATGGACAAGAAGCGGAAGATCGCCGCGGCGATAGGCGCCGGGATGGCGCCCGTACTCGCCCTGACGCTGCCGACCGGCTCGGCCGGCGCGCACGGATACGTGAACGCGCCGGCGAGCCGGCAGGCGCAGTGCGCCGCACGGACCATCGCGTGCGGCGACATCAAGTACGAGCCGCAGAGCGTCGAGGGTCCCAAGGGTCTGCGCAGTTGCAGCGGCGGCAACGCGCGCTTCGCCGAGCTGGACAACGACGGCAAGGGCTGGAAGGTCAGCGACGTCAGCAGGACGCAGACCTTCACCTGGACGTTCACGGCGCGGCACCGCACCGCGAACTACGAGTACTTCGTCGACGGCACGAAGGTCGCGACCGTCGACGGCCACAACCAGCAGCCCCCGGCGACCGTCTCGCACCAGGTCAACCTCGGCAACTTCACCGGCAGGCACAAGGTCCTCGCGGTGTGGAACATCGGGGACACGTCCAACGCCTTCTACGCGTGCATCGACGTCAACATCCGCTGAACCTTGCTGGTCAGACTGTGCTGAGCGGATGGGCCGCCGTCGCCGAGCGCGGCGGCCAGGCGCGGGGTGCCAGGATGCCGAGGACGTAGGCGCGGGCGACCAGGGCAGGGCGGGTCGCCGCGCCCAACAGGTGCCGCAGACGGCTCAGATGGTAGTCGACCGTCTGCCGCGACAGATGCAACGACGTGGCGATGTCGCCGTTGCTGCTGCCCTCCGCGAGCAGCGACAGGATGCGGATCTGCGCGGCGGTCAGCGCCGGATGCGCCTCGTGGGCGAGGCTCTGATGCGTGGCCACGGCCCACACGTGCCGCGCCCGCGACGTCGAGTGGCCGACCGGCGCGTGACCGACCGGCGCGTGGCCGCCTGAGGGGTGGCCGGTCGACGAGTGACCGATCGACGTGAGGTGCAGCTGCGCGCGCCGCTGCAGACCGTGCGCGTCCACGAGCACCGCGGAGGTCTCCACCCGTCTCGTACGACGGGATATCAGGCCGTTCCAGCGGGCGTGCAGCCGGGCCAGGTCGGGCGACGGTGCCAGGAGGGTGTGCGCGCGGCGGCCCACCAGGTCGTGCGGGCTGACCTGGAACAGTTCGGCCGCCGCCGCGCTCGCCTCGACCACCCGCCCGTTCGCGGAGAGCAGCGCGCAGGGCAGACCGCTGTGGTCGCGCAGGGCCTGCAGGTTCTCCTCCGCCTCCTGCCACTGGACCGTGGCGCGCAGATGGTCCGTGACGTCCACGTAGATCCCGGCGACGCAGGTCCGCGCGTTCTCCCGGACGGGGAAGCGGTGGCCGACCGCCCTGCCCGCGCTGCCGTCCGGGCGCCGGTAGGCGAGGGTGTGGCGGACCGGTGTGCCCCGGCCGAGGATCTCCTGGTCGAGGGCGCGGAACTGTTCGGCGTCCGCGGGCTCGTCGAGGTCCTCGATGTACCTGCCGATCACCTGCTCCGGGACCGTGCCGTAGAGGTGTGCGTAGGCGTGGTTGGCCCACAGGTAGCGGCCGTCGCTGTCCCGTATGAACGCGGCGGCGGGGGCGAGGTCGACGAGGTCCGCGAAGGCCGCGTATCTGCCGGGGGTACCGGTCCTGCTCAGTGCCTTGAAGGTGGAATCGTCCACAGCGGTCTCCGTCCGTATACGACTGGCTGACGCTCAGTCACACGGCACTGGATATCCCGCCCTCAGCTCGCACATGCCCCCTTCTCGGCCGAACTGCCGCAGACGAGACTCAGGCATTTGCCTGAGTCCCCGGTGCCCGGTGGGGCGTTGCGGACATGCCGGGTTTGGTCCCCTGGAGTGAGCGGGTGAACACGCCCCGCCATGTGAAGGCTCGACGGCCCGTATCCACGGCCCGTGACTCGATGAATGGAGACGAACTTCCGTGAGCAAGGTGCTGTTAGTGCATGCCAAGGGTGGTCCGCCGCTCGGTCACGTCCTGTCCCGGACGGCCGCGAGGGCGGAAGTGCACCTGCTGGCGCTCAGCGCTCTGCCTCCCGCCGTGGCGGGGCCCGCCCGGAGACTGTGCGCGTCCGTCGTCACGCCCGACGAGACCCACCGCTCCGACCTGGTGTCCCTGATCGTCGAGCGGGCCGAGACCGTCGGCGCGGACGCGGTGCTCACCTTCTCCGAATACGCGGTCGTCGCCGTCGCCGAGGCGTGCGAGACGCTCGGCCTCGCGGGGGCCGGGAACGCCGCCGCGCTCGCCCGCGACAAGCGGCTCATGCGGCGCACCTGGCAGCAGCACGCCCTCCCGCAGCCCGAGTTCCGCCCCGTCCGCACCGAGGCCGATCTGCACGCGGCAGCCCGCGAGCTGGCCGGACCGCTGCTCCTCAAGGCGGCCTGGAGCGCCGGATCCACCGCGCACCAGATCATCCGCGACCCGCGCGAGGTCCCGGCCGCCTGGGCCCGCTCCAGGGAAGTCATGGCCGAGTCCGCCCAGTTGGGGTTCGCCGAACTGCATGTCGCCGAGGCGGACGCCGACTTCGTCGTCGAGCAGATCGTCACCGGCACCGCGTCGGACTGGTTCGACGAGCCCGGCTGGGGCGACTACGTGAGCGTCGAGGGCGTCGTCGCGGGCGGCACTTTCCACCCGGTCTGCATCAGCGGCCGCATGCCCACCGTCGAGCCGTTCACCGAACGCGCCAGCATCACCCCCGCCCTCCTCGCCCAGGACGCCCAGGACCGGATCGTGGACCTGGCCCGGCGCGCCGTCGACGCGCTCGGCCTGCGCGACTGCGGCACGCACACGGAGATCAAGCTCGGCGCGGGCGGCCGCATGTGGCTGATCGAGACGGCCGCACGGTTCGGCGGCGCGATGACCGTGCCGCAGATCGAGGAGGTCTTCGGCCTCGACCTCGTCGGCGTGCTCGTCGACCACCTCGTCGGACGCCCCGTGGAATGGCCCGAGCGGGCCCTCACCCCGGAGCGGGCGCGCGGCGCCGCGGGCTCCCTCGTCGTCCTCGCCGTCGACGGGGAGGGCGAGGCCTGGCGCGGCCGCAAGGTGTGGGACTTCCCCTCCGTGACCGCGGACGTGTCTCTGAGCCGGGGGAGCGAGCTGTCGGTGGTCCCGGAGAGCTCCCTCGCCGACGGCAGCGTCGTGCCGGTGTACGACCCGGCCGCCGGCGCCAACACCATGGCCGCCCTGTGCCTGCTCTCCGCCACCACCCCGAAGACCGTGCTGCACGACTTCGAGGTCCTGGTCGACGCCCTGCCCCACGTGCTGCCCGCCGCCCGTCCCGAGGAGGTCCCGGCATGACCGCCCAACTGCTCACCGGCCCCGCCGAACCGGCCACGGACCGCACGGTCGTCGGCGAGAACCTCTCCCTGCCGCTCTTCCGCACCCTCTCCGGAGTCCTCGCCGGACACCCGTATCTGAAGGTCGTCGTCGACCGCGCCGAGAACACCTGGCACCTCCTCGACACCGCCGCGCACCCCTTCCACGTCAACTACATCGCCACCCGCATCCTCGGCATGGACCTCACCGCGCTCGACGCGGACCTCGACGCGTTCAACGCCTCCGTCTACACGGACCCCGACCGCCGCTTCCTGCTCGGCGTGCTCTCCCTGCACACCGACGAGGACACCGAAGGCCGCGAACGCACCTTCCTCGTCCTGGAGACGACCGAGGCCGACACCATGCACGGCGAACTGCTCGCGTTCTTCCACGAGTTCGTGCGCGCCCGGGTCGACGGCAGGCTGCCGCTCCTCCTGAAACCCGCCAACCACGGGCAGGAGGAGGCCCTCGCGGCGATCAGTGAACAGAGCGTGCCGCGGATCCTCGGCCACGAACTCTTCGGCTCCCGCGCCCGCACCCCGCTCAACCCCGGCGAGGCCACCGGCCGACTGCGGTTCTTCCGCACGCACGACGAGTACACCGCGGCGGCGGGCGAACTCGGCTGGGCGGACATCGTGGCCATGCCCTGTCTGCCCGACGACGTGCCCCGCGTCGCGGGATTCCTCAACACCGCGCCGATCACCCCGCTCTCCCACACCAATGTCCTCGCCTCAGGGTGGGGCATCCCCAACGCGATCGTCCGCGACCTGGAGCACCTCGTCGCGAAGGACGGCCTGGACGGCGCGTGGGTCCGCTACCGGGTCCGCGAGGACGAGATATCCCTCGAACGCCTCGACCACGCACCCGACGTGCGCGCCCCCGCCTGGCACCAGCAGCGCATCCGCCTCGAACCGCCGCTCCTCGAAGACGCCCCCGTGCTCGCCCTGCACCGGCTGCGCAGCACCGACCGCGACCGCTACGGCACCAAGGCCGCCAACCTCGGCGAACTGCACCACGTGCTCGACAGCCGCACGGCCGATCTGACCGCGTTCTACGGCCGGCCGCGGCCCCCGCGCGAGAACCTCCACGGTCACCTCGCGGCCCGCCTCGGCCTCAGCGCCTTCCATACGGGAGCGCCCACCGGCAGCGAACTGCGGGCCGCGGCGGCCGAGTTCGTGGCGTCTTCGGTCAGCGCGCCGAACGGCGTCGCGCTGCCGTTCGCTCTCCAGCAGCACTTCCTCGCCTCGTCCGCCGTCCTGCAACAGGGCATCGGCAAGCTCAAGATGGCGCTCGAACTCGACGCCACCGACGTCCTGGACTCGCTCTGCCTGCAACTCCAGCACCTGATCCGGCAGACGCCCGTCCCCGAGCCGGTCACCCGGCAGATCAGTCAGGCGTTCCCCGCCCACTCCAACAGCCGCCTGGTGGTGCGCTCCTCGTCCAACGCCGAGGACCTGCCGGGCTTCTCCGCGGCCGGTGTCTACGACTCCGTGACGACCGTCCACGGCGCCGGTGAACTCCTCGACGCCGTACGCCAGGTGTGGGCCTCGCTGCTCTCGCCCCGCAGCGTGCGCCTGCGCCACGACGTCGGCATCTCGCTGGACGACACGTACATGGGCGTCATCATCCAGGAGTACGTCCCCGCCTCGCTCGGCGGCGTCCTGGTGACCTGCAACCCGACCCGCCGCGAGGACTTCCGCAACGTCTACCTCAACTGTTCCCCCGGCTCCCCGGAACAGGTCGTCGAGGGCTCGGTCCTGCCGCAGCAGTACCTGTACAACACCGTCGAGGGCGGCGGCCGCACCGTCGCCCTCGGCTCCTGGGGCGACGGGCTCTCCGCCGCCACCCGCGCCCGGCTCGCCGACCTGTCCCTGACCGGACGGCTCCTGCAGTCCCACTTCAGCGCGGACGACGTGGACAGGCCGCTCGACATCGAGTGGCTGATGACCGACCGGGGCGACTTCCGGCTGGTCCAGATCCGCCCGTACGCGCTGTGAGGGCGGCCTCGCGAAAGCAGGCGGCCACCGGCCTCACGGACACCGCCCGTCGCATCATCCGCCTCAACTACGGCTTCCAGCTGCTGTTCAACCTGCTGTGGTGGATGCCGGTGTTCTACGCCTACCAGAAGGCCGCCGGACTCTCCGACGGGCAGATCTTCGGCATCCAGAGCATCTACTACGTCGCCTTCTGCCTGTTCGAGATCCCCACCGGGCTCATCGCCGACCGGATCGGCACCCGCAACTGCCTGCGCGCCGGAGCCGTCGTCATGACGGCCGCGAACCTGGCACCGGTGGTCAGCGCCTCGTACACCGGCTTCCTCGTCCACTTCCTGGCCATCGCCGCCGGCCGGTCCCTCACCTCGGGAGCGGCCAGCGCCTACCTGTACGACGGGCTGCGCGCCGAGAAGTGCGACGACCACTACCTGAAGGCGGAAGGTACTGCCCGTGCGCTCGGCCTCGTCGCGAAGGTCGTGTGCTGGCCGCTGGTCGGCCCGCTGATGGCCGTGGCACACCCCACGCCGTACGTGCTCAGCGCCGCCAGCGCGGCGGGCTCCGTCGTCTGCGCCGTCGCGCTGCCCCGCATCGCGGGCGCGGACGGCCGTACGGAGAAGGGGGACGCGGCACGCCGGGGTGGCGCGTTCCTGCGGGACGCGGGCACCGCGCTGCGCTGCGTCGCCTCCTCGCGGTGGCTGGCCCTGGTGATGGTGCAGGGCGTGGCGATCTTCACGCTGTCACGGATCTGCCAGGTCAACCTCTTCCAGCCGATCCTGCTCGACCACGGCATCGCGGAAGCCTCCCACGGCGGTGTGATGGCGGCGATGACCGTGGCGGAAGCGGTGGCCTCGGCCCGACCGCAGTGGCTGAGCCGCCGCCTGCCACCGGTCGCCTGGGTGTCGATCCTCAGCCTCGCACTCGCGGGCAGCCTGGCCGCCATGACGTTCGGCGGGCCGTGGGCCGTCGTCGTGCTGCTCTGCGTGTTCGCCGCCGCGACCGGCTTCGCGTACCCCATCCAGCGCAAGCTGGTGAACGACGCGGTGCCCGCGGACGCCCCGCGCGCCACGCTGCTCTCCGTCGAGAGCATCGTGGACCGCGCGGTGTGCGCCCTGGCCGCGATCGCCGCGGGCGCCTACCTCGCCGCGGGGCGCCTGGACGCCCTGCTGTGGCACAGCGCGCTCGCCACGGCGGTGCTCCTCGGGGTCTTCCAACTGCTCCTGCGCAGCGGGGTCGTCAGGCGGGAGCCCGGCGGCCGAGCAGCTCCACCACACCCACCGGCAGGAACGCCGGCCGGTGCGGGCGGCCGACCTGGTACGGAACGAATCCGAGCGAGGCGGCCACGCTGACCTCCTCCGTGGTCTCCGCCTGATAGACGACCCGGCAGTGGCCGGAGCCGGCCTTCGCCCGTTGCCAGAGGGCGGGGGCCGGCTTGCGTTCCGCCTCGGTGCGCGGGGTCAGGACGCGGTCCCCGAAGTCCTGCCACGCGAAGGGCGCCGACCCCTCCCACGTGGAGTCGACCTCCTGCCGCAGCCGCGCGGCCCGCTCGGCGTCCGTCGAGCCCCACGAGGACGGCACGTTGGTGATCAGGCCGACGGGGATGCCGCGTGCGCGCAGGGCGCGCAGATAGGCGGCGGCGCCGGGCCGATAGGTGATGCTGCCGTCGTCGGCGGTGTGGACGAGCGTCTCGCCCAGGTCGAAGTAGACGACGGGGCAGGCCTGTTGGCGGGCGGTGGTCACCGTGGCCGTGCCGCCGCCCGCGTCCCTCGGTGCCGCCGCGCTCGCCGTGGGGCCGAGCGCGGTCGATGTCAAGGCGGCGCCCAGCGCGAGGATCGCCCACGCGGAGCCCTTGGAGACGGAACTGTTCATGCGTCGTCGCCCTTTCCTAGGCCGCACCGGTCCACCACGCACTACCCCCGCACACCACGTGTCACTCCCGCCCCGTGGAAGGGCACAGCGCCAGGAGTCAGGACGCATCGGGTCAACCGGGCGTCATCGGCATCGCACTCGCCGCCGAGCTCACGGCCATGCTCGCGCAGGGCTCATGGCAGTGGTTCGCCACGTACGCACGGAACCTCACGGCGTAGGCGCTGGTCGTCGGCCTCTGCCTGTCCATCGCGCCGGCCCCGCCCCCGCCGACGGGCAGGCGTTCCGGAGCCACGAGGCCGTCGCCGACTGCCTGTCCGCCACGACGACCCTGTGGCTCCCCGTCTATGCCGCCGGAGCGGCCGTGCTGGTGGCCCTCGCCGCCTGGCTCACCGGCCGCTCGCGGGCTTGAGCCGCACGGGAAGCGACTGGTGGCCGTTGCTGAGCAGTGAACCGAGCGGCTTCAACGCGTCGACGGGCACAGCGAGTTCAAGCTCCGGGAAGCGTCCGAAGAGCAGGCTCAGGGCCGTGCTGACCTCCAGCCGGGCGAGGGGCGCCCCCAGGCAGAAGTGGACGCCGTGGCCGAAGGCGAGGTGCTCCTTGACCGTGCGCGTGACGTCGAAGTCGTCGGCGCTCTCGCCGTGCCAGTCGGGGTGGCGGTTGGCGGCCGCGTAGGACGCGAGTATCGCCTCGCCCTTGGCGATGGTCTGCCCGTCGGCCAGGGATATGTCGGTCACCGCGAACCGCAGGGGCAGGTGCCTGACCGCCGGTTCGAAGCGCAGAGTCTCCTCGACGGCCTCGCTCCAGTCGACCTCGCCCGACCGGAGCAGGGCGAGCTGGCCGGGGTGGGTGAGCAGCTGCGTGATCGCCTGGTCGATGACGTTGACCGTGGTCTCGTACCCGGCGCTGATCATCAGGAGCAGGGTGTCGCGCAGCTCGTCCTCCGACAGGCCGCCCTCCTCGTCCTCGTCGCGCGAGGTGATCAGCAGGGACGTCATGTCGTCGCCGGGCTCGGCGCGCTTGGACGCGATGAGCAGGTGCAGGGCCTCGTACAGCGCCTTGGTGTTCGCCTCGGACTGCTCGGCGGTCAGCGTGGTGTCGAACACGCCGTCCACGACCCGGCGGAAGGCGTCCTGCTGCTCGGCCGGTACGCCCATGAGCCGGCTGATGACCGCTATGGGCAGCGGGTACGCGAGCTGCTCGCGCAGGTCGACGGTCTCACCGGGCGGCAGCGCGTCGAGACGGTCGAGGATGCCGGTCACGACGTCGTCTATGTTCTCCTTCAGCGCGGCTATGCGGCGGGCGCTGAAGGCGGGCGCGACCATGCGCCGCAGGCGCCGGTGATCGGCTCCGTAGGCGGTGAACATGTTCTCCACCGCCACCCACAGGGCGAGCGGCCACCGTTGGATCGTCTCGCCGTACTCCGGCCAGTGGGCGCGGGCGTCCTTGGAGACGCTCGGACTGGTGAGCAGCTCCTTGAGGAGCGCGGGGTCGGCGACGGACCAGGCGGTCACGCCCAGGATGTCGACACGGACCGCCTGGCCGTGCGCCCGCAGCGCGCGGTGCTCGTCGTGGGCGCGGGCTCCGGTGGGGTCGAGGACGATCGGCTGCGTGGGCACGGCCATGGTGGTGGTCCCTTCAGACGGATGAGGCGGTGGGGAACGTGACGGGCAGTGCGGCCAGCGCCCGGTGGAAGGGTCCGGGACGGCGGACCAGGTTCTCGGGGGCGGTGGCCAGGTCCATCTCGGGCAGCGCGTCGAGCAGGTGCGTGATGGCGGTCTCGGCGATGAGGTAGGCGTGCGGACGTGCCGGGCAGGCGTGCGGCCCGGTGCTCCAGGACAGGTGCGCGCGGTTGCTGCCGGTGCGCTGGTCCCCGAGTGCGGGATCGTTGTTGCAGGCGGCCATCGAGATGACGACCGGCTGGTGTGCGGGCAGCAGGAACCCGTCGACGTCGACGGGGTGCGGCGGATAGCTGATGCAGTAGTTCGCCAGCGGCGGATCGGTGTAGAGCACCGTGTCGAGCGCCTCGCGGACCGAGGAGCCGCCCGCGTGCAGGTCACCGGAGAACTGGTCGTCCGTGAGGACCTTCAGGACGGTGTTGGCGATCAGGTTGGTCAGGGGCTCGATCCCGGCGCCGTACAACGTGACGAGCTGATGGGCCATCTCGATGTCGTCGAGCTCCGCCTCGTGCGCGAGGAGCCGCGAGGTGATGTCGTCGCCGGGCTGCCGGTGGCGCAGCGCCACCAGATCGGCGACCGCCTGGGAGAGGATCTGGTTGCCGCTCGCGGCGTCCACCCCCTCGAAGATCTTCGCCATGCCGTCGGCGATGCGGCGGCCCATCTCGTCCGGGCAGCCGAGGAGCGCGCTCAGGACGCGGAAGGAGATGGGCCAGGCGTACTGGGTGAGCAGGTCGGCGCCCTCGGCGTCCCGGAACTCGGCGATCGTCGCGTCGGCGACCCGCTCGACCACGGTACGCAGTTCGTGCTGGTCGACGGCGTTGATCGCGGCACTGTTCGCCGACCGGTAGCGGGTGTGCGCGGGACCCGCCGAGCGCAGCGCGTTGGGGCGGTGCTCCATCATCGGGCGGACCGGGCAGGTCTCCGGCACGGACTGCTCCCACACCCGCGGATCGGCCGGGAACCGCAGCGGATCGTTGAGGATCCGCCGGGCCTGCGCGTAGCCGATGACGAGGGTCGCGGGGACGCCGGGGACGAGGTCCACCGGCACGAACGGCCCGAACTCGGCCCGCATCCGCGCGTACGCGGCGTGCGGGTCGGCCGCGAACTCGGCCTCGTACAGGGCGATCCGGCGCTCGGGCGCCACATCGATCGTGGTCGGGGTGGTCACGGGCGGGGCTCCAAAACAGGTGCGTGCAACTCGGTCAGGTACTCGCAGAGGGTGATCAGGGCCAGGACACTGGACGTGCCGTCCCGCGCGTCACACGTCGTCAGCGGCGTGTGCGGATCCAGGTCGAGGGCCTGCCGGATCTCGTCCAGGTCGTAGCGCGGCGCGTCGTCGAACAGGTTGATCGCCACCGCGTACGGAGTGCCCTGCTCCTCGTGCAGGGCGAGGATCTCGAAGGAGGCCTCCAGATTGCGGGTGTCAACGAGGACCAGCGCGCCGAGGGCACCCTCGGTCAGCCCCGCCCACATGGGGCGGAACCGGCCTTGTCCCGGCGTGCCGAACAGGTACAGGACCAGGGCGTCGCTGAGGTGCAGGCGCCCGAAGTCCATGCCGACCGTCGTGGTCGTCTTGCGCGGGGTGCGCGCGAGGTCGTCCACCCCTTCGCTGGCCTGGGTGATCCGCTCCTCCATGCGCAGCGGCGGGATCTGGGAGACGCTGCCCACGAACGTCGTCTTGCCGACGGCGAAGCTCCCGGAGATCACGATCTTCGCGGACCGGGTGACGCCGGGTGGCACATAGATGAGGCCGTCAGACGAGGGCGCGGAGACCACGCAGTACCTCCTGGAGCAGATCGGTTTGTGGTTGGTCCTCGTCCGCGGCGACGGGGCGGGTCAACAGGCCCTCGTCGATGAGGGAGGAGACGAGGATGCGGACCGTGGAGGGAGGGAACTCCAGGGCCGCCGCGATGTCCGCGACCGCGAGCCCTCCGCCCATGGACCGGTCGAAGAGGCCCATGACCCGCCGGGCGTCCGCGCCCAGGCCCTCGGCCGTGCCGCTCGCGGCGATCACCACGGTCTCCAGGCGCACATCCGGATCGGCGCGGACCCGCCCGTCGGTACGGACGTAGGGCCTGACCAGGTCCGGGTCCCGCCGCGGGCCGCTCACGTCGTCGGCAGGCCGAGCTGGGAAGGCTGCCGCGGCGCGACCTTCATCTCGTGGCCCACCCGCTGGGCCAGCTCCAGCATGTGATGGGTGATCAGGCCGATGTCGGCGTCGGGGCCCGTGGTCTGCACCGACAGCATCGTGTTGCCGCCCGCCTGGGTGATCAGCCCCACATGGTTGGTGAGCTCGATCAGCGCCTGCCGGGTGCCCCCGCCGCCGGTCTCCTCGTCGTACGCGAGAGCGGCGGCACGGACGGCCGCGGTGATCGCGGCGAACTTCTCCGCCTCGTCCTGCCCGATCCCGGCCGTCCGGGAGTGCAGCAGACCGTCGGAGCTCATCAGCACCGCGTGCCGGACGCCTTCGATGGACCCCAGGGCGCGGTCCAGCAGCCAGCCAAGTTCGTTGCCGGTGGTCACGGTCATGCTCCTTCGTGCGAGGTGGTCGGGTCTTCGGTGCGCGCGCTGCGCGTCCCCTTCGCCCATGCCGCGGCGATGGACGGCCGCCCCGGCGCCGCCGCCCCGCCGTCGGACGCCGCGGGACGCGGGCTCGCCGCAGGAGTCCTGCGCGACCGGACGGCCAGGCCACTGGCGGTGGTGCGCTTCGCGGTCGGCTGCGCGGGAGCGGCCGTCGCGGGGGCGGGCTCGGCGACCGACACCGGCTGGGGGGCGGCCACCGGCTTGGGGACGGCCGCGGGGGGCGCGGACGTCGTCAACAGGCTCTTGGGGATGAACATGTACACACGTGTGCCGCCGAAGGGGTTCGGTGCCTCCAGGTCGATACGGAACCCGTAGTCACCGGCGAGGGCTGCCGCCGCCCGCAGACCGGTCTGCGGGTGCGCGCCGAGCTGGTTGATGTCGTCGCGCCGGACACCCGTCAGGATCTCCCTCGCCCATGTCAACTGCTCCTCGTTCATGCGCAGACCGGCGTCGTCGACGATGACCGACACCCCGTGGTGGCCCTCCTGGAAGGCGACGTGCACCTTCGCCGACGAGGGGGAGTAGCGCACCGCGTTGTCCAGGAGCACCGCCAGCGCGTGCACGACCGGCCCGACCGCCCGGCTGGTCACCGTGACGCCGAGCTCCTGGTGCTCGACCCGCTCGTACTCCTCGATGCTGCCCATCGCGGCCCGCACCACATCGGTCATCGGCGTCGCCGGCCAGCGGCGCGACAGCTTGCCGCCGGAGAGCACCACGTAGTTCTGGGCGACGAGCAGCATCTGCTGTGTGGGGTGGTCGATGCCGACGAGCGTCGCGTACGCCTCGTCGCCCTCGTGCCGCCGCACGCCCTGACTGACCCGCTGGCTGAGCTTCGACGCCATGCCCACCATCGCGGACGAGACGGCGCGCACGGCCGCGCGGCTGGACTCCTCGGCGCTCCGGCGGGCCCGGGCGGCTTCGATGCGCGCGCTCTCCTGCGCCTCGGCGATCTGCGAACTCGTGCTGGTCTGCGCGTCGTACTGCACCTTGCGCACCGTGTGCGCCGCCGAGTCGGCGAGTTCGGTGAGCCGCTGCGCCAGCGCGGTGTTCACCAGCGCCTCGGGCAGTTCGATGTCGACCCCGTGACCGGTGCCAAGACGTTCCGCCTCGGCGCCCAGCTCGGGGATGACGCCACCGGCGAGCTGCGCCAGGACGTGTTCGGTGGCGTGCTGCCGCCTGGTGATCTCCTCGGCCTGTGCGCGGAGGCGGCCGTTCTCGGCGCGTTCGCCCCGGTACTGGTCCCAGAACCGCCAGGCCGCGCCGCCGGCGGCCAAGGCCAGCACGGAGGGCACCACAGAGGTGGCCTGTATGAGGTCTGTCATCACGTCCTCGAGGTGTGAATGGGGGTGGGGCGGCCATGGGCCGCCGGGCCGGGACACCACTCGGCGCGCGTGACCGGCCGGGATGCGCACGGCCCGCCGGGGCGGCCGTGCGGACACGCCGGTCGTCCCGTGCCGGTGTCAACCCTGCGTGGGGGTGGGGGGCAGGGTTCGCGCCAACTACGGACGGAGCCGAAGTGGTTGACGAGCGGCCTTATGGGCCCGCCGGGCGGGGGGTGGCACCGGGGAGCCGAGCCGGTGGGCGCAACGAGACCGAGGCCGGATCGGGAGCCCGACCTGAATCACCGTACACATCAATTGCTTCCTGGCTTCCCTCGGTTGGTGCGGGCTTCCCATGGCACACGTTTTCGGCCAAATGACTCTTGAAAACAGCCAGTTGGCTTCCGCTTGGCAACGATATCTTGTCGTGTCCATCGTCCGGGGTCCAGATGACCAGGGACCCGCGGGAGCATTCGTGGTCGCGCTTCGGCCATCCGTGATCCACAGCGTCTAGGCTTCCCGGCATGGAGCAGCGCGAAATCATGCAACGAGTCGTCGGCATCCTGACGGAAGCGCTCGAGATGCGGCGACAGGCACGCGAGAACCCGGACGGCGAGATCGACAACAGCGGTGCGGTGGGCGCCATGCTCGAGGAGATGCTGCCGCCCATCGAGATCCCCGCCGACGCCACGCCGATCGAGGTGGCGGCGGTGGTGGGCCAGGAGCTGGGCCCCGTGATCGAGCAGATCACGTCCGCCTTCGCCCTCTCCTTCGCACAACTCGCCGAAGTCCACGACGAGGGGCGCACGGACGTGACGTCAGCGGATGTACTGCGGTCGATCGCCCTGCACTTCGAGAACGAGGAGCACGAAGAGGGCGAGTAGGCTGCGCGTAATGCGCTGCGGCCAGCGGCGCCCATTACGTGTGGAGGTCGCGTGGATACGGCGATGGTGCGGGACTGGGTCGAGGGCTGGGTCGTCTCACGCGGGGCCGCACCCGCGGTGGAGGAACCGTGGGGGTACGCGATCGACGTCGGCCTGCCCCACCACGTGACCCGCCACGTCCTGCCCGACACGGACGAGACCGTCATCCGCCGTCTCGTGGAGAAGACGACAGCTCCCGGCACCTGGCTGAAAGTGTTCGCGGCCCCGGAGGTCATCGCCCCCTGGCTCACACCGGAGTGGGCCTTCGACGACCCCTGCTTCCTGATGTCGACGACCCTGCGCACGGCGGCGACGGACCTCCCGACCGGATACCGGCTCCGCACCTGGAGCCGGGGCGGCGTGACCCGCGCCCTCGTCCTGGCGGCGGACGGCTCCTTCGCCGCCCACGGCCGGGCCGCGGGACCCGACGGCGCCGAGACCGTCGTCTTCGACCAGATAGAGACCTCACCGGCCCACCGCCGCAAGGGCCTCGGACGCACCGTCATGACCGCCCTGGCGAACGCCATGTCCGAGACGGGCGCCCGCAGCGGGGTGCTCGGCGCGACGGTCGCGGGACGCGGCCTGTACGAGTCGCTCGGCTGGTCCGTGGAGGCACCCCTCACCGGTGTCGTCCTCACCTCACCCGACGCGGCCTGAGGAGTCACCGGCCATGGAGTTCTTCTGCCTCCATCGTGACAGGCCCGGTTCGATGACGTTGCGCGAGGAGCTGGGGGAGGAGCACTGGTCGTACATGGACCGGTACGCCGCCGAGCTGATCGCCCGCGGCCCGACCTTCGCCGACGACGGCGAGACGCCCTCCGGCAGCGTGCACATCGTCGATCTGCCGGACCCCGCCGCCGCCCGCGCGTTCGCCCACGACGAGCCCAACCACCAGGCAGGCGTGTACCGGGACGTCCTCCTCCGCCGGTGGCACAACATGCTGGGCCGCACCATGTGGGACTTTCCCGGCGGCCGCACCGGAGGCGACCGCCACCTCGTCCTCGGTCTGGGCCCCGACCGCCCCGCCGGCCTCCCCACCTTGCCCGACGACCAGGACGAGCTGATCGCCTACGGGCCCCTGCTGTCCGACGACGGCACCACGTGGCTCGGCACGGCGGTGCTGCTCCGGGCACCGGACCCGGAGACGGCACGCGCCGTGCTGTCCCCGGACCGGTACGCCGACATCGAGGTCCACCCCTGGGAGTTCGGCGGACGCCGTTGAGCAGCCCTCACCGGTGACGGCGGCGGATCACCGGCCGTCGAGCAGAGGGGACAACGCCGCTGCCAGGCGTTCGTATTCGGTGGGTGTGTTGTAGATCTGGCCGCAGACACGGATGCCGCCGCCGTCCGGCCAGGGCCAGATCAGGACGCGGAAGCCCAGGCGGGCGGCGATCTCCTCGCGGAGGGAGACCGCCTCGTCCGAGGTGCGGGCCAGGCGTGGGGGCAGGCGCAGTGCGCGCATGGCCAGCCGGTCGTCGGCGGGGAGCGCGGTCAGTCCGGGCAGTTCGGAGAGGAGTTCGGCGCCGTACGCCGCGAGGGCACTGTTGTGGGTGCGGACGCGCTCGGAGCCGAGCGAGGCGATGAGGTCGAGGCCCTCCGGCGCGGCGAGCAGGCCCGTGTAGTCGGCGGTCGCCCGGTACTCGACGGAGCGGGGGAAGCCGCGGCCGTCCTCCCAGGAGGGCACGGGCGCGGGCACCCGGCCCCGGTGCGCCGGGGCGGCCACGAGCACCGCGCTGCCCGGCGGCGCGTACCCCCACTTGTGCAGGTTGCCGAACCAGAAGTCGGGCGCCCCCGCGAGCGGGTCGGCGAGCATGCCGGGGGCGTGGGCGCCGTCCACCACCGTGGTCACCCCGCGTTCGGCCAGGTCGGCGAGGAGCGCGGGCGTGGCGATGAAGCGGGCGGTGGGCGAGCTGATGTGGTCGAGAAGGGCGACGCGGGTGCGCGGGGTGAGGCCCGCGAGCACGGCCTTGCGCACGGCTTCCTCGTCGGGGAGCGCCGGGTCGAGGGGAACGGTGACGACGCGGGCGCGGCGGGCCGCGGCCGCGACGACCGTGCCGTAACCGTGGTCGGTGACCAGCACTTCGTCGTCGGGCGTCAGCCGCAGGGCGTCGAGGGCGAGCCCCGCGGCCTCCGTGGCGTTGGTGACGAGGGCGGCACCCTCGGGGTCGGCGCCGAGACGGGCCGCGATACGGCCGCGGGCGTCGGCGAGCCGGTCGGGCACACCGAGGAAGAAGCGGTCCGGGTCGACGGCCGCCTCCTCCGCGATGCTCCGCCGGACCCGCGCGACGGGGACGGGCACGGCGCCGAACGACCCGTGGTTGAGGTGGGCCACTTCGGCACTGAGCCGGAACAGTTCGGGACCGCCGGGAAAGGCGGCGGGCGCGGTCACCGCGCCTCGGGGGCGTGGACGCGGCCGACGGAGACGCTTGGGCGGAAACGTGTATGGGCCATGCCCTGGATGGTCTCAGCTCACCCCGACCGCCGGGCCCGCTCGCCGGAACCCGCTCCACCCCGCCCGCACCGCACACTCCCTCGACACGTCGGACGCGATCGTCTCGTCACGGCCCGACGCGATCGTCGTCGGAGCGTGACGAGAGCGGACGTTCCGGAACGTCAGGCTCGCCGCACGGTCACACCGGGCTCGTGCGGCGTACGCACTCCTTCACCACCTCCCGCAGACTGCCCGTGCGCTCCAGCAGGTCCCGCTGCACGCGCGCGCCGTTCCCGTGCTTCAGGAGGTCCTCCGCGGTGGTGCGGGCCAGGTCGAGGTCGCCGGCGTCCTCAAGGGCCTCGCCGACGTGGTCGAGGAGGCCGCGGACCACCTCGTCGCTCGGCGCCGGACGCATCGTGACCGGGTCGAGCAGCGTGTCCTCCAGGCCGGAACGGGCCGCACGCCACGCGGCGAGACGCAGGGACGCCACTCCGTGGGGGAGCGGCGGGCGCTCCGCGCGCCAGTCGCGTGCGGCCGTCTCCACCAGGCCCCGCGCCAGCGTCGCGATCAGGACCGTCGACGTGGCTTCCAGGCAGACGTCCGACACCCGGATCTCGACCGTGGGATAGCGGTGGGAGAGCCGGGCGTCGAAGTAGACCATGCCCCGGTCGCGCAGGACGCCCGTGGCGGTCATCTCCGCGACCTGCTCCTCGTACCGCTCGGCGGAGCCGAAGATCTCGGTGGGGCCCGCCATCGGCCAGCGGCCCCACACCCTGTTGCGGTAGCTGCTGTACTGGCTGTCGTTGCCCTGCCAGAAGGGCGAGTTGGCGCTCAGTGCGACCAGGACCGGGAGCCAGGATCTGATGCGGTCGATGACCGCCACGCCCTCCTCGTCCGACTCGACCGACACATGGACGTGGCAGCCGCCCGTCAGCTGCTCCTGTGTCGTCAGGCCGAACTGCTCCTCCATCCACTGGAAGCGGCTGCCGGTGTTGACCGCCGGGCTCACGGGCAGCGGCGAGGTGGCGAGCGCGGCCACCGCCGCTCCCACGTCGCCGGCGTGCCGGGCCGCGTCCGCGCGCCAGCGGGCCACCTCGTCCGCGAGGTCGGCCATGTCGGAGCGTGGCTGCGTGGCGAATTCGAGCTGCTGCCCGTGGAGCTCCCTCTCGAAGGTCTCCTCCTCGGGCTCGCGGTAGTCGTCGGCCTGCCTCTCGGCGCCGGAGTTCTCCCCGGTGTCCCTGGCCGCCCGGGCCAGGACGGCCGAGGACAGGGCGCGGGGCTCGCCGCTCTCACGGTCGACCAGGAGGAGTTCCTCCTCCACTCCTACAGTGCGCAAAGGAGACCGCCTCTCTTCCATGTCACATCGCGGCATCCCGCCGCGTTTTTCCGTGGTCGCGCGGACACTCCGTCCGGGACCGTGAGACCCCTGTACCCCGCGACGGGATCCGCAGCCGTACGGTGGAGCTGCGGACTGTCGAAGGTTTCAGGAGGGATCGTTCGGCAAACCGATCATTTATGGTGCAAATCGGCTACACAATGATGACCGAGCAGGCCGGTCCGCGCGCGCTCGTCGACGACCTCGTCGCGGCGGAGCGAGCAGGCTTCGACTTCTCCGTCACCTCCGACCACTACTTCCCGTGGCTGGAGGAACAGGGGCACTCGCCATACGCGTGGAGCGTGCTCGGCGCGGCCGCGCAGGCCACCTCGCGCATCCCCCTCATGACGTACGTGACCTGCCCGACGGTCCGCTACCACCCCGCCGTCGTGGCACAGAAGGCCGCGACGATGCAGCTGCTCTCCGAGGGCCGCTTCCGGCTGGGACTCGGCTCCGGTGAGAACCTCAACGAGCACATCGTCGGTGCGGGCTGGCCCTCCGCACGCGTCCGCATCGAGATGCTCGAAGAAGCCGTCGAGATCATCCGCGCGCTCTTCACCGGCGACAACGTGAACCACGAAGGCACCCACTTCGACGTGGCGAACGCCAAGCTGTGGGACGTGCCCGACGAACTGCCGCCCATCGGCATCGCGGTCTCCGGCGAACGCTCCTGCAAGCTCGCCGGACGCCACGCCGACCTCGTCATCGCGACCGAGCCCAAGGCCGAGCTCATCGAGTCCTTCGACAAGCACGGCGGCCGCGGCAAGCCGCGCGTGGGACAGCTGCCCGTCTGCTACGACACCGACAAGGACGCCGCGATCGCCCGCGCCCACGACCAGTTCCGCTGGTCCGTCGGCGGCTGGCCCGTCAACTCCGAACTGCCGGGACCGTCCGGGTTCTCCGGCGCAACCCAGTTCGTCACCAAGGAGGACATGGCCGAGCAGATCCCCTGCGGCGACAACGTCGACGACTTCGTCGAGGCCGTACGCCCCTTCGCCGAGGCGGGCTTCACGGAGATCGCCCTCGTCCAGGTGGGCGGCGACCAGCAGCGCCCCTTCATCGACTGGGCCGAGAAGAAGCTCCTGCCCGCCCTGCGGGAACTGTGAGCGGCCGGATGGCCGGCGAGCACCCCGTATCCCCGCACCCCCCGTCCGCGGACCTCGTGCAGGTGGTCCTCGGTGAGTGCTCCCCGGCCGACGCCGACACCGTGTTCACCGTGCTGCGCGAACACTTCCCCTCCGACCGCGGGTCCGACGCGCCGGGCCAGACCCGGGAGGCCACCCCCGAGGTCTGGACCGGCGGGTTCCTCGCCGACCACAGTCCGGGCTCCGTACCCGGCGTGCTGCTCGCGGGCTCGGTCACCGCGGATCTGCAGGGCGCGCCGGTCGCCGTGTCCCGTCTCCGTGCGGCACTCGCGTCGGCGTTCGTCGTGACGGACGCGGCCACCGCGTCCGGGGACCAGGAGGTCGAGCTGCAGCTGCGCCTGACCGGGCCCGACCAGGGGGCACCGCCCGGCGACGACTGAGTGGTTGCCCCGATCGGGTGTGCGTCCGCGTGTCGGATCCCGGCCTTCCGTACGGCGTGCCGGGGTGCGGCATGGTCGAAGGACCCGTATCCCTACGGGACCGCGAAGGAGTACGGCACTGGTGCGCGCAACACGACTGGGCGTCGCCGTGACACTGCTGGGCTGCGCACTCGGCGGCTGCGGCGGCGTCGACGCACGCGAGGGCGCCGCGACCCGTGCCGCCGCCCGCTTCGAGGCCAGTCTGCGCGCCCCGGACGCCGCGCGCGGATGCGCGGCACTCGCACCCGGCACCCTCGACGAACTGGAGCAGTCCGCCGGGCAGCCCTGCGCGAAGGCCCTGCCGGAGGCGGAGATCCCGCTGTCGACGGGGGTGCGGCACGTCGACGTGTACGGACGTCAGGCCCGCGTCGTCACCGACCGCGACACCCTCTTCCTGTCCTCGTTCCCCGACGGCTGGAAGATCACGGCCGCAGGTTGCACACCCCGCCCGGAGAAGCCGTACCAGTGCCAGATCAAGGGGAGTTGACCGGTGCGGACGATGTTCACGGTGTATCTGGTGATGGTCGCCGCGGGGCTGGCCTACTGCACGGTGCTCGGACTGATCCAGCGGTGAGGGCTTTCCGGTGGTGAAGGGGTTGATGCGGCGGTGAAGGGGCTCCTGCGTTTTGCGCGCGAGAACAGTCTGACGCTCGCCTTCGGCGTGGGCTTCCTGCTGTCCCTGGCCGGGCAGGCGGTCGCGGGGCACGCCGACTTCAACAACCAGCTCGTCGCGGAGGACCTGGCCCCGATGAGCTTCGGCGGCTATCTGCTGTCCTCAGACTTCGCCGTGGACGTCATGGAGAACTGGCAGTCCGAATACCTGCAGTTCTTCCTCTACATCTTCGGCACGGTGTGGCTGCTCCAGCGCGGGTCGCCCGAGTCCAAGGAGCTCCACAAGGCGGGCACGGAGTCCGACGAGGACCAGAAGGTCGGCGTGCACGCCAAGCCCGACTCGCCGCGCTGGGCGGCGGTCGGCGGCGTACGCCAGGCCTGGTACTCCCGCTCGCTCGGCATCCTCATGTGCACGTTGTTCCTGCTCTCCTGGCTCGCCCAGTCCGTCACCGGCACGGCCGCGTACAACGAGCAGCACCTGCGCGAACTCCAGGCGCCCATCAGCTGGTCCCAGTACCTCGGCGCCGCCGACTTCTGGAGCCGCACCCTGCAGAACTGGCAGTCCGAACTCCTCGCCGTGGGCTGCATGGCCGCGTTCTCCGTCTATCTGCGCCAGCGCGGATCCCCGGAGTCGAAGCCGGTCGGGTCGCCGCACACCGCGACCGGCGTCGAGGGCGGCTGAGGCCGGGCGACGGGCCCTACCCCGTCATGGCGCGGGGTCCGTCGGGCAGCGGCACGAGGAGGGCGCTCCGCCCTCCTCGCCACGCCCGCAGCAGTCGCGCCCCGAGACGGTCCTCCAGGAACCCCGTGGCCCGGACGCCGAAGGCGACGTCCGCCTCCAGACCGGGCTCGGCGGCGAGGAGACCACCCACGACGTCCCGCCGGACCACCTGCTCGTGCACGGCGTCCGCCTCCACGTGCTCGTCGTAGAAGCGCTGCGCCGCGGGACCCGCGCCGGTCCTGCGCAGCGCGGCGGAAAGCCGCCGCGAACCCGGCGACGACGTCACCTCGACCCAGGCGAAGTGCCCGACCAGCGCGCCGCGGTGGGCACGGTGCAGACCGAACAGGGACATGAGGTTCACGGTGGCGAGGACCTCGGCCGGAGCGGCGTCCACGTAGTGGCCGTAGGACGTGTCGAGTCCGAGGTCGGCCATGAGCCCGGCGAAGAGCCGGGCGTGGATGTCCTCGGCGCGGCCCGCGCCGAACTCGTCGTACTCGATGGCCACCATCGCCGCCTTGGCCCGGCCGTGCAGCCGCGGGATGACCCAGGCGTGCGGGTCGGCCTCCTTGAGGTGGTACAGCGAGCGCAGCGCCGCGTACTCCCTGAGCTGCCACGTCTCGCCGTTGCGCTGCAGATGGTGGCTGACGCTCGCCTCGTCGTGCCCGACGGGCTCCACGAGCAGCTCGGACAGCGCGGCCTCGGCGTCGTCGCCCGCCGGCACGTCGGCGTGCAGGGCGTCCAGGAAGCGGCGCTCCAGGACGTGGCGGAGGGACAGGAGGCCGGGGTCCCATTCCCTGTCGTCGGCGACTCCGGCGAACCCTTGGTAGTGGAGTTCGTAGAGGATGTAGAGGGCGAGCTGGAGGTCGTCCCCGTAGGCGTCGGCGTGTCGCGCGTCCCTCGATTCGGGCACGGGCGTGCCGTCCCTCAGTGCGGTGATGACCGCGCGGGACAGGTCACCCCGCGGGGAGGGCAGCTCGGGGCTGCGGCGGCGCGATTCGGGGGCGGTGGGCCGTGCCTCCGTGGTGCGCGTCTGCGCGGGGGCCGTCATGAGGATGCCTCCGGGTTCTGGTCGTCCGTCTCCGGCGGTACCGGCTTGTCCTCGTGCTGTTTCACCCGCCGCCGGTGGCTCGTGTCGCACCACGGGTACGTACGGCTGCGGCGGCAGGTGCAGATCGCCACGGTGAACCGCGACGAGACGGAGACGGTCCCGTCGTCGCCCACCACCTCCACCGGGCCCTCCACGAGGAGCGGGCCGTCCCGGTCGATCGTGACGCGGCGGGGGCGTTCAGGGTGTTCGAGATGTTCAGGTTGTTCGAGGTGTTCAGGGGAGTTCGGCACGGATCACCACCAACTCCTCGCAGGTCTCGCCGTCTTCGAGCAGGTTGCGGTGGCGCAGCCACGATTCGCGCGAGCGCATCACAGGTCCGAACGGGACGAACTCCCGGTCGGCGAGCGCCGGTTTCATGCCGCGGTCCGCGAGCCGTTCGAGCGTGGCGTCCACGCCGCTGAGCGCGGAGTGCACCATCAGGAGGACGCCACCGGGTCGCAGGGCGCCGGGAGCCGCGTCGCAGACCCGGTCGACGATCGCGCGGCCCGCGGGACCGGCGTCCCACGCGCGTGCCGCGCCGCGCCGGGGGAGCCTCGTGGAGGGAGAGGGTACGTAGGGCGGGTTGCTGATCACGTAGTCGTACGGGCCCGCGGGCACCCCGCGCGTCATGTCGCCGCGGCGGACGGTGACGGACTGCCCGGAGAGTCGCGCGTTGACGCGGGCGGTCAGGACCGCGCGCCGGGAGATGTCGAGGGCGGTCACCCGGGCTCCCAGCCGCGCCGCCGCGACGGCGAGCGCGCCGGAGCCGGTCCCCAGGTCCAGTACGGAGGCGTCCTCGCCGATGCGCTCGCGGCGCAGGTTGCGGGCCAGGAGTTCGGTGTCGTACTGCGGTGCGTAGACGCCGGGCAGAGTGATCAGGCGGGGCCGGCGGGTCGGCCGGGTCGCGCGTCCCGTGCGTGCCGGGGTGGGCATGGGTGTCCGCGTGTGCGTGGTCATGTGGCATCTCCCGTCGGCGGGAACTCCACTGGGGGCTCCTCCTCCCACACTCCGCCCGTTCACCATGGGCCACCACCGGAAGGATCACTCAAAGTGAGCCAAAGCGTGACTCATGGTGACTTGAGGTGAACGGTGCGGATTTGCTGCCTGCTTCGGTTCTGACACTGGGTGCCCCGGGCCCCGTGATCCACACCTGACGCGTCAGCGAAGCGCATGCCCGGTCGGCTCGGCGCCGGTTCCGGTTCAGTCCACGGAGGTGTGCTTGTACCGCGCCCACGCGGGCAGCACGAACCAGCACAGCAGGTACCAGCCGACGACACCTGCCACCAGCCACGGCACTACGGTGTTGTCGGTCGCGACGCGCAGTACGAGGAGCAGCGCCGCCGTCAGGGTGCCGAGCAGGAGGATCAGCCCGGCGAGCGTCAGCCGGGACGCCCACACCACCGCGTGCGGTTTGATCCGGCGCCCCGCGACGATGCGGTGGAACGACACCGGACCGATGAGGGCGCCCGTCGCCGTGGAGCCGAGGATCACCGTCACCACGTAGATCGTCCGGTCGGTGTCGTTGAGCTCGGCGAAGCGCGGCGTGAACACGACCGTCAGAAGGAACCCGAAGAGGATCTGCACGCCGGTCTGCGCGACCCGCACTTCCTGGATCAGTTCGGCCCACCGGCGGTCGGCGCGCTCGCTCTCGGTCTCGCGGCGGTCGTTGTCCCTGCCCTTGCTGTTCGCCGTGTCCACAACATCGAGTCTGACGACGAATCACCGGGACTACAAACGGAAGTGCTTCTTGTGGCGCACGTTGTGATTCGAGTTTTCGCGGGCGGGCAGACGGGACGCAGAACGAACGTCGCACACGACCCGATGGAGGCTCTCCATGCTGCTGGCGCACCCCGTCGTCCTGGAAGACCTGCTGGAGCGCTACAAGACCCTGGCCCTGCTCCGTGCCGACCAGGGCAGTGCGGAGAGCCGCCAGGCGTACGAGGACGTCGCCTACAGCCTGTGCCTGGCCACCGGTACCAGCGACATCGACGCCGCCGTCGTCGCGGCCGGGCACCGGCTGCCGGGCGCGAGGACCCTGGACGACTCACTGCTGTCGGCGTAGTCCGCCGGGCCCCCGGAGGGGCCCGGGACCCGTCCCTACGCGCCGTGCCACACCGTCGTCGCGTTGCAGAACTCGCGGATGCCGTGGCCGGACAGCTCACGGCCGTACCCGGAACGCTTGACGCCGCCGAAGGGCAGCCCGGGGTGGGAGGCGGTCATGCCGTTGAAGAACACGCCGCCCGCCTCCAGATCCCGCACACACCGCTCGACGTCGGCCTCGTCCCGGGTCCATACGTTGGAACTCAGTCCGAACGGCGTGTCGTTGGCGAGTGCCACGGCCTCGTCCAGATCCGCGACGCGGTACAGCGTGGCCACCGGACCGAACGCCTCCTCGCGGTGGATCCGCATCTGCGGCGTGACGTCGGCGAGGACGGTGGGGGAGTAGTACCAGCCCCGTTCCAGCTCCTTGGGCCGCTGTCCGCCGCACAGCGCCGCGGCGCCCTTGCCCAGCGCGTCATCGACGAGTTCCGCCAGGTCGTCGCGGCCCTGCTCGGTCGCGAGCGGACCCACGTCGGTGTTCTCGTCCATCGGGTCGCCGACGGTCAGCTCCCGCATCCCCGCGACGAACCGCTCCCGGAACGCGTCGTAGACGTCGGCGTGCACGATGAAGCGTTTCGCGGCGATGCAGGACTGGCCGTTGTTCTGCACCCGGGCGGTGACCGCCGTCGCCGCCGCGCGCTCGACGTCGGCGCTCGGCAGCACGAGGAACGGGTCACTGCCGCCCAGTTCCAGAACGGTCTTCTTGATCTCGTCGCCCGCGACGGACGCCACCGAGCGTCCTGCGGGCTCGCTGCCGGTGAGGGTCGCCGCGGCCACCCGCCGGTCGCGCAGGATGTCCTCGACGGCGCCCGAGCCGATCAGCAGCGTCTGGAAACAGCCCTCCGGGTATCCGGCGCGCGTGAACAGGTCCTGGAGGTAGAGCGCGGTCCTCGGCACGTTCGAGGCGTGCTTGAGCAGGGCCACGTTGCCCGCCATGAGGGCCGGGGCGGCGAAGCGCACGACCTGCCAGAGCGGGAAGTTCCACGGCATCACGGCGAGGACGACGCCGAGCGGGCGGTAGCGGACGATCGCCCGCTCGGCGCCCGAGTCGCTCACGTCCCGCTGCGCGGGGTGCTCGTCCGCGAGCAGGCCCTCGGCGTGCTCGGCGTACCAGCGCATGGCCTTGACGCACTTGGCGGCCTCGGCCTCCGCGGCCTTCACCGGCTTGCCCATCTCGGTCGTCATGGTGCGGGCGATGTCCGCCGCGTCCTCCTCGAGGAGGTCCGCGGCGCGGTTGAGCAGGCGTGCGCGCTCGGCGAAGTCGCTGAGGCGGTGGCGGGCGCAGGCCGATTCGGCGGTCGCCAGCCGGCGTTCGATTTCGTCGCCGGAGAGAGCCTCGAAGGTTTCGAGGGTCTCGCCGGTGGCCGGGTCGACCGTGGCGATGGGCATACGGCTCCTCCTCGGGAACGCGGGGGCGGGACGTGCGGGCGGCCTACGGCGGTCCGGGTCCACGCGGTGCGTCCCCGGGATCCCCACCGTAGGCCGACCCAGGTGTCGGGGCATGCCGAAGGCGGCCGGACGGTCAGTCCGTGGAGAGGGCCTCCAGGAGCTGACCCGCCTTGGGGTCGCTCAGCGCGCGGGCGGCGTCGGCGAGCGCGACCATGCCCACCAGGGAGTGGCCGTCGATCACGGGCAGGCGCCGCACCTTGTGTGCGGTCAGGGTCGCGAAGACCTCGTCGACGCTGTCGTCCGCGCCGATGGTCACGGCCTCGCCCTGCGCGAGCTCACCCACGGTGACCTTGGAGGGGTCCTTGCCCTGCCCGAGGACCTTGACGACGATGTCGCGGTCGGTGAGGACGCCCTTGAGCCGGTTGTCGGTCCCGCAGATGGGCAGCGCCCCGACACCGAGCTCGGTCAGCTTGGCGGCGGCCTGGAGTATGGTGTCCTCGGCGCCTGCGCACTCCGCGCCAGGGGTCATGATGTCGCGTGCGGTGGTCATGTGGACCTCCTTGCCGATGGGCGGACGGCCCGGCTTCGGCACCGTTCTCCGGACCGAGCCGCTGTCGCCGACCGGGTGCCCACTGTGAGTGGGGGAAACACGCGGGCTGTCCGACCCGCCGCCGATTCCGGGTGAGGCTCAGAGGCCGAGGTCGGTGAGGCCGGGGTGGTCGTCCGGGCGGCGACCGAGCGGCCAGTGGTAGAGGCGGTCGCTCTCTTGGATGGGCACGTCGTTGATGCAGGCGTGGCGGGTGTGCATCAGGCCGTCTCCGCCGAACTCCCAGTTCTCGTTGCCGTACGACCGGTACCAGTGGCCCGAGTCGTCGTGCCACTCGTAGGCGAAGCGCACCGCGATGCGGTGGCCGTCGTGTGCCCACAGTTCCTTGATGAGCCGGTAGTCGAGTTCGCGGTCCCACTTGCGCGACAGGAAGCCGACGATGGCCTCGCGCCCGGTGACGAACTCCGCGCGGTTGCGCCAGCGCGAGTCCTCGCTGTAGGCGAGGGCCACTGTGCGGGGGTCACGGCTGTTCCAGCCGTCCTCGGCGAGGCGGACCTTCTCGATGGCGGTCTCCCGCGTGAAGGGCGGTACGGGCGGTCGCACGGCGTCGGCGGTCATGGCTCGCTCCTTGCTGCTCCGTGGAGAACGGGCGTTCTCCGTGCAGGGCCGTCACGATAGGAGAACGTGCGTTCTCGCGCAACGGTGCAGCGGGGTCCGCACCCGTAGTACGGTGGGAGAACGTACGTTCTCAACCCTGGCGGGGAGCCCTGATGGAGCACGCAGAAGCGGAGACCCGCCTGCTCGACGCCGCCGAGCGGCTCTTCTACGAACGCGGCGTCCAGTCCGTCGGCATGGACCAGGTCCGCACCGCGTCGGGCGTCTCCCTCAAGCGGCTCTACCACCTGTTCCCGTCCAAGTCGGAGCTGGTGCGGGCCTGCCTGGAGCGCCGTGACCGGCGCTGGCGCGGACGCCTCGCGGCATACGTCGACGAGGCGCACGGGAGGGACGGCGGCGAGGAACGCGTCCTCGCGGTCTACGACTGGCTGTACGCGTGGTTCGCCGAGCCGGACTTCCGCGGCTGCGCGTTCGTCAACTCCTTCGGCGAACTCGGTGCCGTGGACCCCGGTGTCGCCGAGACCGTCCGTGCGCACAAGGCCGCCTTCCGGGAGTACGTGGCCGGGCTCGCGGCGGACGCGGGCGTGCCGGAACCCGCCGTCGGCCCCCTCGTCCTGCTCGCGGAAGGTGCCATGACGGCCGCCGCGATCTCGGGCTCCCCGGAACCGGCCCGCCAAGCCCGTGCCGGTGCCGCCCAGTTGCTGGCCGCGTCGAAGGCGCAGGTCCCCGCGTCGTAGGCTCCGACCTCGACATGAGGAGGGGCGATGGGCAAGGCGTACCGCATGACGGTCGGCACGCGCATGATCAACCGGGTGTTCCACGCGATGACCCGGCGGGGGATCGGCAAGGCGTACCGCTACAACCTGTCCGTGCGCGGCAGGAAGTCCGGACGGGTGTACTCCACGCCCGTCGACGTGATGTCGTCCGGCGGCGAACGGTGGCTCGTCGCCGCCTACGGAGTGAGTCAGTGGGTGCGCAACGCGCGCGCGGCCGGACAGGTCGGTCTCAGCCGGGGCGGCAGGTCGGAGACGGTGCGGGTGGTCGAGCTCGGCCCGGCGGAGAGTGTGCCGGTGCTGCGCCAGTACTGGCGGGACGTGCCGGTGACGCGGCCCTACTTCGATGTGACGGGTGAGTCGACGGACGAGGAGTTCGCCGACGAGGCTGCGCGGCATCCGGTGTTCCGGCTGGAGCCGCCGGAGCCCATGGCGTGACGGCCGTGGTGCCGGGCCCCGAAGTGAAGTGCCGGGCGGGCGCGGAGGGTTGCGCCCGCCCGGCGGCGGGGGTGCGCGCGGCGTCGGAGGGGGTGCCGCGCGCGGGGAGGGGTGTCAGCAGCTCAGGTTGTTGCCCGGTGTGGTGCCCAGGATCTGGGTGAAGGACTTGTAGCGGTCGATGCGGCTCTGGACCTGGGCGGGGTTGCCGCCGTTGCATTCCAGGGTGCCGTTGATGGCGCGGATGGTCTCACCGAAGCCGGCGCCGTTGACCATGGCGTTGTGCGCGGTCATGGTGCCGGGGCCGTTCTGCGTGTTCCAGTACCAGAGGCCCGTCTGCCAGGCGATGGCCGGGTTCTGCTCGACCAGGTAGGGGTTGTTGAGCAGGTCGATGCCGAGCGCGTCGCCCGCGGCCTTGTAGTTGAAGTTCCAGCTGAGCTGGATCGGGCCGCGTCCGTAGTAGGCGGCCTGTCCCGCCGGACAGCCGTAGGGCTGGGTCTTGTCGCAGTAGTGCGGGTAGTTGTTCTGGTTCTGCTCGACGACGTACTTCAGGCCGCCCGTCTCGTGGCTGACGTTGGCGAGGAACGCCGCCGCCTCCTGGCGCTTCACGGTGTCGCTGCCGGTGTTCGCGAAGGCCGGGTAGGACTTGAGGGCGTCGGTCAGGCCCTTGTACGTGTAGAACGAGTTCCGGCTCGGGAACATCTGGTTGAACTGGGCCTCGCTCACGACGAAGCCGGACGGGTCGGGGTTGCCCGGACCCGTGCCGCCGCCGCAGGTGCCCTGGTCGGCCCAGACGTCGGAACGGCCGGGCGTCTCGTTCTGGGTCCACCACTTGGCGGTCCAGTTGTGTCCGTTGTACGAGGCGGACTTGCCGCCCGTGTAGACGGAACCGGAGCTCCAAGGGGCGGCGCACTCGGCGGCGGACGCGGAGGTCGCGGCCGGGCCCAGGACGATCATCGCGCCGAGCGCGGCGAGCGCGGCGGTGAAGCTGGTGAGGCGTTTGATCATGCCAACTCTCCTTGTGGCGGCGGGGTTTGCGGGGCCACGCCGTCGATGGGGGTGTCGCGACTCAAGCGAAAATGGTCTGGACCTGTCAAGGTCTAGACCAAACTCCGCGAGTAAAACCTGCCCGCGCGCCGTTTGACAGGCGGAAACATGGGATGTTCCGATGTCTGTAAACATGGGATGTTCCCATGTCCCCCGTGTCCAGTAGAGAAGGTGCCGAACGATGCCGCTGCGCAGCGCCGCCCGGACCAACCTGGTCGACCTCGTCATCGCCCAGATGGAGAGCCTCATCGGCGACGGCGAGTGGAAGGTCGGCGAGAAGATCCCGGCCGAGCCGCTCCTCGTCGAGCAGCTCGCCGTGGGCCGCAACACCGTGCGCGAAGCCGTGCGCGCCCTCGTGCACACCGGCATGCTGGAGCCCCGCCAGGGCGACGGCACCTATGTGCGGGCGGACAGTGACTTCGGCGCGGCCGTGCAGCGCAGGCTGCGCCGGGCCGGAGTCCTGGAGGCGTACGAAGTACGTGCCTCGCTGGAGCGCGACGCCGCCCGGTACGCCGCGGAGCGCCGCACCGACGAGGACCTCGCCACGCTGCGCGCCGCGCTCGCGGAGCGCAGTCTCGCGTGGGAGAGCGGGAACATCACCGCGTTCGTCGACGCGGACATGGCCTTCCACCGCACGGTCGCCGACGCGGCGCACAACAGCGTCCTCGCCGAGCTCTACGGGCACCTCAGCGACGCCCTGCGCACCACGGTCCAGTCCGTCATCGGCGCGCCCGTCCCGGACTCCGTCCGCCACCAGCGCGAAGGGCACCAGGCGATCGTCGACGCCATCGAGGCGCGCGACCCCGAGGCCGCGGAGGCCGCGGTGCTCGCCCACCTCAACGAAGGCATGGCCGCCCTGCGCGAACACCCGCAGACCCGGCCGGACACCGAAGCCCTCGGCGACACCCCCCACAGCGACGAATCAGGAGCACCACATCATGAGTGAGGCAGCACCGGCGCCCACCGAGGCCGCACCCTCCGGCGCCACCGAGGCGCCGCCGGGCCCCGCTTCCGTCCCCGCCCCCGCCACGCCCCCCACGGCCGGGCGCCACGCCCTCTACCTCGCCCTCGGCGTCGTCCTGCTCGCCCTCAACCTGCGCCCCGCGCTCGTCGCCGTCTCCCCGCTCGCCGACACCATCCGCGACGACAGCGGCATGTCGGCCGCCGCGACCAGCCTCCTCACCGCCCTGCCGCTGCTCTGCTTCGGCCTGCTCGCGCCCGTCGCGCCCCGCCTCGGCCGCCGTTTCGGCATGGAGCGGTCCCTGTTCGGCACCATGGCCCTGATCTGTGCGGGCACGGCCCTGCGGCTGCTCGACTCGGTCGTCGCGCTCTTCGCGGGCACCGTCGTCATCGGCGCCGGCATAGCCGTCGCCAACGTGCTGCTGCCCGGCCTCATCAAGCGCGACTTCCCGGCGAAGGCGGGCCTGATGACGGGCCTGTACTCGATGTCGCTGTTCGGCGGCGCCGCCCTCGCAGCCGGTGTCACACTGCCCGTGCAGCAGGCCAGCGGCATGAACTGGCGCACGACCCTGGCCTGTTGGGGTGCTCTCGCGGTCGTCGCGCTGCTCGTGTGGCTGCCGCAGCTCCGCTCGCGTACCCGGGTCGGCGCGGCGGCGGCACGGCAGGCCGCCCACCCCGTACGCGGCCTGTGGCGCTCCCCGCTCGCCTGGCAGGTCACCGCGTACATGGGCCTGCAGTCCCTCAACTACTACGCGGCCGCCGCCTGGCTGCCCACCGTGTTCCAGGACGCCGGCATGGCACCGGGCGACGCGGGCTGGATGCTCTCCTTCTCCTCGCTGCTCGGCATCGCGGGCTCCTTCCTCGCACCGGTGATCGTCGGCGGCAGGCTCCGGTCGGGGACGCTCGCCGCGCTCGGCGCCGTCCTCTGCGCACTCGGTTACGCAGGTCTCCTCGCCGCTCCGGTCGGCGGCGCCTACCTCTGGATGACGCTGCTCGGCCTCGGCCAGGGCGCGGCCATCAGCCTGGCGCTGCTGTTCATCGTGCAGCGGGCGCCCGACGCACGGCACGCGGCGCAACTCTCCAGCATGTCCCAGTGCTTCGGGTACATCCTCGCCGCCACGGGACCCACCCTGCTCGGCGCCGTCCACGACGTCTCGCACAGCTGGACCGTGCCGCTCGTGCTGCTGCTCGTCCTGCTGGTCCCGCAGGTCGTGGCGGGACTCGGCGCCGCGCGCGACCGTCATGTGGCGGGCATCGGCTGACGTCCGCTCGGGCAGGATGCACCCGGTGCGGCTCTCCACGGCCCACCGTGTCGGATCGAGAAGGGTGCAGCGATGACGGATTCGGCCCCCGGGCGGCTCGTGATCTCACGGGCGACGCCCGACGACTGGCGCGTGGTGACGGAGTGGGCGGCGGACGAGGGCTGGAACCCCGGCCTCGCCGACGCCTCCTCCTTCCACGCGCAGGACCCGGAAGGGTTCTTCCTGGGGCGCCTCGACGGTGAACCCGTCTCCGCGATCTCCGTGGTCAACTACGGCGACGACTACGCCTTCCTCGGCCACTACCTGGTCCGCCCCGATCAGCGGGGCCGCGGCCTGGGCCTCGCCACCTGGCGGGCGGGCCTCGCGCACGCCGAGGGCAGAACCGTCGGTCTGGACGGCGTGCCGGACCAGCAGGACAACTACCGCCGCTCCGGCTTCGAGCGACGGCACGGAACACTGCGCTACACCGGCCCGCTTCCCGTGGTCGACCTGCCCGACCGGCACGTACGCCCCGTCGAGGCCGCGGGTCTGCGGGCTCTCACGGCGTACGACAGCGCCTGCCTGCCCGCCGACCGCCCCCGCTTCCTCGCGTCCTGGCTCGCCGCGCCGGGCCACCGCGCCCTCGCCCGCATCGTCGACGGCCGACTGACCGGATACGGAGTGCTCCGCCAGGGCCGCGACGCCCGCCGCGTGGGACCGCTGTTCGCGGACACCCGCGCCGACGCCGAAGCGCTCCTGGACGCGCTGGCCGCCGAGGCGGACGGCGCCCCCGTCGCCATGGACGTGCCCGAGTCCAACCCGGAGGCCGTGGCGCTCGCGGAGGCACGCGGCATGAAGCCCACCTTCGACACGGCCCGCATGTACACGGGCCCGGTCAGGGAGTACGCGGAGGCCCGGGTCTTCGGCGTCACGTCGCTGGAACTCGGCTAGCCGCGCAGCGAACGGGCGGTGGGTTCTCGGGGCGGTTCGTCGTTCCCGAAAGGTTGACCTCAAGTTTAGTTGAGGTTCTAACCTTCCCGTATGAGCATGGAAACGACCGCGTGGACGCAGATGTACAGCGTCATGAACGCCCAGCAGGACCGCCGCCCGTTCGCCCGGGCCACCTTGCGCCGCATCGGCGCCTTCGCGCGGCCCCACCGCCGACGCATCTGGCAGTTCGTGCTGCTGAGCGTCCTCACCGCGCTGCTCGCGGTGGCAACTCCCGTACTGGCGGGCAACGTCGTGACCGCCATCGTGTCGGGCTCCGACTCCTCGACCGTCGTGAACTACGCCCTGCTCATCGCGGGGATCGCGCTCGCCGAGGCCGGTCTCGGGCTGCTCAGCAGGTGGCTGTCGGCGAACCTCGGCGAAGGGCTGATCCTCGATCTGCGCACCGCCGTCTTCGACCACGTGCAGCGCATGCCCGTCGCCTTCTTCACCCGCACCCGCACGGGCGCACTGGTCAGCCGCCTCAACAACGACGTGGTCGGCGCGCAGCGGGCGTTCAGCAACACGCTGTCCGGCGTCGTCGGGAACGTGGTGACACTCGTCCTGACCCTCGTCGTCATGCTGACGCTCTCCTGGCAGATCACCCTGCTCGCGCTGGTGCTCCTGCCGGTCTTCGTGATCCCCGCACGCCGCATGGGCACGCGCATGGCCAGGCTGCAGCGCGAGGCCGCGCACCACAACGCCGCCATGGGCACCCGCATGACGGAGCGCTTCTCGGCGCCCGGCGCCACCCTCATCAAGCTCTTCGGGCGGCCCGGCGACGAGTCGGCGGAGTTCGCCGCGCGGGCCCACCGGGTCCGGGACATCGGCGTACGCACCGCGATGGCACAGTCCGCGTTCATCACCGCCCTCACCTTGGTGTCGGCTCTCGCACTGGCGCTCGTCTACGGCCTCGGCGGGTACTTCGCGCTCGAGGGGTCGCTGAAGCCGGGCGCCGTCGTCTCGCTCGCCCTGCTGCTCACCCGGCTCTACGCGCCCCTGACCTCACTGGCCGGCGCGCGGGTCGAGGTGATGAGCGCGCTCGTCAGCTTCGAGCGGGTCTTCGAGGTCCTCGACCTGAAGCCGCTCATCGAGGAGAAGAAGGACGCGGTGCCGGTGCCCGACGGGCCCGTCGCCATCGAGTTCGACGACGTCCGATTCGGTTACCCCGCCGCCGACAAGGTCTCCCTCGCCTCCCTCGAAGAGGTCGCCTCGCTCGACACCCGCGGCGGCGACGAAGTCCTGCACGGCCTCTCCTTCCGCGCCGAGCCGGGCCAGACCGTCGCCCTCGTCGGCTCCTCCGGAGCGGGCAAGTCGACCATCGCGCAACTCCTGCCCCGCCTGTACGACACCGACGCGGGCGCCGTCCGCATCGGCGGCGTCGACGTCCGGGACCTGTCCGCCGAATCGATGCGGGCCACGCTGGGCATGGTCACGCAGGACGGCCACCTCTTCCACGAGTCCGTACGCGACAACCTGCTCCTCGCCAGGCCCGACGCGACCGAGGACGAGTTGTGGGACGTCCTGCGCCGCTCCCGCCTCGAAGACCTCGTACGCTCCCTGCCCGACGGTCTGGACACGGTCGTCGGCGAGCGCGGATACCGGCTCTCCGGCGGCGAGCGCCAGCGGATGACCATCGCACGGCTGCTCCTCGCCGGGCAGCGGGTCGTCATCCTCGACGAGGCGACGGCGCACCTCGACAACACCTCGGAGGCCGCCGTCCAGGAAGCCCTCGCGGAAGCGCTCGAAGGCCGCACCGCCGTGGTGATCGCCCACCGGCTCTCCACGGTGCGCTCCGCCGACCAGATCCTCGTCGTCGAGGCCGGACAGATCGTCGAACGCGGCACGCACGACGAACTCCTCGCTCTCGACGGACGCTACGCGGAGCTGTACCGGACGCAGTTCGCCAAGGGCACGGGGACGGTGGACCCCTCGGACGTGGTGGAGGCGGCCTGAGGGACGAAGGGGGACGGCACCGCCACAAATGATCACCCGTGGCCATTCGTCCACCAGGAGTTCATCGGTTCCCCACCATCGGCCCGCCTGCCCGTGAGAGAAACCCTCCATGTGCGATGACGAGCTGATACCACCGAGCGCGGACCTGACCGAAGAGCAGTGGCTGCGGGCCGAACCGGCCCTGGCGGAAGGGCCGGTGGGGGAGCGGGTCCGGGAGATGCGGGCGCCGCGGCGCCGGACCGTGCTGGGCGGCGTGGTGGCGGGAGCGGCGGCGCTGACCGTCCTCCAGGGCGGCGAACGGCCCGCCGCGGCCGCCGCCCGGACCGACAGGTTCCCCCTGCCGACCGCCACTAACCGCGCGGGGGAGTACGCGGTGCTCCTCACCGGCGACGCAGGCACGGGCGACGAGGCCCAGCACGCGGTGGCCGCCGCGGCCCGCGAGGTGTGCCGCGCCGAGGGCGTCGGCCTCGCGGTCGGCCTCGGCGACAACATCTACGAGAACGGCCCCGAGTCCGCCGACGACTCGGAGTTCCGCACCAAGTTCGAGGACCCCAACTCCGGTCTGGACATGCCGTGGCTGATGGTCCTCGGCAATCACGACTGCTCAGGACTGATTCCCGGCAGCGGCGGCGACCCCTCCCGCGGTGACCGCGAGGTCGCCTACGCCCAGGCCTCCCGCCGCTGGTACATGCCGAGCCGCTACTACAACGTCGCCCTGCCCGCCCGGCCCGGCGACGGCAGCGACCCGGTGGTCGAGTTCTTCGCGATCGACACCAACCCCGTCTCGTCGTACGTCGCACAGCTCGACCCGCGCTACTACTGGAACGGCCCCTACATGCGCGAGCAGCGCGCCTGGCTGGACGGCGCCCTCAAGGCGTCGCGGGCCCGCTGGAAGATCGTGCTCGGCCACCACCCGTACCTCAACAACGGCAAGCACGGCAGCGCCGGATCGTACGACGGCTTCGTGATCGGAAACTACACGAGCGGCATCCACCTCAAGGAGCTGTACGAGGAGGTGGTGTGCGGACGCGCCGACCTGATCCTGTCCGGGCACGACCACACCCTGCAGATCCTGGAGCCGACGGCCCGCACCCGCGGCACCCGCCAGATCGTGTGCGGCGCCGCGGGCAAGGCGGGCGACGGCAAGGCCCACTTCCGCCACCCCGCCACCTGGCAGAACTTCTCCGATCACGGCTTCATGATCCTGAAGGTCTCCGGGGGTGCGATGACCGTCGAGGCGTACACGGTGGACGTCACCACCCGCACCGCACGTCTCGCCCACCGCATGCGCACGACCTCACAAGCAGGGTAAAAGCCGCGAAAAGGGCGATTCGAGCTACTTTTCGAGCTGGGCGGGTACACCTCCTCTATGGAACCTATGGAACTGGCTGTCAGCCATACCGCGGCCCTGCTGATGTGGGTCGCCGGCCTCGTCGTGGTCGGCGTGCTCCTGACCGCCTTCTTCTGGGGCCGACGCGCCCAGGCGCGCGAGACACGGACGGTGAGCCCCGAGGAACAGCCGAAACGGCCGTACGACGGGCCCGTACGGGAGGAGCGGGAGTACCGCGAGCCGGACGAGATGCCGCACGACGGGCGCCGCCTCCTGCCGCACGAGCTCCACAACGGGTACGGCAGGTCCAGCACGCATCCCAGCGACTCGCAGGACCCGGACGACCACAGGAAGGGCAACAGCGGCAGCTTCGGCAGCGGCGGTCTCGGCTAGCCCGCGAAGCCGTCACCCCACCGCCGACCCCGACGCGACCCGCATGTCCAGCGCGTCGTCGACGACATCGACCGTGACCCGGCTGCCCGCGGTGAGCCCGCCGTCCAGGAGCAGCCGGGACAGCCGGTTGTCGACCTCGCGCTGGATCGTGCGGCGCAGCGGCCGTGCACCGTACTCCGGCTGGTGACCCCGCCGGGCCAGCCAGTCCACCGCCTCCGCCGTGAACTCGATGGTGACGTCCTGCGCACGCAGCCTGCGCCGGGTCTCCTCCAGGAGCAGATCCGTGACCTGCCGCAGCTGCTCGCCCGTCAGCCGCCGGAAGATGACGATCTCGTCGATGCGGTTGAGGAACTCGGGCCTGAAGTGCTCGCGCAACGGCCGCAGCACCTGCTCGCGCCGCGCCTCCTCGTCGGCCTCCGACCCGTCGGCCCGGAAACCGAGCGTCGCACCCCGGCCCGTGAGCGCCTCCGAGCCGAGGTTGCTCGTCATCACGATGACGGTGTTGGTGAAGTTCACCGTCCGGCCCTGCGCGTCGGTCAGCCGCCCGTCGTCGAGGACCTGGAGCAGCGTGTTGAACACGTCGGGGTGTGCCTTCTCCACCTCGTCGAGCAGCAGCAGCGAGTACGGGTGACGGCGCACGGCCTCGGTGAGCTGCCCCGCCTCCTCGTGCCCCACGTAACCGGGCGGCGCCCCGACGAGCCTGCTGACGGTGTGCCGCTCCTGGAACTCGCTCATGTCGAGCCGGACCATCCGCTCCTCACTGCCGAACAGCGCCTCTGCCAGCGCCCGCGCCAGTTCCGTCTTGCCGACGCCGGTCGGGCCGAGGAAGAGGAAGCTCCCGATGGGCCGGTCGGGGCTCGACAGACCCGAGCGTGAGCGCAGGACCGCCTCCGCGACGGCGCTGACCGCTTCCTCCTGCCCGACGACCCGCTCGTGCAGATGCTCCTCCAGGCCGAGCAGCCGGTCCCGCTCCTCCTGCGTGAGCGTGCTCACCGGAATGCCCGTCTGCCGCGACACCACCTCCGCGATGTCCTCGGAGTTCACCTCGACGATCCGCCCGTCACCCGGCGCACGGCTCCGCCCCTCCTCGATCCTGCGGGCCAGATCGGCGACGCGGTCCCGCAGCTCGGTGGCCCGCTCGTACTGCTCCGCCGCCACCGCCTGGTCCTTGTCCCGGGTGAGCTGCTCCATCTCGCGCTCGAGCGCCCGTACGTCCGTGCCCTTGGTACTGGCCCGCAGCCGAACCCGCGCCCCCGCCTGGTCCATCAGGTCGATCGCCTTGTCCGGCAGGAAACGCTCGGTCAGATAGCGGTCCGACAGCTCCACGGCGGCGAGCAGCGCCTCGTCGGAGTACCGCACCTGGTGGTGGGCCTCGTAGCGGTCGCGCAGGCCGCGCAGGATCTCCACCGCGTCCGCGGCCGTCGGCTCCGCGACCAGGATCGGCTGGAAGCGGCGGGCCAGCGCCGCGTCCTTCTCGATGTACCGCCGGTACTCCTCCAGCGTGGTCGCCCCGATGACGTGCAGCTCACCCCTTGCGAGCGCGGGCTTGAGCATGTTGCCCGCGTCCATCGACCCGCCCTCGGAACCCCCGCCGCCGGCCCCGACCACGGTGTGCAGCTCGTCGATGAAGACGATCACTTCGTCCGAGTTGGCGCGCACCTCCTCGATGATGCCGTTCAGCCGCTCCTCGAAGTCACCGCGGTAACGGGTGCCCGCCACCACGCCCGACAGGTCCAGGGCGATGACGCGGCGGTCCGCGAGGGTCTCCGGCACGTCGCCGTCGGCGATCCGCTGGGCGAGACCCTCCACGACGGCGGTCTTGCCGACGCCCGCGTCCCCGATGAGCACCGGATTGTTCTTGCCGCGCCGGGACAGCACCTCGATGGTCTGTTCGATCTCCTCCTCACGGCCGATGACCGGGTCCACGCCGCCCTCGGCGGCCCGCGCGGTCAGATCCCGACCGAACTGGTCGAGGGTGGGCGTGGCCGTGCCGCTGGAGCCGTTCTGACGCTGCTCGGCCGGGCCGGTGCGGCCCTGCGGCTGCTGCGGGGCCGTGCCGGGGTCGAAGCGCGCCGCGTTGAGGATGTGCCCCGCCGCCGAGTCGGGGTTGGCCGCCAGCGCCATCACGATGTGCTCCGGGCCGATGTACCCGGCACCGACCGCACGGGCCACCTCGTGCGCGTCGAGCAGCGCCCGCTTGACGGCCGGGGTCAGCGCGACCGCCTGGGTGGGCACGGCGCCTTCCGTCTCGGCGGAGTGCCGGTCGATCTCCTCGGCGATCTGCTCGGGATCGGCCCCCGAGCGCGCGACCAGACCGCGCGTCGGCTCGATGGTCAGCGCCGCCCGCAGCAGGTGCTCCGTGTCGAGGTTGCTCTTGCCGTGCTCCGCCGCGTACGACGCCGCAGCGGCCACCAGCTCCCGTGCGGGACCGCTCATGAGCCTGCCGATGTCGATCTGCCGTCGCCCGCTGCCCAGGAAACGCGCGAAGAGCGCTCCGAAGGGGTCCTGCCCGAATCCCTCGGGCCCGATGAAACCGCTGCTCATCAGCCGTCCGTTCCGGCGTCCCGGCCCACCGGGACAGCCTTGTGCGTGATCGTGTCGTGTCCGCCGCTCCGGGTGCCCATCCGTCACCCCTGTCCCTCCTGGCGTCCCGGATCGCTGCTCCGCTCTCCGATCGTCGCCCGTCGCGGACCGGGGCGCCCGCGGCGCACTGCGCCGAACGGGCTGATCCGGGGTCTGGTGCCACGCTTTGGGGGCACTCCTGGGACATGGGTGAGAAGCGGCGGCTGCGCACGAGCCACATCGACGGGCCCGGCATCACCCGCGTCCGTTCAGGACGCGGATTCCGCTACAAGGACGCCTCGGGCCGCCCCGTCACCGATCCCGCGGAGAAGAAGCGCCTGCAGGAGCTCGTCATCCCGCCGGCCTGGCAGGACGTCTGGATCTGCCCGTGGCCCAACGGACACCTCCAGGCCGTCGGCACCGATGCCGCGGGCAGACGCCAGTACCTGTACCACCCGCAGTTCCGCGAACGGCAGGAGGCGGCGAAGCACGAACACGTCCTCGAGGTCGCCGCCGCGCTCCCCGAGGTGCGCGCACACGTGGCGGAGGACCTCGCGGGCCGAGGCCTCAGCCGCGACCGCGTGCGGGCCTGCGCCGCCCGCCTCCTCGACCTCGGCTTCTTCCGCATCGGCAACGAGTCCTACCGGCGGGACAACGGCACGTACGGACTCACGACCCTGCTCAAGGAGCACGTCACCTGCCGACGCGGCGAGGTCTCCGTCACGTACCCGGCGAAGTTCTCCAAGACGATGACGCGCGCGCTCGTCGACCCGCCCGCCTGCAAGGTCCTGCGCGCCCTGCTGCGCCGCGACAGCGCGGGCCCGCGGCTGTTCACCTATTGGCAGGGCGGCTCCTGGCACGAACTGCAGGCCGCCGACCTCAACGACTACCTGCGGGACCGCGCGGGCACCGACATCACCGCGAAGGACTTCCGCGTCTGGCACGGCACCGTCCTGGCGGCGGTCGCCCTCGCCGTGTCGGCGCAGGTCGCCGACGAGTCGAAGGCGGCGCGCAAACGCGCCGTCACCCGGGCGGTCCGCGAGGTCAGTGAGTACCTCAGCAACACACCTGCCGTCTGCCGTGCCTCGTACATCAACCCGCGCGTCATCGAACTCTTCGAGGAGGGACGCACGATCGCCGACGCCCTCGACCGGCTCGGCGACGGCGCCACGTTCGGCCGCCCGGCCACGCAGGGGGCCGTGGAGGAGGCGGTGCTGCGCCTGCTGAGCTGAGTTGCCTCGTCCGCGGCAGCACCTCGGCAGGAGCGTCTCGCGGCAGCGCCCCGCGGCAAATGTGCCGCGGGGCGCCGTGCTGGAGGGATTAGGGCCGCCGGTCAGTCATGACCGGCGCGGCTCATGTCCCTCCTGCCTTTCCGGATGTTCTTTCCGTGTGCCGCCTTCGACTTGTCTCCCGCCCGTGCGGCCGCGCCGGCGGCCAGGGCGAGGAGGGCAGCCACAGCACCGGTGACGACGTTGTTCCACACCGTCGTCGGGGTGGTGGCGTCACCGCGGATGACCCAGGGCGCGACGATCGTCCAGACGCCCAGCGCGCAGGCGGCCCACGCCATGCCGTGGGTGCGCTCGTAGGCCCGGCCGAAGCCGCCGCTCATCAGGAGCGCGTACGCGATGCCGACGATCAGGTTGACGATCGACAACCGCTGGAACTGGTTGAAGCCGGCGATCCAGGGAGACGCGGCCAGATAGAGACCCGTGAGGAAGGCCAGCGCGTCGATGGCCTGCGCCTTGGGTGTGCTTGCCGCACGTTCGGCACTCTCGTGCCGGGCGCGCATGTCGACGATGTCGGGGTGCGTGTCCATGGAGGACGGTGCCCCGGACATGGGGGCATGGGCTCCGGACATCGACGACGAGGCTCCGGACGGCACTCCTGACGGCATTCCGGACGGGGACCTGGGGGACGTTGTCACTGCGTCCACCTCCAACTGATGGAAGGTGCAGGCGTGGTGGGCTCTCGGAAGAGAGACTGGCCCGGTCGAGACCGACGGGCCGCAAGGTGGGGCTTGTCACCGCTGTCGGCGGCGGAACCTTGCGTTCTCGCCCCACCAGAATACGCTCCGAACCCGAGGCGCGCTTCAGGACCGGATCCCCTGCCGCACCAGGCCGCGGCCTGCCTGTAAGGCTGCCTCCGAAGGCGTTCCGCAGCGTTGTCAGCGGAAGTCCGTGTACCCGCCGGTGGCGGCGATGGTCTCGCCGATCGTGTAGCTGGAGTCGGCGTCGCCGGCCAGGTAGACGCACGCGGGCGCGATCTCCTCGGGCTGCGCCACCCGGCCCAGCGGCGTCTGCGCCACGAGGTGCGGGGCGATGGACTTCTGACTGTTCAGGTACGCGGCGTTGCTGACCAGGATGTTGAGGCCGCCGAGCTCGTCGACGGTACGGCGCACCGTCTCGGCGCAGAAGTCCGCGTCGCTCAGGTCGCCGGGGAGCAGCAGGGTCCTGCGCCCCAGCGCGTTGATCTCCTGCTCGATCTGCTGAGCGTCCGACTCCTCCTCGGGGAGGTGGTCGATGCCGACGTCGGCGCCCCTCGTGCGTAGAGCAGCGCGACCGCCCAGCCGATGCTGGAGTCGCCGCCCGTGATGAGCGCGACCTTCCCGGCGAGCTTGTCCGCCGGCCGGTAGTCAGGGGCTTGGTAGCGGGGCGCGAGTTCCATCTCGGACTCGAGCCCCGGGCGCCGCGGACGCTGCACCGGATAGGGCGGGAAGAGCTCGTCCGAGACCTGGGCGGAGGTGGAGGCTGCGTTGGGCGCGCCGTTCGCGGTGTCGTTCGTGGTGCCGTCGGTCGTGTCCCGCATGCGGAGAAACTCCCGTGAGGTGGTGCGGGTGCGGGTGTGGGTGCGGATACGCGTGCGGGGGTGAGACCCGGTCGGTCAGTCGGTCAGTCGGTCCGTCGATCAGTCGGGCCCGCCCGTCAGACGGTCCGCCTGTCAGTCCGTCGAGAGCGCCTCGATGAGCCGCCCGGCTTCGGGCGCGTCGAGGGACTTCGCCGCGTCCGCGAGGGCGACCATGCCGACCAGGTCGGTGCCGTCGATCACGGGGAGGCGCCGCACCTTGTGCCGGGTCATGGTCTCGAAGATCTCGTCCACCCCGTCGTCCGCGCCGATCGTGACGGCTTCCCCCTGCGCCAGGGTGCCCGCCTCCACCTCCGCCGCATCGAGCCCCTTGCCGAGGACCTTCACGGCGATGTCCCGGTCGGTCACGACGCCGACGAGCCGGTTGTTCTCGCCACAGACCGGCAGGGCGCCCACCTCCCATTCGGTCAGCTTGCGCGCCGCGTCGAGCGCGCTTTCATGCGCCTGTACGCACTGGGCGCCGCCGGTCATGATGTCGCGTGCCGTCGTGGTGGCCATGGTGATACACCGTCCCGTCTCTGTGTCCGGATGCTCCGGTACGTCCCTTGTGCCGGAGGCTGTCCATTTCGGGTGACCGACTCGGGCACCGTCGAAACGGGATGGACGGAAGTTCCTTCGAGTTCCTCGCGGGGTGGGGCGGGGCGGGCGGCCGACGCCGGAACGAGGCCGGGTCCGTCAGTGGATGATCGAGACGATCCGGCACGCGGCTGCGGCGAGTTCGCGGTCACCGTCGATGTGGGCGCGTGCCAGCGCGGTGTCCGGGGCGATGCCTCGGGTGCACAGCCGCCAGGCGGTCTCCGCGTCCAGACGGACGAGCGCGGCGGGGTGGGTGGGAGAGGCGGGGGAGGCGGAGGAGGTGCGGGCGGTGGGAGTGGGACGTGTGGTGTTCGGTGCGGTGGGGGTGGGACGTGTGGTGCTCGGTGCGGTGGCGAGGGTCCAGTGTTCCTCCGCGGCGGCCACGGTCCACGTACCGCCGGCCGGGCCGTCGATCTGCATCTGGATCCGCGTACCGACCGGCGCGGCGACGTCGCGCAGGGTGTGGGGCAGCGCCCGCATGAACGTGTCCAGGACCAGGGCCAGAGGCCGCGGGTCGTGGTCGGTCTCCTGCCCGACGGCGTGCCGGATCTGCTGCCGGTGGGTCCAGAACTCCGTGAAGTCGCGGGCGCTGTCCAGCCACATCGGCGCGGGATCGACACCTGCCCAGGACACGCCCAGGGAAGGCGCCTCGGGGTCGGCGGCCTCGAAGAACCGGGCGACCTGTCGGCCGATCAGGTCGAGCGTGTCGGTGAGCGCGGCCGGGCTGACCCGGGAGAGGGCGTCCACCCATTCCTGGTTGATGCGGTGGATGAACGCTTCGAGGGTCTCACCGGGCGCGAAGGCGGGCCCTTCCCGATGCCCGTCGCGGTCGCGGCCGAGACGCCCGTAGAAGTCCCCCAGAAGGTGCGCGGCGACATCCCGCACGGTCCACCCGGGCACCGCCTCCAGGCCCCAGTCGGCGGGCGACAGGCCGTGCAGGGTGTCCATGAGCGCGGCGTGCTCGGGGGCGAAAAGGGGGCGGGCGTCGATGGGGGAGCCGAGCCAGGAACGGTCCGGCGTGCCGCTGCGCAGGGAATCCATCCCCCGAGTCTGCCGATCGAGCACAGTGCCGACCAAGAGTTTTCCCCCGCGCTTCGGATCCGGGCGGGTGGCCGCCGGATTCGAGGCGCGGGGGAGCGGAGCGGTGACATCAGGGAGTCGCGGCGCCGGCCCTCCCGCTCCCGTCAGGGCCTCCTCAGGGCCCCCTCAGGGTTCCCGTCAAAGGTCCCGTGAGCGGGTCAGCCGCTCACGAGCCCGACATCGCGTCGCCGAACACGGGGTCCTGCCCCGACTCGCTGATCCCGACGGACGACGCCCCTAAGCTGACCGCGCCCGCGCCCGCGCCCGCGCCCGCGCCCGCGCCCGTGCCGGTGACGGCGTCGGCGGAGCCGCGCAGCACCCAGACGGCGCCGTTCCCCGGCACCCCGCTGACGGACGATCGCCCGCCCGGACGCCCGGCACTCGCCCGGACGCCCGGCAACTCGCCCGAACGCCCAGCGTTCGTCCGCACCGCCCACACCCCCCGGGAGGGCCCGCAAGCCGCTCACCAATGCACGCTCACCGCTTGCGGGCCACCGCCCCGAACTGCGGAAGCACTTCCGCCGATTCCGACTCCGCCCGCCACCGCGAGCACGACACGAGGCCGGGAGTGAGAAGTTCCAGGCCCTCGAAGAACGCACCGATTTCCGCGCGGCTGCGGGCGGTGATCGGAGGGGTAGCGTTCTCGTTCCAGAACTTCATGGCCCCTACGTTGCCCTCGCCACCGAGGTCGGTGTCGGTGGTCGGATGGGTCATGGCGAGGTAGCTGCCGGAGGGGAGCGGGTCCATGATCCGGCGCACGATGTCGAGCGCCTGTTCCGTGTCGAGGATGAAGTTGAGGATGCCCAGCATCATGACGGCGACGGGCTGTTCGAAGTCCAGGGTCTCCGCCGCACCCTCTATGACGCTGTGCGGATGGTGGACGTCGGCGTCGATGTAGTCGGTGGCTCCCTCGGAAGTGCCGACGAGCAGGCTGCGGGCGTGAACCAGCACGATCGGGTCGTTGTCGACGTAGACGATCCGGGAATCGGGCGCGATCCGCTGGGCGATCTCGTGCGTGTTGTCCAGGGTCGGCAGCCCCGTACCGATGTCCAGGAACTGCCGCACTCCGCACTCGGCGGTCAGGAACCGCACGGCGCGGCCGAGGAACTCGCGGTCCGCGCGGGCCACGTCCCGGATGACCGGGAACATCGTGGCGACCTGTTCGCCGACCTGCTGGTCGACCTCGTAGTGGTCCTTGCCGCCGATCCAGTAGTTCCACACGCGCGCGTTGTGTGCGACCCCCGTATTCAACCTGTCCGTCACATCCGACGGTTGCAGTCTCCCGCTCACGTCTTCCCCTCTCCGCACCCACGCGCTGTCCCGGCAGCGCCGCCACCGTGGCGACGATGAACCGTGTGACCATTGTGACGGTCCCGGATCACCGGTGTACGCGCATTCGACCGAGCAACCGCTCGTGGGTGCCCGAGGAACGGACCCGGGGCGTTGTCAGTGCCGACTGGCAGCAGCAAGGACGTGACGAATACGACAGGGTCCGAGTGGCGGCCGTTTCTGCGCAGGTGAAGCGGGGAGTGGTCGGACTCTGTGCGCGAGGACGAGACGTGGACCGCCGAGGAGGAAGCCGCGCTGCGTGACCGGTGGTCGGGCTTCCCGCCCGCTTCCGAGGAGCGGATCGCAGCGATGGAGCGGCGCCTCGGGCGGCGGATGCCCCCGTCGTACCGGGAGTTCCTCCGGGTCACCGACGGATGGCAGCACGTGGGCGGGTTCGTCACGCTGCCGGCGGGGACCGCGGAAGCGCGCTGGCACGACAACGAGTCCGGGCTGGCGGACATGTTCGAGGGGTACCTGGACGAGGACTCCGGCCCCGACGAGCGACGGGAAGCGGAACTCTGGCGGCGTGGGCTGCAACTCGACGTCGAGTCCGACGGCACCTATGTCGTGCTGGACCCCGAGGATGTGGACGAGGACGGCGAGTGGGCCGTCTACACGTGGGCGGGCCGGCGGGCCGCCCCGCCCGAACGGATCGCGAACTTCGGCGAGTTCATGCGGGAGATGCACCGGGAGTTCCACCGCCTGCGGGCAAACCTTGCGGAAGGGGAGCCGGAGTTCGTCAACGACACGACGCGACAGCTGGACGCGGGGGTGGAGCAGGCCCGGCTGGACGCGTTGCGGGGCGGCTGGGAACAGGCCGAGCGGGCGCTGGACAGGGCAAAGGAGTACGGCAGGCCGCGAGCGGCCGGGATGGGCGACCAGATACGCCGACTGCTCGGGCAGACCTACAGGGTGTCCTTCGAAGGCCTGGCGAGCGACCCGCGGTACGCCCCCGATCTGGTGCCGCCACTGGTCGCCGAGCAAGCGGCGCACTCGTACAGGGACGACTCCACGCTGGAGTTCGACCTGCGGGGAGCCACTGCCGCCGTCGTCTCGCTGGCCTATGCGACGCTGGAGCAGGCGCGGAACGGCGCGTACCGGTATGCGCCGACAGGACAATTCGGGGAAGCGGTCGAACAGGCCCGGGAGTCGGCGCGGTGGGGCGACACCGACGGGGCCTGGCGGACGCTGATGGACGCCCTGCCGCTCGCAGCCGCTGGGCCCCGATCACCTGGCGCCCGTGGGATGGGTTGCGGACCCCTTGCTCGGCCCCCTGCTGACCCCGGAACGCGGCGCCGAACTGCTCTCCACCCCCAGAGGCGGCCAGACGGGCGCCACACCGCCCCGGGCGGCAGCCCTGGACCCGGACAACTTGGCGTGGCTGGCGGCCCCGGACGGGCACATGGGCCGCACCTCCTGCTGATTCCTCCTCGTCGAAGGCGTGGAGCCAGAGGACCTGCCCCGCCGTCTGGCGGACGGGACCGACGCGACGCCGGACGCCCCCGCGTTAACGTACGCCGGAGGAGAGACACACCGAACCGGCCGAATACCGCAAGCACTGAACCCGAACCGCTTCTTCGCCCCCGTGCGGGCCGCCCGGGAGCGGACGCAGGAGAAGGCAGAAGAGACGGAACGGTCCCTACTGGAAGCCATACACAACGAGTTGCGCCCACCTGCCCCGCCACGCGCTCACGACCGGACGACTGCACACGTTCACCACCCGCTCGTGGACGCGCCCGCCCGCAGACGGGGAGACATACGCCGTGATCACCATGAACTGGGAGCGGGCGGACGCAACCCCCACGACGGACGACTAGGCTCGCTGCCACCGCTGTCGTCCGAGGGGAGTCCTCGCTGTGGAGCTGCCGCGCCTCGGGGTCGTCGTCGTGACCATGGGAAACCGGCCGCGTGAGGTCGACGAGCTGCTCGCGTCGGTCGCCGAGCAGGACGCGCCGCCCGCCCGCATCGTGATCGTTGGCAACGGTTCACCGCTGCCGGACTTCCCCGGCCTGCCCGGAGAGCTGACCGTCATCGAGAACGAGGAGAACCTGGGCTGCCCCGGAGGCCGCAACACCGGTATCGCCAGGCTCCGTGAGTTCGGCGACATCGACGTCGTGGTCGAGCTGGACGACGACGGGCTCCTGGTCCAGGAGGACGTCTTCCGCCGCATCGGCGACCTGTTCGCCGCCGATCCCAAGGTGGGCATCGTCGGCTTCCGGATTGCCGACGAACATGGCGAGACGGCCCGCCGCCACATCCCCCGCCTACGTGCGAAGGACCCGATGCGGCGCGGCCCGGTGACCGCTTTCCTCGGCGGTGGACACGCCTTCGCCATGCCGATGCTGAATCGCATCGGTGACTGGCCCGCGGAGTTCTTCTTCACCCACGAGGAGACCGACCTCGCCTGGCGGGCTCTGGACGACGGATGGAAGATCCTCTACGAGCCGGAACTGCTGCTGCGGCACCCCAAGACGTCCCCGGCCCGGCACGCGGTCTACTACCGGATGACCGCCCGCAACCGGGTCTGGCTGGCCCGCCGCCGTCTGCCCGCGCTCCTCGTGCCGGTGTACCTGGGGGTGTGGATCCTCCTCACCCTCGCCCGGACACGCTCGAAGGCAGGGCTGAAGGCGTGGACGGCGGGGTTCGTCGAGGGGGTGCGCGCGCCGTGCGGAAGGCGACGTCCGATGCGTTGGAGGACGGTCTTCCGCATGGCGCGGCTCGGCAGGCCGCCGGTGATCTGAGGGTTCAGCCTCCAGGGTGGCGGGGAGCTACGAGCGGCTCCGAGGGCCGTGTTCAGAGCTTGCGCAGCTTTGTCGTGTAGACGTGGTCCGCGATCCTGTCGCCGAGGACCAGGCCGTCCTCGGCGTCCCACGGGAAGTGGACGCCGAGCCAGACCCGGCTCTGGGCGTCCTCCTCGGCGGCCTGGCTGAAGCTGGTGAACGAGCGGGACTTGATCGGGGACTGCGGCTCGTCGGTGGTCATGGTGAAGGCGATGTTGTCGTTGCCGAAGTAACGCTTCATCACCCCGGCCCAGGAGGCACCGAACGTGGCGTGTCCGGAGGCCCACGCAGGGAAGCACGGGGTGACGTTCACTCCGGCGCGCGTCTTGAGCAGCGGCTTCCAGTCGGGGTCGAGGCCGCTGTCGCGGATGGCGGAGACCGGACGCCACAGGTCGATCGGCGTCAAGTACTTCACGTCCCGCACCGCGATGCCGGCGTCCGCCATCGCGATCGAGACGAGGGCGAACAGGCGGGCGTTCTCGTACGTGGAGAGCTTGCGCTGGGTCGCGACCTCGCGCGTGGCCTGGAGGAGCTGGCCGGGCGGCTTGTACGTGCCGTCCTCGTCGTTCGCCCAGAACCAGGCCACCGCCTCCTGCTCCGGGGTCCGCTCGATCTTCGGGGTCGCCTTCGTGGGCCCGTCGGCGCCGACCGCGCGTACCGCCGCGACCTGCTGCTTGTACGCGTCGCCGGCCAGCAGTTTCTCGTAGGTGCCGTACAGACCCGGGGTCGGCGGCCGGAACTGTGAGCCCGATGTGAGCGCGAAGGGCTTGACCTTGCCCCAGAACGGCGTGACGGCCTGGCTGTCCCGGGTACAGCCGGGGTCGACCATGTCGGGGTAGCTGGTGGGCCGCCAGGCGCCGGGCTTGTTGTCCGCCACATACACCTGGTCGTTGTCGGAACCGTCCCCGTTGCGGGCGTCCCGCATCTGCTTGACCATCGGCCCGACGATCGTGGTGTCGAGCAGGTCGAAGCCGGTCGGCTCGGTGCCGAACCGCTCCCGGAACCGGGCGTCGAGGTAGTTGGTCTGCGACGGATAGAGCCCGAGCAGGATGTTGTAGGCCGTACGGCCGACGACCCGCTCCTCCTCGTCGGGGCCCTCGATCCAGCCCGCGTACTTCTCGGCGCGGATGTAGGGCTCGGAAGTGATCTTGCCCTTCCACTTGAGCTGGTACGAGGACTCCGCGTCGTAGATGGCCGCGTTCAGCATCGCGGCGGCTCTGGACATCGGACCCGGACCGCCGCCCTCTCTTCGTACGACCTCCATGAGCACGTCGTTCCAGAAGTGCACCGGGTCCGCGATGGTCTGCGGCGGCAGCGCCGCGGGGGCGGGCCGCGGTGGCGCGGCGAGGGCCGGTTGCGGCAGCGCGGTCAGCGTCGTGCCTGCTGCGGCCAGGACCGCCGCCACCGCCAGGGCCCCGCGCCGGCGTACCGCCCGCCGACCGGTGACGGTGCGTTTCCCGGTGATGGTGCCGGTGCGGTCGGCGGTGACGGTGCGGTGGTCATTCACGGTTCGTTCGTTCCTGGGCATGGCCGATCCCTTCGCCCTCAACTGCCGTGGCGCCACCAAACGGTGGCGGCGAGATCCTCGCCCCGGCGCGTTGTTGCAGGACGTCACTCCCGGCGGAATGACCGGCCCCGAGCGGCTGCTTGGCCAAAACCCGGCGGCTACGCCCCGAGGTGATCCTCCTGATGGGTCACCCTGCCGTCGACCACCGTCAACCGGACCGGTACGTCCGCGAGTTCGGTCGCGGGCACCTCGGCAGGGTTCTCGGCGAACACGGACAGATCCGCCCGGAAGCCGACGGCAAGGGCCCCCGACTCCCGCTCCTCACCGGCCGCGTACGCCGCGTTGACCGTCATCGCCCGCAACGCCTCAAGCCCGGTCAGCGCCTGCTCGGGGCCGTGCGGTGGCAGGGACAGGTCGCGGCTGGGGCGGCGGTGCCGGGCACCGGCCATGACGGCGAGCGGCGGATAGGGAGCGATGGGCCAGTCCGAGCCGAGGACGACCCGCGCCCCCGCGTCCCACAGGTCACGGCACCGCCACGCCCGCCCGGCCCGCTCCTCGCCGAGCCGCCGCGACCAGTTGTCCGTGTGGTCGGCCCTGGTGAAGTCGCAGCAGTGCGTGGGCTGCATCGAGGCGACGACACCGAGCTCGGCGAACCGGCGGACCGTGTCGTCCGGCACCGTCTCGATGTGCTCGACGCGGTGTCGTACGCCCGCCGGCGCGTCGCCGCGCGCCTTCTCGACGGAGTCGAGGACGTGCCGCACCGCCGCGTCGCCGATGGCGTGCGTCGCGGTCTGCACACCGGCGCGGTGCAGCTCGCCGATGACATGGGTGTACGCGGCGGGGTCGGGCCAGAACGCGTGCGTGGACTCACCGTGGCAGTCGGGCCGCTCGAGCCATGCGGTGCCGTTGTCGACGGTACCGTCCATGAACAGCTTCACCCCGGCCACCCGCCACAACGTCCCCCGGTTTCCCTGGAGTTCGATGAGGTGGCGCACCGTCTCGGCGTCGGCGCCGGGCTGGCACCACGGTGCCACGCGGAGCCGCAACGGGAGCTCACCGGTCGCGTCGAGGTCGGCGTAGAGCGCGAGACTGTCGCCGTTCGCGTCCATCGCGTGGCCGCCGGTGAGCCCGGCGGCGGCCATCGCGTACAGCGCCCGCGCGAGCCGCGCGCGCTGCTCGTCGCGCGTCGCCTGCGGGGCGGCCCGTTCGACGAGTTCGCAGGCGGCGTCCTCCAGGAGGAGACCGGTGGGCCTGCCCTGCGCGTCGCAGACGATCTCGGCCGCCTGGTCGAAGGTGCGCGGACCGTCGACTCCGGCGAGTTCCAGGGCGCGGGGGCTCGCGAGGGTCGAGTGGGCGTCGAAGAGCTGCAGCAGCGCGGGTACGTCGTCGAGGACGGGGGCGAGCGCGGCGGCCTCGATGGGCCGGTCGCCGAACACGTTCGGGTCGAGCCCCCAGGCGCGCAGCCACGCCCCGGGCGCGAGGTCCCGCTTGGCCCCGGCGAGCGCCGCGCGCACGTCGTCCAGGTCGGCACAGCCGGAAAGGTCGAGTCCGTCGGTGAGTTCGGCGCCGTGCACGGGGTGCAGGTGGCCGTCGACGAGGCCCGGCGTCACGACGGAACCCTTGAGGTCGATGGTCCGGGTGCGGGGCCCGGCGAGGGCACGCATGTCCCGGTCGTCGCCGAACGCGACGATCCGCCCTCCGGCCACGGCGAGGGAGGTGTGCGGCAGGAGGTCTCCGACGCCCGGGTCGAGGAGACGGGCGCCGAGAAGAACGAGGTCGGGGTCGGGACGCATGCGGATTCCTGTTCTGGTGACTTCTTCTGCTGGGCTTCGGGGCCTGGGGGAAGGATGAGGGGCGGGGCCTGGCGGGTCACGGGCGATGGTGGCGGGGGCGGGGCGGTCGGTTCCAGGCGGGGCAGAGGGCGCACGAGATGTCCGGCCCCACGGTTCGCGGGGCCGAGCGTGCGGCTCGGGAGGTGCCCTGTTTACGGGTGCGGCCCCAACGCACCCCGCTGTAGGCCAAGTTCACCCTCCGCCCACGTGACCGCCATCCGCGCCACCGCCGGCGGCAGCGTGTCCGAGTCGGCGCCGCCGTCCGCGCCGAGCCCGTCCAGCACGACCAGGATCTGTACCGCCACCACCGAGGGTTCTTCCTGCGTGCGGAACTCGCCCCGCCGCACGCCGACTTCGACGAGCGCGCCCAGACGCCCCCGCCACGCGTCCTCCTGTCGGGCGACCCGCTCGCGCAGCGAAGGCCGGTAGCGGGTCAGGTGGCGGGCGTTGATCCACAGTCTGCTGATGTCGTTCCAGGCCGGGCCGGACGTGCGCGCGAAGAAGGCGGCCAGGCGCTCCGTGGCGGTATCCGTGCCCGGCCCCTCGCCCCCAGTCGTCTCCGCCGGGGGAAGCAGTGCATCGAGCTCCCCCGTAGCCGCACTGCCGAACGCCTCCGCCACCAGCTCCTCCGTCGAAGGGAAGTAGTGGCTCACGAGGCTGGGACGTACGTCCAGCTCCTCACCGATCCGGCGGAGCGTGACGCACTCCAGACCTTCGGAAAGCGCAATTTCTGCGGCCTTCTCAACGATTTCCGCACGTCTCGCCGCCGGAGATTTTCGAATTCGCTTGCGCTGAACGCTTGACGACATGCCGGTCACGTTATTGAGTGTGCGACCAATAAGCAAGCAGGTGGGTCGGTCACGCACCGGCCGGCATCCCGGAGGGCCCGATGGCATCCACGCTTCCCGACCCCGCCCCGCGCTCTCGACCGCCGACGAGCAGCGCGGAATCCACTCCATGTGCAGGACCCACTCCGGACGCAGGGATCACTCCGGATGCGGGAAGCGCCCCGGACGGGGGTGCCACCGAGCCACCGGACGACCGGCCCGGCGGCACCGGCGGCCGTATCGAGGCCCACGGCATCGATCACATCCCGGACGCCGAACGGCACGGCAGCGCCCGCGAGTTGTTCCCCGTCTGGGCCGCCGCCAACGTCAACTACCTGAGCCTGGTGATCGGCGGGGCCCTGATCCTGATGGGCCTGACCCTGTGGCAGGCCCTCGCCGTGCTGGTCGTCGGCAACCTCTTCTGGACGCTGACCGGGCTGCTAGCCGTGTCGGGACCGGCCGCGGGTGCCCCCAGCGAAGTGATCACGCGAGCCCTGTACGGAGTCATCGGCAACCGGGTGAACAACGCGGTCGTCGGCTGGCTGATCTCGGTCTGCTACTTCGCGCTGAACCTGTCGGCCGCCGCCGTGGCCGCTTTCTCGCTGGTCGAGAAGGCAGGCGTCACGGCGGACACCGGCGTCAAGGTCGTCGTGATCGTCGTCATCGCCGCGCTCACCCTCACCATCAGCGTCTACGGCCACGCCGTGATCGTGCGGTTGTACCCGATGATCACGCTCGCCCTCGGCGCCGCGTTCCTGGTCGTCGCGGTCTACGTGGTCCGCCACGCCGACTTCTCGTACACGCCGGAGCACCGCCCGGCCGGCGTCGACCTGTGGGCTACCGTCCTCGCCGGGGTCACTCTCGTCGCCTCGGGCCCGCTGTCGTACACCACGAGTGCGGACTTCTCGCGCTATCTGCCGCGCGCCACGTCCAAGCGCGCGGTCGCCGGCTGGACGGCGCTCGGCGGCTTCCTGCCGAGCATGGTGGTCTGTTCCCTGGGCGCCCTCGCGGCGACCGCCGTCGACATGACCGACCCGCAGTCGGCCCTGGAGTCGATCCTGCCCGCCTGGTTCACGCCCGTCTTCCTGCTGGCCCTCGTCCTCGGCACCATCGCCATCAACGCCCTCACCGCGTACAGCGCGGGGCTCGCGCTCCAAGCCGTGGGCCTGCGCATCCGCCGCTCGGTCAGCGTCCTGTTCGATGGCACGGCGGCTGTCGCGCTCACCTTGTACGGACTGCTCGTCTCCAACTTTCTCGACACGGTCAACAACGTCCTGCAGCTGACCGTCGTCCTGCTTGGCCCCAGTACCGCGATCTACGCGACCGACATCGTCCTGCGCCGGGCCCGCTACGACGGACAGGCCCTCGCCGACGAGACCCGCACCAGCCCCTTCTGGTACCGCGGCGGGGTCAACCCGGCCGGCGCGTGCGCCCTGCTGGCGGGCTCGACCGCCGCCGCGCTCTGTGTGGACACCGTGTACACGGGCCCGCTCGCCACGGCTCTCGGTGGCCTCGACCTCGCGCTGCCGGTGGGCATGGCACTGGCGGGCGGCTCCTACACACTGATCAGCCGCATGCCTCTGGTGCGCGGGACGGGGCTCCGTGGCGGGAAGGGGTGACGCGGTCCGGCCCGGCGGCCGGTGCCCTGCCGGACGTGCTGTGCCCGCAGGTGCGGGTGGCCTCGGTGTGCGGCAGGCGCATGCGGTGTGCCAGGTCGCGCGTCATGCGCTTGGTGAGCCGACTGCGCCAGGCGACATCGGGGTAGCACGCGCGCAGGTGTGAAATGGCCCGGGTGCCAAGGCCGCTGTCCTGGAGCGGGGAGGCGACGTACACGTCCGTGATCACGCCGCTCGCGCACTGCTCGCACACCTCGTACGTGAGCTGCCCGACGACACGGCGCGTATGGACCAGCAGCAGAGTGTCGGTCCGGGCGGCCGGACCCGGCGAGTGCACGATCCGCACATCGCGATAGGCGAGCAGTCGCCGGTGCAGCCTGCCGCGTCGTCGGCGTGCCCTGGCATGCCGGGCCGGGCCGTGCCCGGGAAGCACACGTGCGAGAGACGTCGGCATCACTGCGAGTTTCTCAAGCATGGAACTGCGGTTACCCCGGAGCCCCCGGCCCAACCACCCGCCCGGGGCCAACCGTCCCGCCTTGGGACGCTGTGCCTCGGGTATCTGGTGCGCATGAACGACATGAAGGAGACGCTTGAGGCCGGTGCGTTCGGTCTGCTGGCCGGTTCCGCTCTGCTGGTGGGTGCCGTACTCGGCTTCGCGGTGCGCTTCCCACGCCTGGTGATCGCCTCAGTCATGGCTTTCGGCGCGGGGGTGCTGCTGTCGGCGGTGTCCTTCGAGCTGATCGCCGAAGCTCATCGGGAGGCCGGGATGGTGCCGGTGGTGGTGGGCGCTCTGGCCGGGGCGGGCCTGTACACCGGGGGCAACGTACTGCTGGCGCGTCGGGGTGCGCGCCAGCGCAAACGTTCCGGGCATGTGCGCCAGCAGCCCTCCGAGAGCCAGCAGGCCGGCTCCGGCCTGGCCCTCGCACTGGGCGCGCTCCTGGACGGGGTGCCCGAGTCCGCGGTCATCGGCGTCGGCCTGGCCGACGGCGGCGCGATCAGTACGGCGACCGTCGCCGCGGTGTTCATCAGCAACATTCCCGAAGGGCTGTCCAGCTCGGCGGGTATGAAGAGCGCGGGCCGCAGCAAGGGATACGTCTTCGGCGTGTGGGGAGCGATCGCCGCCGCCGGCACCGTGTCCGCGATGGCCGGGTACGCCCTCGTGGGCGTGCTGTCGACGGCCGTCATGGCCGGTGTGATGGCGCTCGCCGCGGGCGCGATCATCACGATGATCGCGGACACGATGATCCCGGAGGCGTTCGAGGACAGCCACCTGGCCATCGGCGCCATCACGGTCAGCGGTTTCCTGCTCTCCTTCGCCCTCTCCCACAGCTGATGCCCGGCGAGGGACAAGTGGGCGCGCAGGTGGGGGAGTCGACGACTCCGGCAGCGGCCGCACCGGGACCAGCCGGCCCTCCCCGCCCACACGGCACGCTGTAAGCTCGTGAGCGAGCCCTTGACCTGCACAAAGGCAGGCAGGGAGCCTACCTTCGGAGTGCTGCCATGCTGCGTACGATGTTCAAGTCCAAGATCTAGCTATTTGGCTTCGCCGCAGGTCAGGGGCATCATGTGCCCCCTCAGGTCAGCAAACGGTCAGCATGCGTCCCGGACGTGTCCGCGCTTGCTGACCTGCGACCGACAGTGCGGCGCCTGAGCAGGTTCTTGGGCTGGAACGGATGCCCGACAGCTCGCCCGCGGCATGGGGTCCTTCTTGTTCAAGGACCCCGGCGGGGGGGGGAAGCACGGCGGGACGGGAAGCGAGTGCACACCACCAGCGCGTCGTTCGGTGGACGGCGACCTCGGATGGCCGCCCTTTCGTGCGATCACGTTCTGTTCCACATTCCTTTGCGGGGCCGGGCGGTTGTCGTCGCATGCGCGGGGACGTTCGAGAGGAGGCACGGCCGGTGCATTCATGGTTCTCCGAGCGCCGCCGGTCCGCGGTGAGCACGGTCGTCGGGGTCTGTGTCGCCGTGCTTCTTGGCCTGCTGGGAGTCCTCGCGCCGGGGTCGGTGTCCGCCTCGAGTGCCGACTTGGGCGTGGTGGCGCTGTTCGCCTACCTCCTCTGCTACCTGGTGGTCACGCTGAGAGCCTTCTCGAACGCGCCGCCAGAACGGATCCGCGTCTGGGCCCGGCGGGAGGCGCGGGGCACCCTGCTGCAGCGCTATCTCCTGGGGACCGCGCCGGGACCCGGGGTGTCGGTCCTCATCGCGTCGGCGGCGCTCGTGGTGTCGGCGGTGTGGCGTCCCGGGCATCTGGGTTCCGCCTTCCCGGCGGGCGCGCGGGTTCTGATGGCGCTCGGTCTCGTCGTCGTCGCCTGGATCTGCGTTCTGGTCGCCTTCGCGGTCGCGTTCCATGCAGACAACCTCGTGGAGGACGAGGCGGCGCTGGACTTCCCGGGTGGGGAGACGGCGGCGTGGGCCGACTACGTGTACTTCGCCCTGTCGGTCATGACGACGTTCGGTACGACGGACGTCATGGTGATGTCGCGGGAGATGCGCCGGACGGTGGCGGCCAATGCGACCATCGCGTTCGTCTTCAACACGGTGATCGTGGCCGGCATGGTCGCGGCGCTGGACGGTGGGCAGGGAGGCTGACGGGTTCCGCCGGTCTCCGGGCGACGGTGGAGCGGTGGCGGTTCGTCCGCGCGTGCGGAGCGAGCTGCCACCGCCCCATGCCGCTCAGGGAGTGAGAACGAGGCGGATCGGGTCTCCGATCTTCTTCTCCAGCCGGGCGACGGCCTCCGCGGCTTCCGCCAGCGGGACGTGGGCGCTGACGGAGGGGCCGAGGTCGATCCGTCCGGCGGCGGCCAGTCCGACGAGTTCTTCCACGTGCTCCGGCTCGGAGCCGTAGTGGCCGCGGACCTGGTTGACGTTGAAGCAGAAGCCGATGCTGTCGGCGATCGCGACCGGCTCCGGGGTGAGTCCGGCGAGGACGAGCGAACCGAAGGGGCCGAGGACCGACGCGGCCTGGGCGCGGGCGGCACCCACGCCGGCGAAGTCGAACGCGACGTCGAGGCCGCGCCCGGCCGTCGCCTCCCGCACCGCCTCCGCGAAGTCCGGGGCGAGGGGGTCGAGGGCGACGTCCGCGCCGAAGAGGAGGGCCCGCTCGCGGGCCGAGGGCAGCGGGTCGATCGCGAGGATCGGGGCCGCGCCGACCATCCGGGCGAGCCGCACGGCGTGGGCGCCGAGGCCGCCCGCGCCCCAGATGCCGACCGACTGGGCGGGGCGGACCGCGCCGGTTCCCACGATCGCGGCGTACGGGGTGGAGACCGCGTCGGGGATGATCGCGGCCTGGTCGAAGGGCAGGTCGTCCGGGATGGGCAGCAGCGTGCCCTCGCGGGCGATCGCGTACTGCGCCCAGCCGCCGTCGTAGTCGAGGCCGCGGGTGATCGGCCGGTGGCACGTCATCCGTCGCAGGCAGCCGCCGCAGTCGCCGCAGGCCTCGCCGGCCTGGAGGACCACGCGCTGTCCGGGCGTCCAGTCGCCCTTCACGTCCGGGCCGAGGGTGTGGACGACCCCGGCGACCTCGTGGCCGAGGGTGACGGCGCCCGCCTTCGTGACGGCGTCGGTGGGGAAGAAGGGGCTCAGGCTGCCGTCGATCAGATGGATGTCGGACAGGCAGACGCCGGCGGCCCGCACCTCCACGAGGACCTCGCCCGGGCCGGGGACTGGGATCGGGACCTCTTCGACGGCGAAGGTACGGGTGTCCAGGCGCAGTCGCCCGGCCAGCATGGTGTTCATGCGGAGACCTCGATGTGTTCGGTGGAGGAAGCGCGTGCGTAGCTCAGGCGCTCGACATGGTCGACTGACCATGTCGCTTAACCGTGTCTACTGACGGTGTCATCTGTCAAGCCGCTCCCGCTGGTCGTTCACGGCGTGCTCCGAGTTCCGTCCTGTGACTGTGTCGTTCAGTACAGTCAATCGACATGTTCACCTGACAAAGTCGTGTGTATGTTGACTGGTGACTGCTGGAGTGCAACGAAAGGCACGCTCATGACTCAGGTGTCCGTAGGTGCGGCGCGGGCGATCCCCGAGCGCCCCCCGCTGCCCCTCGTAGGCCACGCGTTCAACGTTCCGGCGGGCGCGGACTTCCTGGCCTACCTGCTGAAGGAGTTCAGGGAATTCGGGCCCGTGTACCGGCTGCGGCTCTTCGGGAGGGACACCGTCATGGTCGGCGGTCTGGACCTCGTGACCGAGCTGTCGGACGAGACCCGCTTCCGCAAGCACGTCCACGCCGACCTGGTCGAGGTCCGGGCCCTGGCCGGGGACGGTCTGTTCACCGCCTACAACCACGAACCGAACTGGCGCAAGGCCCACGACATCCTGATGCCCGCGTTCTCACTCGGCTCGATGCGCAGCTACCACGCCCCCATGCTCCAGGTCGCCCGGTCGCTGATCGGCAAGTGGGACCGGCTGGCCGGGGTGCAGTCGGTGGACGTGCCCGACGAGATGACCCGGCTGACCTTCGACACGATCGGCCTGTGCGGCTTCGGCTACGACTTCCAGTCCTTCCGCCGCGACGACCTGCACCCGTTCGTCGAGGCGATGTCCCGGGCCCTCGTCTTCGCCCAGGAGAAGGGCGAGTCCATCCCGGGCTCCGAACTGTTCAAGAGGAAGAAGGTCGAGCAGTTCCGCGCGGACATCGACCTGATGACGGAGCTCGTCGACGACGTGATCAGGGAGCGCCGTGCCTCCGGCGACACCAGCACGGACGATCTGATGGGGCTGATGCTGCACACGAAGGACCCCGTCACCGGCGAGCTCCTGGACGACGTCAACATCCGGCACCAGGTGATCACCTTCCTGATCGCCGGCCACGAGACCACGAGCAGTGCGCTCTCCTTCGCGCTGTACTACCTGACCAAGCATCCGGAGGTGCTCGCCCGGGCCCAGGCCGAGGTGGACGCCCTGTGGGGCGACACCGAGTCCCCGGACCCCCAGTACGGCGACATCGGCAAGCTCACGTACATCCGCCAGGTGCTCAACGAGAGCCTTCGACTGTGGCCGACGGCGCCCGCGTACGCCGTCGAGCCGATCGAGGACACCGTCATCGGCGGCAAGTACCCCGTACGCAAGGGCGAGTCGCTGATGGTGATCGCCTCGGCCCTGCACCGCGACGCGGCCTGGGGGGAGAACGTCGAGCTGTTCGACCCCGAGCGCTTCACTTCCGAGCGGGAGGCGGCCCGCTCGGTTCACGCCTTCAAGCCGTTCGGCAACGGCGAACGGGCCTGCATCGGACGTCAGTTCGCGCTGCACGAGGCCACCCTGCTGCTCGGCCTGCTGGTGCACCGCTACCGCCTGATCGACCACACCGACTACCAGATGAAGATCAAGTCGACGCTGACGATCAAGCCCGACGGGTTCAGCCTGAGGCTCGCCCGCCGCACCAGCGACGAACGGCGCCTCCCCGCCGTCGCGGCGGCGGTCCCCGCCGCGGGCCGGACCGCGGCCGTGACGCGCCGGGCGAGCGGCACCGCGCTGACGCTGCTCCACGGTTCCAACCTCGGCACCTGCGCCGGCATCGCCCGCGACCTCGGCACGGACGGCGAGGAGCACGGCTTCGCCCCGGCCGTCTCCCCCCTCGACGCGTACACGGAGAGGCTGGCCGACTCCAAGGGCCCCGTCGTCATCGTCGCCGCCTCCTACAACGGTCGCCCGACCGACGACGCCGCCGAGTTCGTCGCCTCCCTGGAGAACCTCGCCTCCGGCTCGCTCACCGGGCTGCGCTACGCCGTCCTCGGGGTCGGCGACCGCAACTGGGCCGCCACCTACCAGCGGATCCCCACCCTGATCGACGAGCGCCTGGCCGCCGCCGGCGCCGTCCCGCTCCTGGAGCGCGGCAGTGCCGACGCCTCCGGCGACTTCGGCGGAGCGGTCGACCAGTGGACGGAAGACCTGTGGAAGGCGCTCCTGGAGGAGTACGGCGAGGCGGTCGCCGGCGAAGCGGCCGCCCCTGCACCTGAGGTGGAGGGGGAAGGGCTCTACGAGCTGGAGGACACCTCGGAGTCGGTCCTCGGAGGTCTCGCCGAGCGCCACGGCGTCCAGCCGATGGAGGTCCTCGAAGCGTACGAACTCGTCGACACCGACCACGAACTGGGCCGCTCCAAGCGGTTCCTGAGGCTCCGGCTGCCCGAGGGCGTCACCTACCGCACCGCCGACCACCTGGCCATCCTGCCCAGCAACCCCGAGGACCTCGTCCGGCGTGTCGCCGACCGTTTCGGCCTCGACCTGGACCGCACCGTCCGGCTGCGCGCCTGCCGCCGGAGCCGGAGCGCCCTGCCCGTGGACCGGCCGCTGACCCTGCGCCGCCTGCTCACCGACTTCGTCGAGCTCCAGGACGCGGCCACCCAGGAGCAGGTCGCCGTGCTCGCCGAGCACACCGACTGCCCGCTCGAGAAGCAGCCGCTCACCGCCTTCGCCACCGCCGATCCCGAGACCTTCCGGGAGCAGGTGACCGTCGCGGGCCTCAGCGTCCTGGACCTCCTGGAGCGCTACCGCGCGTGCGAGCTGCCCTTCCAGCGCTTCCTGGAACTGCTCCCGGTCCTGCGCCCCCGGCACTACTCGATCTCGTCGTCCGCCGCGGCCCGGCCCGGCGAGGCCGACCTGATGGTATCGCTGCTCGCAGCGCCCCACCGGTCGGGCGAGGGCACCTTCCGGGGCATCGCCTCGCACTTCCTGCAGACCGTGAACGCGGGCGACGTGATCCAGGCCAGGGTCCTGCCGTGCAGCGAGTCCTTCCGCCTCCCCGAGGACACCTCCGTACCGGTGATCCTGGTCAGCGCGGGCACCGGACTCGCGCCCTTCCGCGGAGCCGTCCTGGACCGCCACCACACGGGCTCGACCGGCACCCTGCTCTGCTACTTCGGCTGCGACCACCCCGACGTGGACTTCCTGCACCGGGAGGAGTTCGAGGCGGCCGAGGCGGACGGCGCCGTCAGCATGCGTCCCACCTTCATGCACGCGCCCGAGAACGGTGCCCGTTTCGTCCAGGAGCGCATCGCCCGCGAGAGCGAGGAGGTGTGGTCGGTCCTGGAAGCCGGTGGGCGCGTCTACATCTGCGGCGACGGCCGTCGCATGGCACCCGCCGTACGGGAGGCGTTCATGGCGATCTACCGCGAGCGGACCGGTGAGAGCGACGAGCGGGCCGAGGCGTGGCTCGCCGCGCTCGTCGGGTCCGGACGCTACGTCGAGGACGTCTGGGCCGGCTGATTCTCGCAAGGAGGAAGAAACGGTTGTGGGCGCACCTGGAAAGGTGCGCCCACAACCGTTCTCGCGTCGTGTCAGGCCATCGGTACGTCAGGCAGGTCGAGGTCCCCCTTGGCCAGAGCCACGGTGGCGCCCACGAGTGCCCTGAGTCCCCTCCGCTCGGTGGCCTCGTCCGGCAGGCACTGGAGGACCTGCATGGTGAGTCCGTCGAAGCCGGAGAGGAAGAACCGGGCCACCGTCTCCGGGGACTCGGCCAGTTCCTGCCCCGCCCTCTCGGCCGTCTCCGCGATCACCTGCGCGGTCACCTCTATGACCCGCCGGTAGTGGCTCTGCCGGGCCTCGTTGAGGCCCGGCACGCGCAGGGCGAACATGGTCAGCTCGCTGAGCAGCTGGTGGTGCGACGTCGGCTCGCGCACGGTGCCCCACAGGGCGCCCGCCAGCGCGCTGAAGGTCTCCTCGAAGCCCGCGTCCTCCGGCGCCGCCCGCCGCACCTGCGCGACCAGCTCGTCGGTGATCTGGTCCATGACGGCTCGGTACAGGTCCTCCTTCGTGCCGAAGGTGTAGTGGACGGTGGCCTGCGCGACACCGAGCTCCGCGGCGATGGCGCGGGTACTCCCCGCGGCGACGCCCTCCCGGGTCATGAGGTCGATGGCCGCCTTGATCAACTGAGGGCGGCGCTCCGCCGCGGAAACATGAGCCATACGCCCACTATATCGACTTAGTCGATCGATCAAGTCGGTCCGGATCAGGCGTTACGTCACCTCGGCAGTCGACGCGCTGTCCGCAGGAAGAGCCTGCTCGGCCCAGCTGACCTTTCCCTCGCGACCGTGCCGCGTGCCCCAGCGCTCCGCGCACTGGGCCACGAGGAGCAGGCCGCGCCCGCCTTCGTCGAAGATGCGGGCGCGGCGCAGATGCGGGGCGGTGCTGCTGGCGTCGGAGACCTCGCAGGTGAGCGTCGACTGGAGGATCAGTCGCAGCTGGACGGGGCTCTTGCCGTAGCGGATCGCGTTCGTGACCAGTTCGCTGACGACCAGCTCTGTGGTGTCTGTGGTGAAGGAAAGATCTTCCAGCCCCCAGGTCGCCAGAACGTCGGAGGCGAAGCTGCGGGCCCCGGACACGGCCGCCGGATCGGACGGGAGGTCCGTCGTGGCCACGTGGTCCGGGTCGAGGGCATGGGTCCGAGCGACGAGCAGGGCGACGTCGTCGGCGGTGCGGCCGGGCAGCAGTGCGGCCAGGAGTCGGTCGCAGATCTCCTCCAGCGAGTCCGGCGCCGAGGTGAGGACGGCGCCACCCACGTGGGCAACTCGGTCCCCCTGATGTGGTGCAGGACGGACCGTCCGGTGGTCAGCGCGCGAACCGGTTCCGAGTCGTCGGGGTAGGTGTGGGTCCCACCGACGCCGAGCGGGGACTCCGGACAGTCGTCGAGGACGGAGCGCTGGGCGACGCGGCGCTGCGTCAGGGCCTCCGGCTGACCGGCGCCGGTCTCGTCGAGTGCGGAGTCGAAGAGGTCGACGGTGACGAGGTCGGCGAAGTCCTCGGTGCAGACCTCCGTCAGCTCCTCCGCGGTGCGGGAGATGTCGAGCGTGGTCCCGATCCGCTTGCTCGCCCGGTCGGTGAGGGCGAGCCGACGCCGCAGCAGACGGTCGCGTTCCTCCTGGTAGGCGGCGACGACCTCCTCCGAGGAACGATCCACGTAGTCGAAACCGATCGCGACCAGCCTCACCGTGGCCTGGTTGATCATGCCCCAGTCGTCGGTGAGGCGCGGAGCTTCGGCCTGCAGCTGTTCGAGCAGGGTGAGATGGTCGAGCCGGTAGGCGCGGAGGAGCCGGCTCACCGGGATCCCCGCCGGGCGTAGAGGCGGGCGATGTCCAAGACGGCCGGAGGAGCTTCCGGTGCGCTCGCGCCGGGGCGGGCCTCCAGGAGGTTTAGCAGGGCGGTGACGTGCTGGGCCGTCTCCTCCAGGGTCAAGGCCTCGTCCGCGTTCTCTCACAGCTCGGGGAGCTCGCCGTTCAGGCGTTGGAGCAGCAGGCCGGCCAGCGTCTTCACCTGCGGTCTGAGGCGGCGGGCCAGCTGACCAAGGAACGCATCGCCCTCGGTTCCCATAGTGCGAGGGAAAGCCATGGCGTGCCCTCCTCGGACAGTTGCGGCAGCCTCTGGTCGGGCCCGGATCTCAGAGCCCGAGGTGGTCGCCCAGGTCGGCGTAGTCGACCTGCCACAGGCCGGGAGAGCCCGCGGGGTACTGGGAGCGGAAGCCGAGCATGCGCTGGACACGCGGCGAGAGCGTCTTGGCGAGCTCCCTGTCGACCAGGAAGGGGTACGCCTCCTCACCGGTGAGGAAGCCCGCGTTGAACGCGAAGGCGAGGCCACGCCGGTACTCGTCGCCGGTCCGGTTCGCTCCGCCGCCGTGTGCGGTCTTGCCGCTGAAGAGAAGGACGTCCCCGGCGTTCATGACGGCGGGGATCGTCTGCTCGGGGGTCCCGCGGTCCTCGAAGTCGCTCCAGTGGTTGCTTCCGGGGATGACGCGGGTGGCGCCGTTCTCCTCCGTGAAGTCGGTCAGAGCGACCAGGAAGTTGATGGTGACTTCCGGCCCGCCGGGCCCCATGCCGATGAAGGGGAACCAGTTCTCCAGGTCACGGTGGAGCATCTGCGCCTTGTTGCCGGGGCCGATCTCGATCACCTGGGCGGTGGTCATCCAGTACGTGCCCGACTCCTGGAGGAAGACCAGGTCGCTGATCTCGTGGACCAGGGGGTGGTCGATGACCTCGCTGCGGAACGTGACGCTGTGCGTCACCAGGTTCGTGAGGCGCTTGGTGTTGCTGCCGTGGAACGCGGCCACGATCTCGTCCTCGTGGAGGGACCCCGGGGTGAGCGCCTGCAGCGGCTGCTCGATCTCGGCGTTGAAACGGACGATCTGCTGCTGCGTCAGGAAGCCCTTGATGATGACGCCGCCGTCACGGGTCACGACCTCGAGGATCTCCTCCGCCGGCGTGTCGTTCGCCACGGACGTCAGCGCCTGGGTCTTCTTCTGGGTCGTCATGCGTGTCCTCTTCCTCGATCTGAATCGTGGTTGATCGACCGTTCGATCAGCCGCGGGCGTTCCGTCTTCCGGGGACTCCCGCGCAGCGTCCTCGCGACGATCAGGTGGGTCCGGTGGTCAGGCGTTTCCGCGTTGTTCCTGTGGTGGTCGTCTCACTGTCGCCAGCCGGTACCGCAGGCGAGAACGACGGCGGGCACCTGCTTCGCCCGGGCCCGGTGCACGATGCACAGTCCCGTCGCGGGCACGGCGGAGCTATCCGCTCACGGCGTCCTTGCCGGAGTCGATGCGGGCTCCGGGGACGCTACGGGCAGAAGCGGGCCCCGGCGCCGTGTGCCGGGGGTGTGTGGTCCGCTCCCAGGGACGCCTGCTGCCGAGCCATCCGAGGAGGAAGGCCGCCGGTACGGAGATCAGGCCGGGGGGTGTGGAGCGGGAACAGGTTGAAGTCCTGCTCCGGCAGCAGCGCGTATTTCGTCCCGGACACAGCGGGGGAGGCGAGGGTCAGGAGGGTGCACAGGGACAGCCCTCCGTAGACGAGCCACAGCAGCCCGTGGCGGTTGAAGCCGGTCCAGAAGAAGGAGTAGACGACCGCGGGGAACACACATGTGGCCGCGAGGCTCAGCGAGAAGGCGAGGAGGAACTCGATGGGATAGCGGTGTACGGCGGTGGTGAGGAGAAGGCTCACGGCGCAGAGCACGACGACGGACAGCCGCAGGACCGTCGGCTCTCCGATCCCGATCCGGCACGGCCCTTCCGCCTGAGCAGGTCGCGGGTCACGGAGACGGCGGCGGCGAAGGTCACGCTCGCCACGGCCGTGAGCACGGCGAGGAAGGCGACACAGGCCACGAGGGTGATGAGCACGACCCGGCCGGTGGAGTGGTGGGGGAGCACCTCCGACGCCAGGAGGATCGGGGCTCCCTGCCCCTTCGCGTCGACCACTCCGATCCGTCCGCTGCCCACCACCGCGGCCGCGGCGAAGCCGGTCGTGATCAGCAGCAGGTAGAAGAGGCCGCTCAGCCCGACGGCGACGCTCAGTGAGCGCCGGGCGGCGGGCACGTCCCGGCTGGCGCTGACGCGCAGGAGCTGGTGGGGCATCATCGCGGTTCCGAGGATGACGACGATGTGGTCACTGAGCGTGCCGAGCGGTCCGCCTCCGGCGGAGTGCTCCCACAGTCCGGGGCTGAGGTATCCGCCCGGTGACACGCTCGTGTCCATGGCTGCCGACAGCAGGGATCCGGGACTCCAGTCGAAGAAGCGGAGCGCCAGCAGGGTCACCGCGGCGAGCGTCACCAGGGCCACGGGCACTTTGGCGACCTGCACGAAACTGGTGCCGCGCAGATCGGCCACCCCTGCGAAGCACGTGACCAGGAGCCCCATCAGCACCGTGCACACCACCTGGGCCCGCTCGCTCGGCATGCCGATCAGAAGGGCGGTGGTGATGCCGCCGGCCCGCAGTTGCACCATGAGCAGGGGCACGGCGATGCACAGTGTCACCACGGTGCCGGCGATCCGTACTCCCGGCCCCTCGGCGCGCAGGGAGAACAGCTCGCCCAGGGTGTAGCGGCGGGTCGCGCGGATCCTGGAGGCGAGGAGCAGGAAGACGCCGAGTGCGAGGGCGCTGTCGACGGCGGTCGAGACCCCGTCGTAGCCGAAGAGGGCGATCGCTCCCGGCAGCGAGACCAGGATGATGACCGTGATCTGTTCTCCCGCCATCGCGACGCCGTTGAAGACGGGCGGGAGGGACCGGCCGGCGACGTAGAGGCGTTCCCGTCCGGCCCCGTACCGGACCCGTCGGGAAACGAGTCCCGCCGGCGGCCCTCATCCACTGTCATCTGCCGTCCTTCCCACCCATGTCCGTGCCTCGGCGCGCCGGTCACGTGAGCTCGCGCTTGAGGATCTTTCCGGTGGACGTCATCGGGAGGGTCTGCACGACCTCCACGATGCGCGGGTACTTGTAGGCGGCCATCTGCTCCCTGCCCCAGGCGACCAGCTCGTCGGGGCGGGCCTCGGCGCCGCGCTCGAGGATGACGAACGCCTTGATCTCCTCGCCGTGACTCTCGTGCGGCACGCCGACGACCGCGGCCAGGCTGATCGCCGGGTGCGTCATCAGGAGGTCCTCGATCTCGCGCGGGTACACGTTGAAGCCACCGCGGATGATCAGGTCCTTCGCCCGGTCGACGATGTAGTAGAAGCCGTCCTTGTCCCTGCGGGCCAGGTCGCCGGTGCGGAACCAGCCGTCCCTGACGGCTTCGGCGGTGGCCTCGGGGCGGCCGTGGTACCCCTTCATCACGTTGTGGCCCCTGACCGCGATCTCCCCGATGGCGCTGCCCGTGCCGTCGTCCTCGACCTCCGACCAGTCCGCGTCGAGGAGCTTGACCTCGACACCCCAGATCGGCACGCCGATCGACCCGGGACGGGGCTCCCGCGCCGGATCGCTGAAGGTCACCACCGGCGAGGTTTCGGAGAGGCCGTAGCCCTCCAGGACCTGGACGCCCAGTCGCTCCCTGACCTGCTTGATGAGTTCCGCGGGGAGCGCGGCGCCGCCGGAGACTCCGACGCGCAGGTTCCTCGCGATCCTCTCGACGTCGATGTCCTCGGTGAGCGCCTGCAACAGGCCCCACCACATGGTGGGGACACCCGCGAAGACGGTGATGTCCTCCCGCTGCATCAGGGACACCGCCTGCCGGGCGTCGAACCGCGGCAGCAGCACCAGCGTGCTCGCCGTCGAGAAGCCGGCGTTCAACTGCACGGTCGCGCCGAAGGAGTGGAACAGCGGCAGCACGACCAGATGGGTGTCCAGCGCCGGCCGGTTCTCCAACAGCTGGTTGACCGCGAGGGCGTTGAGCACCAGGTTGGCGTGGCTGAGTTCGGCGCCCTTCGCCTGCCCCGTCGTACCGCTCGTGTAGAGCAGCACGGCCGGGTCGTCCCCCGACGTCCCGATGCTGTCGAACGTCGCCGCGGTGCCCCGCAGCGCGGCGCCCATGGTCTCGACGCCCTCGATCGGGCTCTCCGCCGCGGGATCGGCGGTGATGAGGAAGAAGTGCTCGCAGGCAGGTGTCTCGCTGAACCCGGCGTGCCCCTCCGCCCCCATCGGCAGGCCCTCGCCGCCCTCGAAGCAGAAGTACGCCTTCGCCCCCGAGTCGGCGAGGTGGTAGGCGACCTCCCGGCCCTTGAGCAGGACGTTGAGCGGTACGACGACGGCGCCGGCCTTGAGGATCCCGTAGTAGACGATCGGGAACCAGGGCACGTTCGGACAACTGAGCGCGACCTTGTCGCCGGGCCAGATGCCGCGGTCGACCAGGAGATTGGCGACCTGATTGGCGGCGGCGTCGATCTGGGCGTAGGTGAGACGCGTCGTACCGAGGACGACCGCGTCCCGGTCCGGGTGCGTGCGGGCGGAGTCCTCGAGCAGGGCCGAGAGGTTCAGCATGGTGCCATTTCCGGAAAGGTGGACCGGGCCAGGCCGCGGAGGAACAGAACACGCGGCCTGGCTCGGAGCGGGTGGGGGTAACGCGTGACTCGATGCGGGTGTCACAACTTCCGCAGGAGCCGGTCGAGGGCCTCGGCCGTCGCCTCGACGTCGGCGGTGGTGTGCGCCGTACTGAGGAAGACCTTGCCGGACGGCATGAAGAGGAAGCCCTGCCGCAGCATCCCTTCGAGGATCTCCGCCCAGAGCCCGCTCGTTCCGTGAAGCCCCGTCGCGCCACCGGCGGGGACGTACTGGAGGAGTGAGCCGACCCGGTTGAAGCCTCCGAAGTCGGGCGATGAACCGAGAACGGCGCCGACGAGGGCTTCGAACTCGGACGAGATCCGCTCGAGTTGGTCGTAGACCTCGGGATCGGCCAGGGCGCGCATCGTCGCCGCGACGGCCGCCAGTGCGATCGGGTTGGCGTTGAAGGTTCCGGCGTGCACGACGCCGGACGTCACCTGATCGACCAGCTCCGCTCGGCCTACGACGGCGCTCTGGGTGAAGCCGCCGGCCATCGCCTTCCCGAAGACGGACAGGTCGGGAAGGACGCCGTACTTCTCGGCCGCCCCGCCCCGGGCGATCCGGAACCCGGCGATCACCTCGTCGAAGACGAGGACGACGCCGTGCCGGTCGCAGAGGGTGCGCAGCGTCGACAGGAACTGCGGTGAGGGCGCTTCGACGCCCGCGTTGCTCATCACCGGGTCGACGAGCACGGCCGCGATGTCGCGCTCGACGGCGTCGCCCAGCAAGCGCTCGGCCAGCCGCGCGTCGTTGAAGCGCGCCACGACCAGGTCGTCGAGGACGCTGGCCGACTGTCCCGCCCCACCGGGGGTGGCGGGGCGGTCGCAGTCGTCCTCGGCCATCCCGGCGTACACGGTGTCGTGCCAGCCGTGGTAGCTCTTGGCGAACTTGAGGATGCGGCGCCGTCCGGTGGCGGCGCGCGCGAGGCGCAGCGCCACCTGCACCGCCTCGGTCCCCGTGTTGCTCCACAGCAGCCGCTCGCCGTGCGGCACGGCTTCGAGGACCGCTTCCGCCGCGAGGTATTCGAGCGGGTGGCCGGTGCCGACGACCTGCATCTTCGGCGCGATCTCGGACACCGCGGACAGCACGCGCGGGTCACCGTGACCGAGGACGAGCGGGCCCCAGGCCATCACGTAGTCGACGTACCGGTCGCCGTCCAGGTCCCAGACGTGTGCGCCCCGCGCCTCGCGTACGAAGAGCGGATGGGGTGGCATCGCGGCGCGCAGGCCCGATCCCACACCCCCGCCGACGCTGCGGCGGGCTCGCGCGAAGGCCGAGCGTGATGATTCCAGGGCCATGAGATCGCCTCTGCCTTTCAGTACGTGATCACCGAGCGGATGCCGATGCCTCGCTTCATCTGGTCGAACGCCTCGTTGACGTCCTGCAGACCGATCACGCTCGTCACCAGGGAGTCGAGATCGATGCGGTCGTTCATGTAGTGGTCGATCAGCAGCGGGAAGTCGGAAGCAGGCTTGCTGGAGCCGTAGTTCGAGCCGATGAGCGAGAGCTCCTGATCGGACATGACGAAGGGGTCGATGGAGACCTTCAGGCCGTCCGCCACCTGCCCGGCGACCACCGCCGTGCCGCCCCGGGCCAGGACCTCGTAGGCCGCCTCGATGGTGCGGGGCAGCCCGATGGCCTCGATGGCGATCTCCACACCGCGTCCGTCGGTGAGCTGTCGCACCCGGTCCGCGAAGTCCTCGCGGCCGTTGTTGATCAGGTCGGTCGCACCGAAGACGCGCGCCTGCTCCAGCTTCTCGTCGGAGATGTCCGCGGCGATGATCCTCCGCGCGCCGGCGAGCCGGGCCCCCTGGATCGCGTTCAGGCCGACGCCGCCGCAGCCGAGGACCAGTACGGTGTCGCTCGGCCGCACGTTGGCGGTGTTGACGGCCGCGCCGACACCGGTCGTGACGGCGCATCCGACCAGAGCCGCCTGCGGGAACGGGGCGTCGTCCCGGACGGCGATCGCACCCGACTCGGGCACGAGGGCGTACTCGCCGAACGTTCCGAGGCCCGCGAAGCTGAGCACGTCGCCCCCGTCGGCGGACGTGATCCGGGGCCGGCCGTCGAACGACAGGTGGTTCGCCGAGTGCTGGCTGACCATGTCGCAGAGGACGGGCCTGCCGCTGATGCAGTAGCGGCAGCGGCGACACGAGGGCGTCCAGGACAGCACGACGTGGTCGCCCTTCTTGAGCGTCGTGACGCCCTCGCCGACGCTCTCGACGATCCCGGCTCCCTCATGGCCGAGGATCATCGGCGTAGGAACCTCCCATTCGCCCAGGAGGACGTGGAGGTCGCTGTGGCACACCCCGCTCGCCCGGAGCCGCACGAGCACCTCGCCGGGCGGAGGCGTCGAGGGGATCGTCACCCGCTCGATGGTCAGCGGTTCGTTCGGCGTCCTGAAGACGGCGGCGTCGAACTCGATCGTCATGAAGGTCTTCCTTCTGTGTTGGGGACGGTCACGTCCGAGCGGTGCGGACGAGCTTCTTGTTGGCGAACTCGTCGATGCCCGCCCGTCCCAGCTCGCGGCCGAAGCCGGACAACTTGACGCCACCGAAGGGAAGTTCCGCGCCTTCGAGGCCGACGCCGTTGATGAAGACCATGCCGGCCTCGATCCTGTCGGCGACGCGCAGCGCCTGCTCGGCGTCCGTCGTGAACACGTAGGAGCCAAGGCCGTACGGGGTGTCGTTCGCCAGCTCGATGGCCTCGTCCTCGGAGGCGACCCGGTAGACGGTCGCGACGGGACCGAAGAGCTCCTCGGCGGCCGACGGCGACGCCGGGGAGAGGCCCGTCAGCACGCCGGGCGGAAAGTACGCCCCCTCGCGCTGCCGTGCGGAGACGAAGGTCGCCCCCTCGGCGACGGCTCGCCCGACCTGCTCCTCGACGTACTCGGCGGCGGCGACCGAGGAGAGCGGCGCCAGGCCGTCGGTCAGCGCGAGCACCTTCTCGGTGAACCTGTCGAGGAAGGCGTCGTAGAGGTCCTCGGCGACGATGAAGCGCTTCCCGGCGTTGCACGCCTGCCCGGCGTTCTCGAACCGCGCCTCGACCGCCGCCTGGACCATGGCGTCGAGGTCGTCGGTCGACAGCACGATGAACGGGTCCGAGCCGCCCAGTTCGAGCACCACCTTCTTGAGGCTGCGTCCGGCCTTCTCGGCGACCTCCGCGCCGGCCCGCTCCGAACCGGTGAAGGAGACGCCCTGCACGCGGGGGTCCGCGATGGCGCGGCCGATCTGCTCCCCGGTGGCGTGGACGTTGACGTAAGCGCCCTGGGGGAAGCCGGCGTCCGTGAACAGTTGCTGGAGAGCCGCGGACGACTCCGGACACTGCGACGCGTGCTTGAGCACGATGGTGTTGCCCAGCGCGAGGTTGGGCGCGGCGAACCGGGCCACCTGGTAGTACGGGTAGTTCCAGGGCATGATCCCGAGCAGCACGCCGACCGGCTGGCGGCGGACGAAGGCGGTGCCCTCTCCCTCCAGGAGCTCGATCGGCTCGTCGGTGAGGAACTTCTCCGCGTTCTCGGCGTAGTACCGGTAGATGGAGGCGCTGAACTCGACCTCCCCGACGGCCTCGTCCACCGGCTTGCCCATCTCCCGGTGGATGATCTCGGCGAGCTGCCGGCTGCGCTCGCTGTGCAGGGTGGCGACGGCGTTCAACAGTTGGGCGCGCTGTGCCACGGAGGTCTGCCTCGACCACTGCGCGTAGGCCTCCGCCGCCGCGTCGAGCGCCGCATCGACGGTCTCGTCCGTCGCGGTGGGGTACTCCTTGACCAGCTTGCCGCTGGCGGGGTCCACCACCGCGTACACGTGCCTCTTCGCCATGCTGACTCCTTCGTCGTGATTCGGGTTCATGCGGGGGCCCCGGCCGTGTGGGCCGGGTACGGGTCCAGAGCCGCGTCGCGGTCGTGCAGCGCGCGGTAGGCGCGGAAGTAGACGAATCCCTGGGTGCCCCAGGTCGCCAGCGCGGCGGTGTAGAAGATCGTGCGGTTCGCGTCGTCGAACGGCAGGGGGAAGAAGTCGTACGTGATCGCGATGGTGGTCCCGGCGGCCGTGACCAGTCCGGTCCAGACCGCCGGCCACCTCGCGCCCGCGCTCCAGAGCCGTTTGACGAAGAAGCAGAGGAACACGGCCGTGAGCAGGTTGACGACGACGTAGAACGCGGAGACCCAGAACGCACCGCGGTCGGTGTGGAGATCCGCGCCGTGGAAGGGGCGGAGGAACAGGGCGGCCACGATCGCGACCCCGAACACGGCGACGTCGACGCCGCGGCTCGGCTTGTAGCGATGGGTGACCTTCATCAGGCCCAGGACCAGGATGAGGGTGATGCCGACCGACCTGGAGAACGCGTCGAAGAAGTACGCCACGTCGTACAGCACGCTGTCGCTCTTGGCCCCGAGCAGCGACCAGAGCAGGAAGTTGGTGCCCGACGTGGCGACGACCATCCATTCGAGGCCCAGGAGGTAGTTGCCGTAGCGGCGGATGAATGTCCAGCCGTAGAAGTAACCGGCGAAGATCATCCACAGGTCGGCCAGCAGGAACAGCGTCTCCTTCATCGGGACGCCCCCTCTCGGACGTCGCGAGTCAGCAGGGTGAGGACGCTCTCTGCGGTGCGCTGGCCCGTCAGAACCGCGCCGTTCATGGTTCCGGCCCATTCGCCGGCGGTTTCGGAGCCCGCCCAGTGGACGCGCCCGTGGGGCTCGCTCAGCGCCTTGCCGAAGCTCGTGGTCGCGTAGGGGGCGACGGCGGGATTGGGGCCGCCCGGGGCGAAGGGCTCCGCTCCCCAGCAGTGGTCCAGGTAGTCGATCGGGGCGAGCGCCTGCGGACCGTAGAGGTCGGCGAGCTGCCGGACCACCCGGTCGCGCCGGGCCCCGGGGCCGAAGCCGTCGAAGACGCGCGGATCGCAGAAGGCCATCAGGACGCCCGGTCCGCCGGGGGCGGGGGACACGTCGAAGGTGATGAACACGGTCCCGGTGTCGGTCACCGCCTCGCCGGAGCAGCCCTCCGCCCGCCAGAACGGCCTCTCGTAGGCCACGAAAGCCTTGCTCAGCACGCCCATGCGCCAGGTCCGCGTCAGCCCTTCGCCCTGCTCGGACAGAGCGGGCTCGAAGGCGATGGCGGCGCGGTGCGCCGGCGAGGCCGTGACGATCGCGTACCGGGCGCGGATCTCGCCGGAGTCGGTGCGGACGGTGACGCCGTCGTCGTCCTGTGCGATGCGGCGCACCGGTGTCTCCAGGCGCACGCGGTCGCCGAGCCGCTCCGCCACCCGCTGGGCGATCTCCTGGGTGGTCTCGACGATCCGGTCCTGCTGCTGGCCGCCCTCGACGTCCAGCATGTGGTCGAGTCCGCCCGCCGAACGGATGTAGCGCAGTGCGTGCAGCAGGGAGACGTCTCCCGGTGTGCAGCCCCACTGCACCTTGCTGATGACGGTCATCAGCGCGCGGGTGCCGGGCAGCGCGTTCTTCCGGTCGAGCCACTCGCCGAACGAGACGGCGTCGAGCCGGCCGGCCCCCGGCGTCTCCCACGCCGCCTCCACGTCGACGGTCGCGACCAGCTTGTTCACCGCCGCCTGCATGCGCGCCATGTCCACCAGGGCCGCGGGGGAGACCTTGGGAATGGTTCCGCCGTAGGTGCGGCGCCGGCCCGCCATCCACAGCACGTTGCGCCCCTGGGCGAACTGGTCGGTGGTGGTGCACCCCACCCGGCTCGCGAGGTCCCGGACGGCCGTGTGGCGCCGGGCCACCCAGGTCGCTCCGAGGTCGACCTTCACGCCGGCCACCTCGCCGGAGAGCGAGCGGCCTCCGACCCGGTCGCGGCCTTCCACGACCAGGACGGACCGCCCCGTGCTCACCAGTCGCTCCGCCGCGCTCAGACCGGCGAAACCGGCACCGACGACCACGACGTCGACCGTGGTGTTCCCGGAGCGGGGCTCACGAGATCCGGACATGGCTGCCTCCTTCACCCACGCGGTTCGCGTGTTGCGCGATGTAGGTCGTGATGGGGCCGACGAGGGACTCGGGGAGGTGATGGCCCATGCCGGGGATGACCACGTGCTGGGCCGAGCGGATCGCCCTGACGGTCGCGGCGCCGCCGCTCGGGTGCACCAGCAGGTCCCGGTCGCCGTGGATGACCAGCGTCGGGGCGGTGATCCGGCTCAGCTGGGCCGTCCGGTCCCCGGAGCGCTGGATGGCCTGGATCTGGCGCGCCGTGCCGGCCGCCGGGTCGCCGCCGCTGCGGTCCCAGCCGCGCGCCGCGATGGCCGCCTCGGCCGCGTCGTCGATGGGATGTTCCGTTCCCGCGATGTGCCGGGTGAGCCTCAGGTGGGCGCGGACCGCCGCGGTCCTGTTCCTCGCCGGCGGGGCGGCGAGGAGCCGGATCGTCGACAGGGCCGGCTGACCGACCTTGCGCGCCCCGGTCGTGGAGTAGAGGGAGGCCAGCGACAGGACCCGCTCGGGCGCCGTGGCCGCGATCGTCTGCGCGATCATTCCGCCCATCGACCGCCCGACCAGGTGCACCCGCGGGATCCCGAGATGGTCGAGCACGCCGACGGCGTCCTGGGCCATGTCGGCCAGCGTGTACGCGTCGCCGCGTGGACGCGCGGCGATCTGGCGCCAGGTTCCGGGAGGGGGCGTGGCGACGAACGTCGACTGGCCCACGTCGCGGTTGTCGATCGCGACGACCCGGAAACCGTGGGCGGCGAGGGAACCGACGAACGGGTCGGTCCAGAAGGTGAGGTCTTCGCCCAGTCCCGCGATGAGCAGCATCGCGGGGTCGTCCTTGTCGCCGTGGTCCCGGAAGCAGATCGTCATCCCGGACGGCAGGGTCGCGTACTGGTCGACGCTCTCGACGGCGCTCGTCTCAGGCACGGGTGGCTCGCCTCCTGCCGGGTGCCGGCGAGGCCGCCCGGCGGGCGCCGAACCGGAGGTTCTCGTCGGCCACCGGGCCGCGCAGCGCCCTGGCGTCCTCGGGGTAGGACATCGCCATCCGCCAGGGCTTCTCGGGGCCCTGCTTGGGCAGGAGCTTCTCGCCGCGCTTGGCGTACCCGGCCTGGAGGTCCATGACGGGCCGGCGGTTCGTTCCCGGCGGCGCGACCGGAACCACCGTGTCGTATCCGCGGGCGTCCATGTGCCTGACCAGGTCGATGAAGTAACGGCACATCAGGCTCACCTTGAGCGTCCAGGACGAGGTGGTGTAGCCGATCGCCATCGCCCAGTTCGGCATCCCGCTCAGCAGCATGCCGCGGTAACAGAGCGCGTCCGCGATGTCGACCTGGTGCCCGTCGACCACGAGGGGCATGCCGTCGAAGAGCCGCAGGTTCAGCCCCGTCGCGGTGACGATGATGTCGGCTTCCAGTTCCTCACCCGACGCCAGGACGATGCCGCGCTTGCTGAAGCGCGCCACGGCGTCGGTGACGACGGAGGCCCTTCCGCCCTTGAGCGCGTCGAAGAAGTCGCCGTTCGGTGCCACGCACACCCGCTGGTCCCACGGGTCGTACGGCGGGTTGAAGTGCTTGTCGACGTCGAATCCCTTGGGAAGGCGCTTGACGTTCTCGCGTCGGATGAAGGCCCGTCCTGCCTTGGGGAAGGTCCGCAGGCCCTTCACGACGGCGTGTTCGGTCCAGATGTTCTTGAACCGCGTCACGGCGTACCCGCGCTCTTCCCCGAGCAGCTTCGTGAGCGCCAGGGCGACCTTGTCGACGCGGGGGAGCGCCATGACGTAGGTGGGGGTGCGCTGCAGCATCGTCACGTGCCGGGCGGCGCCCGTCCCGGTGGTCATGGCCGGCACCAGAGTGATCGCGGTCGCGCCGCTGCCGATGACGACGACCTTCTTGCCGCTGTAGTCGAGTCCCTCGGGCCAGTGCTGCGGATGGACGATCCGGCCCTCGAACTCGTCCCGTCCCTGGAACTCCGGGGAGAACCCCTCGTCGTACCGGTAGTAGCCGGTGGCGGCGAAGACCCATCCCGCGTGGATCGTCCTGGTCCGGGTCGCTCCCGTCGCGGAGTCCGACGTCTGGACGGTGAGGGTCCACCGTGAGTCCGCCGTGGACCACGCCGCGCGGACGACCCGGTGGCCGAGCCTGAGGAAGCGCTCCAGGCCGTTCTCCTCGACGGTCTCGTGGAGGTACTCCTTGATGAGGGGAGCGTCGGCGATCGCGGCTTCGTGGCGCCAGGGCTTGAACGCGTATCCGAACGTGTGGAGGTCGGAGTCCGAGCGGATGCCGGGATAGCGGAACAGGTCCCACGTGCCTCCGATGTCGTCGCGCGCTTCCAGTACGGCGAGCGACTTGTCGGGCAGCTCCCGGCTGAAATAGGTGGCCGCGCCGATCCCGGAGATCCCGGCTCCGATGATCACCACGTCGAATTCCTCGCCGGCGTCCAACACCTCAGCTGTCATGGCGTTTCCTCGCTGTTCCTGTGGCGGTTGCCTCACTGTCGCCAGCGAGGACCGCTTGCGAGAACGACAGCGGGCACCTCCTTCGCCAGGGCTCGGTGCACGATGCACAGGCGGACCGGGCCGTTGCGCCCGTACGGTGTCCGACGTTCGGGCGGAGGCCCCGGTCGAGCCCGCGGCCCGGCCGTTCCGGGAGGCGGCCGGAGACGGACGTCCAGCGGCGTCTTGCCGGCGAGACCATTGCGGGAGCAAGACCGGGGTGGTAGACGTTTGACCCCACTGTTTAGTGTTACTAAACGGCGGGGTCGTGGTCGTGCGCGGAGGCCGAACCCGCTGTCGTCACGACCTCGCCGCGTGCTGGACCCACAGGTGTGTCGAGCCGCGGGGGATCGCCGCCGTCGCTCCCCCGATCGCCGCCGTCACCCCCGCGATCGCGGCCGAGCGGAAGCGGCCGACGACCCGGAACCCGCACGGGGCCACGTCTTCTCGGGCGGCAGGAGCCGCCTCCTGCCGCTCCGGCTCAGCCACCGAGAGGGAGCCGCACCTGTTCGTTCGCGCAGGCGTACCGCTCCACGCATTCCTTCACCCACCCATGACGAGCCGGTACCGGCCCGTGAGCCGAAAGGTGATCGCGATGACCGACCTCTCCAAGACAGGGCACACCGGAGCACCCGGCGGTGAAGCGGGGTCGGGCAACCCGCTCCCGTGGGCTCGGCGTGTCGCAGATCGTGTTCATGGTCGTCGCCGCGGCGGCACCACTCGGCCTTGTGGCCGGCGGGGTGCCGCTCGCCTTCGCCGTGAGCGGCAGCCCGGGGATGCCGCTGTACTTCGCGCCGTCCACCGTGCTGCTGCTGATCTTCGCGGTCGGCTTCACGCTGATGGCCGGACGGGTACGCGACGCGGGGGCCTTCTACGCCTACGTCCAGGCGGGGCTGGGCCGGACCCCGGTCTCTCGGCAGCGACCCTCGCGCTCTTCTCCTACACGCTGCTTCTCGTCGGGGTGGACGCCTATGTCGGGGTCGCGACGAGCAACGTCATCGAGCGGTACGCCGACGTCGGCTCCCCGTGGTGGGCCTGGGCGCTCATCTCGCTGGGCGTCATCGCCTTCCTCGGCCACCGCGACATCGAGCTGAGCGCCAAGGTGCTCGGTGCCGTGCTGGTACTGGAATTTCTGCTGCTCCTGGTCATGGACGTCGGCATCGTGGGCCACGGCGGCGCCCACGGCCTGACGGCCGAGCCGGTGTCGCCCTCGATCGTGGGCACCGGCTCCCTGGGCCTCGGCGTCATGTTCGCCTTCTTCGGCTTCACCGGCTTCGAGGCGACGGCCGTGTTCCGCCACGAGGCGAAGGACCCCGACGTCACGGTCCCGCGGGCGACATACGTCGCGATCCTGGTGATCGGTGCCTTCTACTCGTTCACCGTGTGGGCGATCGTGGTGGGTTCCGGCGTCGGCGCCGTGGTCGGAGCCGCGCAGGCCGACCCCGAGGGCCTGGTCCTCACGCTGACGCGGAGCTACGTGGGGTCCGTCTGGGCCGACGCCATGCAACTCCTGCTGATCACAAGCCAGTTCGCTTGCGTACTGGCCTTCCACAACGTCGTGACGCGCTACCAGTTCGCGCTGTCCCGGGCCGGCGCGCTTCCGGCGTCGCTGAGCGTCGCCCACCCCCGGCACCGCGCACCGTCGGCGTCCTCGGCCGTCGCCCCGGCGGTCGCGTTCGTCACCACGCTCGTCGTCGCCTCGCTCGGCCTCGACCCGATCGGGGACCTCTACGCCTGGTTCTCCGGTGCCGCCACCCCCGGCATCGTCCTGCTGATGGCGGCCACCAGCCTCGCCGTCGTCGGCTTCTTCCGGCGCGCGACGGGCGGCAGCCGGTGTGGCGGACGGTCGTGGCCCCGGCCGTCGCCTTCCTCGGCCTGGCCTGCGTGGTCTGCATGATGGTCGCCAACTTCCCGCTCCTCGTCGGCACCACCACGGGCGCCTGGGTGATCGGCGGCCTCGTCACCCTCTCGGCCGTGGCCGGCGCGGCGCAGGCCCTCGTCCTGCGAGCGCGCCGACCGGCTGTCTACGAGCGACTCTGAGCGACTTGCCGGTCAGCTCACGAACGTAGGGGCGCGGCCGGTCTGTGCACCGTGCACCGTCCCCGGGGAAAGCCGGTGCCCAGTGTCGTTCTCACCACGCCCGTTGCCTGTGACAGTGGGGGACCAGGCAACCGCCACCGGCGAAGTCCCGTCTCGCCGAGCACCGTGTCGTGGGCGGGCCGACCGAGGCGCCCGAGGGAGTGACGTTGAAGAATCGGACTGTCGTGGTGGGGCTCGGTGCCACTGGCCGGACCATCGCCTCCTCCATGCTGCGACGCGCGGACGTGGAGATCGTGGGAGCGGCGGACCGGGACCCCCGCGTGGTCGGTCAGGACCTCGGAGTGCTCCTCGGCGGCGTCGCGAACGGTGTCGTCGTCGTGAGCGACCCGGCCGAGCTGCCCGCCGCCGACCTCGCGATCGTGGCGACCGTCTCGGATCTGCACAGGGCGGCCGACGTCCTGCTGCCGCTGCTGGAACGTTCGTACAACGTCCTGAGCATCTGCGAAGAGCTGGCCCATCCATGGCTGAGCCACCCCGATCTGGCCCGGCGGCTCGACGACACGGCGAAGGCGCACGGCGTGACCGTCCTGGGCAGCGGGGCGAACCCGGGCGTCCTGATGGACACCCTTCCTCTCCTCCTGACCGCACTGACCCAGCGTGTGGAGAGCGTTCGGATCCGCCGGCGGACGAACATGTCACGCTACGGCGCGATCCTGTCGAAGTTCGGCCTCGGTCTGACCATGCGCGAGTTCGTGACGGCTCGCAGCCGGGGCGAGGTCGTCGGGCACCACGGCTTCGAGCAGGCCATCGGGGCGCTCGCGGCAGGGCTCGGATGGGATCTCGACTCGGTGGACGTGGGAGAGGTCGAACCCGCTGTCGTGACGACTTCGCCGCGCGTCGGGGATCACCTGCGCATCGAACCGGGGCAGATCGCGGCGGTCACTCACGCCGCCCGGGGCGTGCTCAGGGGCGAGGTGGTGATCGACCTGGAGATCACGTTCGGGTTCTTCGAGCCGGCCGACGAGGTGGCCGCGGGCGACGACTACCGGATCGTCGGAGAGGAGCAGATCGTCGACCTCCGTTCCTCCGTGGGCTTCGATTCCTTCCTCAGCACCGTCGCGGCGGCGGTCAACGCCTCCACCGCGGTCGTCGAGGCGCATCCCGGTCTCCTGACGATGGGGGACCTGCCCGCCCGTTCGGTCGCGGCCAAGGGAGAGCGGCGAGCGGGCCGGGCCTCACTCGGGGCCACGACTTCTCAGGACTGAGAGAGCACGAAGTGGGGCGGACGCCCCACCTGGAAGGAGATCGGGACAGCATGAGGACCGACAGCACGAAGTACACCAGCTTCACCGGCTGGATCGACCCGCCGGACGACGTGCAGCCCGCGCTGGACGGCGACCTCACCTGCGACATCGCCGTCATCGGCGGCGGCATGGGCGGCATGGCGGCCGCGCTGCGCCTCGCGGAGCGCGACCAGGACGTCGTCCTGCTGGAGGCCGAGTTCTGCGGCTACGGCTCGGCCTCGCGCAACGGCGGTCAGATCGCCGGGGCGCCGGGCGGCGACCTGCGGATGCTCAGCCTCCAGTCCCCGAAGAAGATGCCGGTCATGGCCAAACTGGCGGAGCACGCGGGCCGCTATGTGGAAGACCTCATCAAGAGGCACGACATCGACTGCGACTACGTGGCGAACGGCCTGGTGTGGGGTGCGGTCTCACCCCTCATGATGCTCAGGGTGCGTACCCAGGCGGCGATCCTGCGCGCCTTCGGTGGGGGCGGGACCGTCGGCACCAGGGAGGAGCTCGGCCTCCCCGCCGGCTTCGTGGGCGGGATGCGGGAATCCATCGGCGGGATGCTGAACCCGGGGAAGCTCGCCCGTGGCGTGCGCCGCGCGCTGCTCGCGTCCTCGGCCAAGGTCTTCGAGCGGACGCGGGTGAGCGATGTCCGGCGCACAGGCGGCATCGTCGAGATCACGACACCGCACGGCACCGTGCGGGCCAACAAGGTGCTGCTCGCGACCAGCGTCTACGGCGGCGAGTGGGACATCGCGCCCAAGAACCTCGCGACGCCGCTGTACGTCATCGAGATCGAGTCGGAACCCATCGCGCCGGAGCGGCTCGCCGCGCTCAACTGGACCAGTCGGTCCGGCATCATCACCCAGCACCAGTTGATGACCCACTACCGGCTCACCGAGCGCAACACCATCGTCTGCGGGGTCCGCAAGGCGCAGCGAGGCCGAACCTATCCGCTCCCGGACCGGGTCCCGGACCCCGATGTCGTGCGGGACATGGGGAAGGACCTGGCCAACCGGTTCCCGTCGCTGTCCGACGTGGCCATCGAACGGGCCTGGGGCGGTTGGATCGGCATCAGCCCGGACTGGCTGTCGGTCGCCGGGCAGGTGGGTGACAACGTCTTCTACGCGATGGCCTGCAACGGCCACGGCCTCTGCCAGGTGCCGTACGTGACCCATCAGCTCGCCGACTACATCGTCGACGGCGAGATGTCGGACGACCTCGCCGGCATCTGGTCGGACGCCTCGAAGTACTCGTCGTCGATGTCGCTGCTGTTGCAGCCGTTCGTCCTCCGGGCCGTCTGGGGGCTGGACCGGTTCAACGACTTCTTCAACGGCAGCAGGACGCGGGCCCGGCGGGCGCGCCGCCGTGGCAGGCGCGGGGGTTCCTGAGGGTTCGGGCGACGCCTGCTCCGTGACGACGCGGTGTGAGATCGCCACCCGCTACGACAAGACCGCCGGGTCCTGCGAAACAGCCGTCGCCCCCGCACCACTCCTGACGCGGGCCAGGCATGCGACGACAGGATCTAGGCGGGCCTTCGCGCGGCGCGCGGCAGGGGAGGCGACAGGACCCAGAGGACCTCGCTCACCGTCGGACCCGGATTGTCGAACTGGTGAAGCGTCTGGCCGGAGAACGACGTGGACGCCCCTGCCGACAGCATCCGGGTCTCGCCCCCGACGATCAGACGGGTCGAACCGCTCAGCCCCATCGCGAAGACCGTGGCGGTGTCGAGCCGATAGGGCCCGCCGGTGCCCCCGCCCGGCTCGATCACGGAACGGAAGACCTGGAACGCCGTGGTGTCGGCGGGCGTGAGCAGGTACTCGGCCACGCCCTCACCGCCCATGTCGATCCTGCTTCCGCCGTCCACGACGTGCTCTTCGGGGTACGCGAACAGCTCCCCGACCCCGATCCGCAGCACTTCGCAGACGCGCAGCAACGTCGGGACGGACACGCTGGTGAGCCCACGCTCCAACTGGCTCAGAAAGCCCTTGGTGACCTCTGCCCGGTGCGCGACCTCCGTCAACGACAAGCCGCGGTCGAGCCTGATCTTCCGCAGCCGCGCACCCGTGGACGCTTCGAGGGCGGCGGCGCCGCGTTCCGCTCCGCCTGCTGTCCCGCCGTCACCGATGGACATGGTGTGCTCACCGCCCGTCCCGAGGCCGAGGTCGTGCGCCCGTCAGGTGACGGGCCGACCCGGACGAGTCCTTTCCGTGGCACGAGGCTAAGGCATGGGCGTCAGGGGCATTCGGTGCGCCCCGGCGGAGGGTGCGACGGCGTCGAACCACTTGTGGCGCCGGTGAGGGCGTGGTACACCTGCCGCCGTTTAGTGGTAGTAAACAGCAGTCGAGGGTCCGCGCCTGTGTCGGCGGCCAGGTCGCCGACGAGCCCCTCACCTGTCCGGGACACGGCATGTCGGGAGCCTCGGCTCCCCGAGAGCAGAGGGACACTGACAACATGGAAGAGCTGTGGCCCCCGCCCTCGCGTGAGGTCGCCGATGCGATCAGGTCCCTGTGTCAGCGCCTGCTGACGGAAACGGACGCCCTGATCGACTCCTTCGCAAGGCCCTCTCTCGTCGCCCAGAACGATCCCGCTCTCCTCACCGACGCATCGCTGGTCGAGGAGGATCGCGCGCTCAACCGCTCTGAGGTGGTCCAGTGGTTGACCGCAAACGTTCAGCAACCGGGGCGGAGGGTAGAGCCCTACGTCAGTCCGAGGACCACGGCGTACATCAACGACCTCGTCTCCCGGGGCATCGCGCCCGACTTCGGCGGTGCCTGGCGCGTGGCTCTGGGGATCGGCTGGCGGCGATGGCTGGAGGAATGCGTGGCGGACTGCGCGGACCCCGATCTTCTCGTGGGGGTCCTGGACGTGACGGCGCAGTCGCTGGTGCAGTACGCCCTCGACTCCGTCGCGGCCCTGCGGCAAGCCGGACTCGCCGCGGCGATGGGGAACACGGATGCCGAGGGGATCGCGCTGATCCAGCTGATCGCCAGTGGGGCGCCGATGGCGGAGGACCTTGCCGAAGGACGCCTGCGCTACCGGATGGCGCGGTGGCACGTGGGCCTCGTCCTCTGGGTCGACGATCCCCAGGAGGCCGACGCCCTGGACGAGGCGGTCGCCGCCGTGCGCTGCTCCGCCGGAGGCCGAAGCGCCCTGGTGGCGCGCGCCAGCGCCACGTCGCGGTGGATCTGGCTCTCGGGGGAAGCTGTCCCGGATCTTCACCACGTGGAGAAGGACCTCGCGGCGACCGACGCGGTCCGCGCGGCGGTGGGAAGGCCGGGCCGCGGTCTCGAAGGATTCCGCTCCAGCCACCAGGACGCCCTGGCGGCGCAGGCGCTCGTGATCCGGCTGGGTTCCGACCGGCGGTTCACCGCCTACGCCGACGTCGAGCTGATCGACGCGCTCACGAAGGACCGGCCCGGCGCGCGTCGGTTCGTCATCAACACCCTCGGGCCGTTGGCCGAAGCCGACACAGCCCTGAGGCAGGCGCTGCTCACCTACGTGCAGTGCGGCTTCAGCACCACCCGGGCGGCCGCCGACCTCTACGCGCACCGCAACACCGTCGAACGGCGCGTCTCACGCGCCAACGAGCTCTCCACCCTCAAGGTGGAGGACAACCCGACCCACGTGGCGGCGGCGCTCCTGGTGCTGGACATCGCGCCTGACATCGTGACGGTCGTTCCGAGTTGAGCTTACGAAGCACGGGCTGTGGTCGGCATCTGCCGCGCAGCGTCAGTACTCGTGCGTAGGTTCCGACCCTGGACGTTTGACAGGTCTGCGGTATGCGGACGCGGACAGGGGCTCGCTCGGGTGATGATTCATCAGGTAAGTCAGCATTCGGTCGGCACGGGCCGCAGAGCGCTCCTGGAGAATTGCCCGAAATGCCGCCGGTGACGGCGTAAAGGACCAGGTGAGGGCCGTCTAGTCCGACCCGAGCGATGTTTCTCACAAACATCGTTCGGCGTGTGCCGATGTAAAGTCGAGGATGCCCTTGACCTGCAGAAAGCAGGCAGGGAGCCATCTTCGAGGAGTCCAAAGTGCTGCGCACTCTGTTCAAGTCCAAGATCCACCGTGCCACGGTGACCCAGGCCGACCTGCACTACGTGGGGTCCGTCACCATCGACGCGGATCTTCTCGACGCCGCCGACCTGCTGCCCGGCGAACTCGTTCACATCGTCGATGTCACCAACGGTGCCCGGCTGGAGACGTACACCATCGAGGGGGAGCGGGGGAGCGGTGTCATCGGGATCAACGGTGCGGCCGCGCATCTCGTGCACCCCGGCGACAAGGTGATCATCATCAGCTACGCGCAGGTCGAGGACGCCGAGGCGCGGGCGCTGCGGCCGCGCGTCGTGCACGTCGACGAGAGCAACCGCGTGGTCGCCCTCGGGGACGATCCGGCGGAGGCGGTGCCGGGGGCCCCTGACATGGTGCGGAATCCGCAGAGCCGCCGGGATGCCGTCTGATGGACGCGCTGGGGCTTCTCCATACCTCTCCCGTGCACGTGCCCGTCTTCGACGGTCTGCGGGCCTCGGAGCATCCGGGGCTCGAACTCCGTCACCACGTGGAGGAGGAGCTCCTGGCCCGGGCCCGGCGTGAAGGGCCGGACGCCGTCGTCCCCGCGGTACGGGCGGCCCTTCAGCGCGTTGCCGACGGCGGTGACGCGGGCAGAGGTGGGCGCGCGGTCCGTGCCGTGCTGTGCACGTGTTCCACCATCGGAGGCGTCGCCGAGGCGCTGGGGAGCGAACTGGGCGTCCCGGTGGTCCGGGTCGACCGGCCCATGGCGGCCGCGGCCGTCGCCGCAGGCCCCCGGGTCGTCCTCCTCGCCACGGTCGCGTCCACCGTCGGGCCGACCTCCGCGCTCGTCGAGGAGGAGGCGCGGCGGGCCGGGCGGGATGTCTCCGTGCGGGCCGCGGTGGTCGAGGAGGCCTGGGGCCGGTTCGAGGCGGGGGACGCCACCGGGTATGCGGAAGGCGTGGCCCGAGCGGTGCGCGATGTGCGCGACGCCGACGTGATCGTGCTGGCGCAGGCCTCCATGGCGGGGGCGGAGGCGCTGGTTCCGGAGGTGCGGGTGCCGGTGCTCTCCAGTCCCCGGCTCGGGCTCACGGCCGCGGTCGCGCTGGTCGCGGGGAGCGGGCGAGGGTAGGCCCGGGGGTGGTGCGGAGCGTCCGTCCCGCTGCCGGGTGGCTGTCGCGGGCAGGGCGCCGCGAACCGTGGAAGGCTTGGGCACGGGGGCCTCGGGTACGCGGGGAGGAACCGCTGGCGTACCACTGATGGAGGAGTGCAATGACTCAACCGTTCCCCGATCCCGCACCGACTCCGGGGCCGGTCAGGCCCTTCCCTGACCCTGACCCCGTGCCGCCGCCCGAGCCGGAGAGGCCGTTCCCGGACCCGGATCCCGTACCGCGCCCGGGCCCGCGGCCCAGCCCGGATCCGCCGCCTCCGTCCCCCGTCCCCCAGCCGGGCCCCGACCCGGCGCCCGAGCCGCAGCCCGACCCGATGCGCTGAGGCCGCGGCGGCGTGAAGGTGCGGCGGTGCGGCGTGGGCCCAACCGGCCCATGCCGACTCCTGCCGTGTCCCACGCCGACTCCTGCCATGTCCCACGCCGGCTCCTGCCGTGTCCCGTGGCGCCTCCCGTCCGGGGGCGCTTCGGGCGGCGGGGTTGGGTGGGGCGCAGCTGTGTCGAGGTATGCGGCGGTACGCCGCGGCCTCCCTGGGAGGCGGACCCCTTGCCCTTTGCGCTGCCCTGGCGCCCTTCGCCGGGCTCGGACGGCTGTACCGCCTCTGTGCCTCCTTCATGGGATACGCGGACCATGAGAGGGGCAGGTGTGGACAAGCGGCAGTGTGCAGGCTGTCGGCTGCGACAGCCCTGACGCAGCATGCTTCCCCCCTCCGCCCAAAAGGAGCCGCCCGTGCCCCAGTTCGACCTCCCCCTCGACGAACTCCGTCGCTACCGGCCCGACTTGGCCGAGCCCGACGACTTCGATTCCTTCTGGGAGAAGACGTTGTCGGAGGCGCGGCAGTATGAGCTCGACGCCCGCTTCGAGCGCGTGGAGTTGCCGTTGCGCGGGGTGCGGGTTTTCGACGTCGCCTTCGCCGGGTTCGGGGGGCATCCCGTCAAGGGGTGGCTCGTGCTGCCCGCCGGGGCCGAGGGCGAGGGGAGTGAATCGCTGCCCGTCGTCGTGGAGTACATCGGGTACGGCGGCGGGCGCGGGCTGCCCCACATGCATCTGCTGTGGGCCGCGGCCGGTTTCGCGCACTTCGTGATGGACACGCGGGGGCAGGGCAGCGGCGGGTGGGCGCAGGGCGACACGCCGGACCCCGTGGGGAGCGGGCCCGCGCACCCCGGGTTCATGACCCGCGGCATCGAGGACCCGCACGACTACTACTACCGGCGCCTGTACGTCGACGCCGTACGCGCCGTCGAGGCCGCGCGCTCCCACCCCCTCGTGGACGAGACCAAGGTCGCCGTGCTCGGCGTCAGCCAGGGCGGCGGACTCGCCCTCGCCGTCGGCGGGCTCGTGCCCGATCTCGCCGCCGTCATGGCCGACGTCCCCTTCCTGTGCGACTTCCCGCGCGCCACCACCCTCACGGACCGCCTCCCGTACAGCGAGATCGGCGCCTACCTCAAGGCCCGCCGGGGCGGCCAGGAGCGCGTGTTCCAGACCCTGTCGTACTTCGACGGCGTGCACTTCGCCGCCCGCGGACGCGCGCCCGCCCTCTTCTCCGCGGCCCTCCAGGACATGACCTGCCCGCCTTCGACGGTGTTCGCCGCCTACAACGCGTACACGGGAACGGAACGTTCCATGGAGGTGTACGCCTTCAACGATCACGAGGGCGGTGGGCCCTACCAGCAAGGCGTCCAACTGAGGTGGGTCCAGCAGTACTTGCGGTCATGATCCGCAGTACTCGGGAGGGGATGATCCGCCGTACTTGAGGGGGTGATCCGCGCAACCCCCGCTCCTTCCCGCGCTCTTGTCACGGAAACACCGAGCCGCTAGCTTGCGGGCTTGTCGTGTACCGCTGTGCGGCGTCGCGCCACACCGCGCGCCATATTCCGTGATGACGTGTGTCCGAGGGAGCTCCCAATGGCCGTACGCGGCCGGCACCGCCGGTATCAGCCGAACCGCATCAACCGTGCGTCGCTGACCTTCACGGCGGGCGGCGCGGGCATGGCGCTCCCGCTCACCGTCGCCGGTACCGCGGGAGCCGCCGACGTCGACACGTGGAACAAGGTCGCGGCCTGCGAGTCCGGCAACAACTGGAGCATCAACACCGGCAACGGCTACTTCGGCGGCCTCCAGTTCAAGCAGTCCACGTGGGAGGCGTACGGCGGCACGGCCTACGCCTCGCGCGCCGACCGCGCCACCAAAGAGCAGCAGATCGCCGTCGCCGAGAAGGTCCTCGACGCGCAGGGGCCCGGCGCCTGGCCGGTCTGCTCGGCGAAGGCCGGACTCGCCCGCGGCGGCGGCTCGCCCGACATCACCCCGGTCCGTGGCCCCGGCAAAGCCGCGAGCAAGCCCGAGCGGCCCAAGCGCGACGTCAGGGACGTCAAGCCCGAGGTGACCCCGCAGTCCGCCGCGGGCACCGCCGAGATGTACACCGTCGTCCACGGGGACACGCTCTCCGGCATCGCCGACGAGCGCCGGGTCCGGGGCGGCTGGCAGCGGCTGTACGACGCCAACCGGCGCGTCATCGGCGACGACCCCGACCTGATCACGCCGGGGCAGCGGCTCTCCGTGCACGGCCGGGCCACCGTCGGGCAGCAGAGGCCGAAGCCCACCGAGCGCACGACCACCGATAAGCGCGCTGCCGAAAAGCGCGCCGCCGAGAAACGTGCCGCCGAGCAGCGAGCGGCCGAAAAAGCCGCCGCCGACAAGCAGCGCGAGCGCCGGCGCGCCCAGCAGAAGCGGCCCCAGTCCTCCGCCCCGCAGGCGAAGAACGCCGCGCCCCGCCCCTCATCGTCCGGCGCCTCCGCCCCCGTCGCCGCCTCGCCCAGCACCCCGTACCGCGCCGCGGGCGGTTCCTGGTCGAAGGGCTACCACACGGGTGTCGACTTCGCCGTGCCCACCGGCACGTCCGTGAAGGCCGTAGCCGCGGGCCGCGTCGTCTCGGCGGGCTGGGGCGGCAGCTACGGCTACCAGGTGGTCATCCGCCACACCGACGGCAAGTACAGCCAGTACGGACACCTCTCGGCGCTGTCGGTGAAGGCGGGGCAGCAGGTCGGTGCGGGGCAGCGGATAGCCCGGTCCGGGTCCACCGGGAACAGCACGGGCCCGCATCTGCACTTCGAGGTGCGGACGGGGCCCGGCTTCGGTTCCGACATCGACCCGCTCGCCTACCTGCGGGCCCGCGGCGTACGCATCTGAGACGTCAGGACACCATGCGCTCGCGGCGCCCGGGGTGCCGCGTCCGCGTCCTGCGGTGGGCCGACACGGGCTGCTGAGAGGGCACCGCGGGCAGCCCGCCCGCGGTGGCGGGGCTCGGCTCCGGATCCCCCTGCGAAGGCGACTGCGAGGGCGGCTGCGAGCCCGTCGCCCCGGCGGGTGAAGGGCCCCCCTGCGCCACCGTCACCGTCGACGTCTCCCGCGCGATCCGCTCCGTCGTGAGGAGGATCAGGCCGCACGCGGCCACGACCCCGCTGCCGAGCGCCAGGACCGTGCCCGTGGCGCCGTGGCGGAAGGATTCTCCGAACAGGGTCAGACCGACCGCCGCCGCGACGACCGGGTTCACCACGGTCACCGTCGACAGCGGCGCCGCGAGGCCCGCGCCGCGGTACGAGGCCTGCGAGAGCAGCACGCCGGCCGCCGCGAGGACGGCGATCACGGCGAGACTGGGCAGCTGCTCGACCACGGCGATGTTCTCGTCCAGGTCGACCGCCACCGTCTTCGTGAAGACGGACGCGATGCCGAAGGCGCCACCCGCCGCGCAGGCCAGCAGCACGCTGCGCATCACCGGGTGCCGGTGCGCCGCGTGCGCCGCCGCCATCAGGCCGAGCACACCGCCGCCCGTGACCAGGGCGAGGACGACGCGCTCGGCGCCGGCCAGCGTCTGTGAGTCGGACGTCGAGGTGAGCGAGAGGAGCCCGGCGAGCCCCACCGTCGCCATGAGCGCGCCCCGCCAGGCGGTGGCCCCGGCCCGGCGGCGTACGAACACGGCGGCCATGGGCAGGGCGAAGACGATGGTCAGCGCGCCGAGCGGCTGGACGACGCTCAGCGGGCCGTAGGCCAGCGCCACCACGTGCAGCAGGGCACCGAGGCCGTTGAGGGCGATCGCGACCCACCAGGCGCCGCGGCGCAGCGGTGCGTACCGCTGTCCGGGAGTCGTCGCCGCCACGCGCTCCTGGAGGATCGCCCCGCCCGCGTACGCGACGGCTGAGACGAGGGAGAGCAGCACGGACAGTGCCAAAGCACTCATGAGGTGCTCCGCGGGGTGCGGTGCGTCCGGTGGACCCGGTCTGGCGAACGGTCTGCTTCCATGATGACAACGATGACGCCGGAACGCCTCCACGTCGTCGTACTTGAGCAGGCAATCCGTCCTACTACCGATGGAGTACGACCTTGCCGAAGTCCTCCCCCGGAGGGGTTATCCCCCAGGTGCGCAGAGTGACCTCACGGCGGACCCCGGGGTCGGGTCGTGCGGTCGCGCTTGGTGTACTTCTGTCGTGACCACCCTCATCGACCTCGAAGAACTCGGCTCCGTCGGCGGTTTCTTCGCCCTGCGCGCGGGTCCGCCGCCCGGCGTCGCGAAGCCGTTCACCGAGGTGTACGCGGAGCGGCCCGCGGTACCGGAATCCGGTGATCCGATCGGTTTCCGCGTCCGCAAGGTGGCGGGCAGACTCGGTGCCCCCGAGGACCGCATCGCGGTGTCCGTGGCACAGCTGGGGCTCGCCGCCCGGCTCTGGTCCGTGACGCTCGGCTCCGCCGCGCTGTACGGGCGGGTGCCCGACCTCGACCCCGCGCTGCTGCACTGGGACGCGGACGGCACCTCGCCCGACGACCTGTGGCTCACGGAGGTGCGTCTGCTGCCGGGTGATGCCGCGACCGTACGGGAGGTGGTGCAACACGGCCATCTGGCGTCGCTGTCCGCCGCGTTGCGGGCCCGGTACCGGATCTCCGCCGGGCTGCTGTGGGGCAACGCGGGGTCGGCGCTCGCGGGGGCGGCACGCGAACTCCACGGCTGGGCACGGCGGTCGGGGCGCCAGGACGTCGGGGAGCGGGCACTCGCGCTGGCCCACGAGCTCTTCGACCACCCCGGCCTGCGCGGCACCGGCACCCTGCGGGGCACCGCCTTCCGGCGACGCAGCTGCTGCCTGTACTACCGGTGCCCCAGCGGCGGGCTGTGCGGCGACTGCTGCTTCGAACGGGCGCCGCAGCGGTCTTCCCCCGGGGCCGCGTCTGGGTGACCATGAGGTGGCGCGGCCGACATCGGGCGGACGACGGAGGGTGCTACGTGAAGGTGGGGCTGCTCACCCGGGAGTATCCACCGGACGTCTACGGCGGAGCGGGCGTCCATGTCGAGTTCCTCGCACGGGAGTTGCGCTCCCTCACGGACCTCGACGTGCACTGTTGGGGGGAGGGCACCTCCAACGGGCTCATGCGCCACCAGGCGTGGCCCGCGCTCGACGGCGCGAACGACGCACTGCGCACCTTCTCCGTCGACCTGTCCATGGCGGCGTCGCTCGCCGGACGCGAACTGCTCCACTCCCACACCTGGTACGCGAGCCTCGCCGGGCACGTCGGCAAGCTGCTCCACGACGTCCCGCACGTCATGACCTCGCACTCCCTGGAGCCCCTGCGCCCCTGGAAGGCCGAGCAACTGGGCGGCGGATACGCCCTGTCCAGCTGGGCCGAGCGAACCGCGGCCGAGGCCGCCGACGCCGTCATCGCGGTGTCCGGCGCGATGCGCGAGGACATCCTCGCCTGCTACCCCGCCATCGACCCGGCCAAGGTCCACCTCGTCCACAACGGCATCGACGCCGACCTCTACCGGCCCGACCCCGGCACCGACGTCCTGGAACGCCTCGGCGTCGACCTCGACCGGCCCTACGTCCTGTTCGTCGGACGCATCACCCGGCAGAAGGGCGTCCCGCACCTGCTGCGCGCCGCACGGAAGCTGGACCGCGACGTGCAGCTCGTCCTGTGCGCCGGAGCACCGGACACCCCCGAGATCGACCGTGAGTTCCGCACGCTCTTCGAGGAGCTGAGCCGGAAACGGGCGGGCGTCCAGTGGATCCCCGAGATGCTGCCGCGGCCGCAGATCATCCAACTCCTCACGCACGCGGCGGTGTTCGTGTGCCCCTCGGTGTACGAACCCCTCGGCATCGTCAACCTGGAGGCGATGGCGTGCGGCACCGCCGTCGTCGCCTCACGGGTCGGCGGCATCCCGGAAGTCGTGAGCGACGGCACGACAGGACTGCTCGCGCCGTACCGGGAGAGCGACCCCGCCGACTTCGAGCACGACCTCGGGCTGCTCATGAACAGGCTGGCCACCGACCCGGAGCGGTCCGGCGCGATGGGCAGGGCCGGACGCCACCGCGTGCTCAGGGAGTTCGGCTGGGACACGGTCGCCCGGCGCACGGTCGAGGTGTACGAGGAGATCCTGCACGCCGACAGATAGCCACACGTCCGACAAGTAGGGGGCACGCATGCGCGGTGGACCTTCGGTGCTCGGAATCGTGCTCGCGGGCGGGGAGGGGAAGCGGCTGATGCCGCTCACCGCCGACCGGGCCAAACCAGCGGTCACGTTCGGCGGCACCTACCGCCTCGTCGACTTCGTGCTCTCCAACCTCGTCAACGGCGACATCCTGCGCATCTGCGTCCTGACGCAGTACAAGTCGCACTCGCTCGACCGGCACGTGACGACGACCTGGCGCATGTCGAGCCTGCTCGGCAACTACGTGACCCCGGTGCCCGCGCAACAGCGCCTGGGCCCACGCTGGTTCTCCGGGAGCGCCGACGCCATCCTGCAGTCCCTCAACCTCGTCCACGACGAACAGCCCGACTACATTGCGGTGTTCGGCGCCGACCACGTCTACCGCATGGACCCGCGCCACATGCTGCAGCAGCACATCGAGAACGGCGCCGCGGTGACCGTCGCGGGGATCAGGGTGCCGCGCGCCGACGCGTCGTCGTTCGGCATCATCACCCCCGGACGCGACGGGACGAAGGTGGAGCGCTTCCTGGAGAAGCCCACCGACCCACCGGGACTGCCCGACTCGCCGAACGAGGTCTACGCCTCCATGGGCAACTACCTGTTCACCACCAAGACCCTCGTCGACGCCCTCCAGCAGGACGCCGAGGACGAGCACTCGGCGCACGACATGGGCGGCTCGATCCTGCCGCTGCTCACCGAGCGCGGCATGGCGCAGGTGTACGACTTCGACGGCAACCACGTCCCCGGCGAGACCCCGCGCGACCACGGCTACTGGCGTGACGTCGGCACCCTCGACTCGTACTACGAAGCCCACATGGACCTCATCTCCGACCAGCCGGTCTTCAACCTGGACAACCGCCGCTGGCCCATCTACACCCACTCCGACGGCCTGCCGCCCGCCAAGTTCTGCGCGGGCGGCATCGCGGGCGAGTCGATCGTCAGCCCCGGCTGCGTCATCCGCGGCCAGGTCACCCGCTCCGTCCTCTCGCCCGGCGTGACCGTCGAGGAGGGGGCCGTCGTCCAGGGCTCCGTGCTGCACGACAACGTACGGATCGGGCGCGGCGCGGTCGTGCGGGGCGCTGTCCTCGACAAGAACGTCGACGTACCGCCGGGCGCGACGATCGGCGTCAACCCGGACCGCGACGAGGAGCTGTACACGGTGTCCAAGGGCGGCGTGATCGCCCTGGGCAAGGGCCAGACCGTACCGATGTGACCTCCGGGTCCACGTTCACAGCACCCTGCGCCTGCGCCCCAGCCACGTCTGCGCGACCACCACGACCGCCAGGAACGCCCCGCTGACCACCTGCTGGTAGGCGGAGTCGAGCGAGCCGATCTGGTTGATGACGTTCTGGATGACCTTGAGGAGCAGCACCCCCACCAGTGACCCGCTGATGAACCCGAAGCCGCCGGTGAGCAGCGTGCCGCCGATGACGACCGCGGAGATCGCCTCCAGCTCCATGCCGGAGCCGAGGATCGTCACACCGGAGACCAGCCACGCTGCGTTGAGGGCCCCGGCGAGCCCCGCGCAGAGCCCCGACACCGTGTAGACGGCGATCTTCGTACGGGCCACGGGGGCGCCCATCAGCGCCGCCGCGTCCTCGTTGCCCCCGACCGCGTACACGTACTGGCCGAACCGGGTGCGGCGCAGCACCACCGCGCCCGCCACGAACAGCGCGACCGTGATCCAGACCGGGGCGCCGATCCCGAGCACCTTGCCCTGCCCGAGCGTCGCGAAGAAGGAGTCCTTGTCGACCAGGTACGTCCTGGACCCCTCGTCCGTCACCGACAGGAGGAGGCCGCGGGCCGCCAGCATCGCCGCGAGCGTCACGATGAACGGCGCGAGCCGCGCGCGGGCGATCAGCATGCCGTTGACGAGACCGATGAGGCCGCAGACCGCGAGGGGCAGGAGCAGCGCCACGGCCGTGCCGTACCGCGAACCCCAGGCGGCGAGCACCCCGCCGAGGGCGAACAGCGAGCCGACCGACAGGTCGATGCCGCCGGTGACGATGACGAACGTCATGCCGAGCGCGACCACCGCGAGGAACGCGGAGGACACCGCCATGTTCTCCATGTTGTCGGCCGTCATGAACGTGTCGAAGCCGACGGACGCGGCGGCCACCGCGACGATCAGGGTGACGAGCGCGCCGTGTTGCTGCGCGAGGGCGCTCAGCCGCTCCGAGCGGGAGGGGCCCGCGGCCTGTTCCTCCTGAGCGGTGGGGTCCGTGGGATCCGCCGGGCTCTTCGTGTCGATGGTCATCGCTCGCCCCTCTCGCGTGCCGCGCAGACCGCCAGGACGATCACCACTGCCTGGGCGATCTGCGTCCACGACGGCGGCAGGTCGTGCTTGATGAGCGTGGCCGTGAGCAGCTGGATGAGGACCGCGCCGGCCACGGTGCCGCCGATGCGGACGCGTCCGCCGCTCAGCGGGGTGCCGCCGACCACCACCGCGGTGATCGCGGAGAGTTCCATCAGGTTGCCGAGCGACGTCGGGTCGCTGGCGCTCAGGCGCGCGGTCGCGAGGACCCCGGCGAGCGCGGCGAGGGCGCCGCAGACGACGTACACGGTGATGAGGACGCGCCGCACCGGCAGGCCCGCGAGGAGCGCGGCCGGGCGGCTGTCGCCGATGGCGAGGAGCTGCCGGCCGAACGTGGTGCGCCGCACGACGAAGGCGACGAGCAGGGCGAGGGCCGCAGCGATGAGGACCAGGTACGGGATGCCGAGCAGGTCGCCCGAGCCGAGCGACGCCATCGTCGGGTCGCGGACGTCCTTGAGCTGGGGGAGGAGGACCAGGGCGAGGCCGCGGCCCGCGACCATCAGGGCGAGCGTCGCCACGATGGGCTGTACGCCGATGAATGCGATCAGCGACCCGTTGGCGAGGCCGACGGCCATGCCGCCGAGCAGCGCGACGACGAGGGCGACCCACATCCCGTACCCGAGGTAGAGGGAGACGAGGGAGGTGGAGAGCGCCATCACCGAGCCGACGGAGAGGTCGACGCCCTCGCTGCCGATGGCCAGGGCCATGCCGAGCGCCACGACGAGGACGGGGGCGACCTGGACGGCCTGGGTGCGGAAGTTCTCGCCGGAGAGGAAGTGCGGGGTGAAGGCGATGTTGACGAGCAGGAGGACGGCGACGCCCAGATAGACGCCGTAGTTCTGGAGGAGGCGCAGGAGGCGGTCGCGGTCGGCGGCCGTGCGGCCGAGGGCGAGGTCGGTCATGGGGAGCTCCGTGGGTGCGGGGCCGGTGCGCTCTTCTGCCGGTCGTCGTGGTGGGTCATGCGTCCGACTTCGCGGGGTCCGTCGCCATGGCGCGCAGCAGGTTCTCCTCCGTCACGGCGGTGCCGGTGAGTTCCGCGACGGCCGTGCCGTCCTTGAGGACGATCACGCGGTCCGAGCCCTCGACGAGCTCGTCCATGTCCGAGGAGATGAGGAGCACGCCGAGGCCGTCCGACGCCAACTGGCGACCAAGGCCTGCACTTCGGCCTTGGCTCCGATGTCGATGCCGCGGGTGGGCTCGTCGAGCAGCAGGACCTTGGGGTGCATCGCGAGCCAGCGGGCGAGCAGCACTTTCTGCTGGTTGCCGCCGGAGAGTTCGCCGACCTTCTGGTGCGGGCTCGACGCCTTGATGCGCAGGCGCTCGACGAAGGTGTCGACGATGCCGTCGATGGCGCGTTCGTCGACCAGGCCGAGGCGGGAGAGACGGGGGAGCGCGGCCAGGGCGATGTTGTCGCGGACCGAGAGGCCGGGGACGATGCCCTCCGCCTTGCGGTCCTCGGGGAGCAGGCTGATGCCGGCGCGGATGGCGGCGGGTGTGGAGCCGGTACGGATGCGGGTGCCGCCGATCGCGACCGTTCCGGAGTCGGTCGACAGAGCCCCGGCGATGGCCTTCGCGGTCTCGCTGCGGCCCGAGCCGAGCAGCCCGCCGAGTCCCACCACCTCCCCGGGGCGAATGGTGACCGACACACCGTGCAGCCGGTGCCGGGCGGTCAACTCCTCCGCGCACAGCACGGGTTCGGTGTTCGCCTCGTGCGCACCCGTGAACCGGGTGAGGCCCTCTTCCCGTACGTCCTGGATCTCGCGGCCCAGCATCAGCGCGACGAGCCGCAGCCGGTCGAGCTCGGCGAGCGGGCCGGTGTGCACCACCTGACCGTCGCGCAGCACGGTGACGGCGTCGCACACCTCGTACAACTCGTCGAGGCGGTGGCTGACATAGATCACCGCGATGCCTTGCTCGCGCAGCATGCGGATCACGCCGAACAGGGTCCGGACCTCGCGCGGTTCGAGGGACGACGTCGGTTCGTCCATCACGACGACGCGCGCGTCGACCGCGACCGCGCGGGCCAGCGCCACCATCTGCTGCGCGCCGAGGCCGAGTTCGCGCAGTGGGCGACGCACGTCGACACGGACGCCGAGGCCGCGCAGCGCTTCATCGGCCTCGCGGTGCATCCGGCCGAAGTCGATGAGGCCGAGGCGGCCGCGGGGCTCGCGGCCGAGGAACAGGTTACGGGCCACGCTCATCAGGGGGACGAGGTTGACCTCCTGGTAGATGGTGGAGATGCCCGCGTGCTGCGCTTCGAGCGGGGTGGCGAACCGCACCGGCGTCCCGTCGTACGTCATCTCGCCCGCGTCCGGCGCGTACACCCCCGTCAGGACCTTGATGAGCGTGGACTTGCCCGCGCCGTTCTCACCGATCAGCGCGTGCACCTCGCCCGCGCGTGCGGTGAAGTCGACGCCGTCCAGGGCGCGCACACCCGGGAAGGTCTTCGACAGACCGGTCACCGACAACATGTCAGTAGGCCTTGCCGAGGTCGGCCTTGGCGTTGTCCTCGGTGTACGCGCTGTCCCTGATGACGATGTCCTGCGACACCTTCTCGCCCTTGGTGAACGCGTCAAGCGTCTTGAAGGCGAGCGGGCCGAAGCGGGGGTTGGACTCGATGACGCCGTCGATCCAGCCGTCGACGATGCCGCGCACCGCGCCCTTCGTCCCGTCGATCGTCACGATCTTCACGTCGCCGGCCTTCTTGCCCGCGCCCCTGAGCGCGTTCACGGCGCCGAGGCCCATCTCGTCGTTCTCGGCGTAGATCCCCGTGATGTCGGGCTTGGACTGGATCAGCTGCTCGGTGACCTGCTGGCCCTTCTCCCGCGCGAATTCGCCGGTCTGCTTGAAGACGACCTGCAGGTCGGGGGCCTTCTCCTTGATCCGGTCCTCGAAGCCCCTGGTGCGCTCGGTGGTCACGTTGTTGCCCGCGGCGCCGAGCAGGATCGCGATCTTCCCCTTGCCGCCGGTCGTCTCGATCATGCGGTCCGCGGCACGCCTGCCCTGCTCGACGAAGTCGGAGCCGATGAAGCTCACGTAGTCCTTGCAGGCCGTCGCGTTGATCTTGCGGTCGATGGTGACGATCGGGATGTGCTTGGCGCCCGCGGCGCGCAGCACCGGCTCCCACCCGTCGGAGTTGAGGGGAGCGATGACGAGCAGGTCGGCGCCCTTGGCGATCAGGTCCTGTACGTCACTGATCTGCTTGGAGAACTGCGACTGCGCGTTGGCGGTGAGCAGCTTGACGCCGCGCTTTTCGGCCTCGGCCTTGATGGACGCCGTCTCCGCGATGCGGAACGGGTTGGCCTCCTTCTCGGACTGCGAGAAGCCGACGGTGGCGTTCCTCAGGTCGAGCTTCTTGCCGCCGTACGCGTCGATGGCGCAGGTCTTGCCGCCGGCGTCGCCGTCCGACGCGACCTCCTGACCGGCGTCGGCCCGGTCCTGCGAAGCAGCGCTTTCCTCGGCGGAATCGTCGTCCTCGGACTTCGCGCACCCGGCGGCGAACAGGAGACTCGCGGCGAGACCGGTGGCGACGAGCGTCCTCGCGGAGGTACGGCGGAGAGGAGTGGTCGGCTTCATTGGATCCCCAAACGGCACGGCCCCGGCGCTGAGAGCGCTCACGGGAGAGACGGCACTTGCGGTCAACTCGGCGGTACGGGGAGCTTTTTACATCGTTGAAAGAAGGCTGTAAACCCTCCGCGCACTCTTCTCGGGGACGCCGATCGCCCGGTCCGTGCGACTCGCGTTCAGCGCCTGCCCAGCGTGCTCTCCCGCTCCACCAGCCGGAAGTCGGCGACCAGTTCACGTCCGCCGGTCCGTTCCGGATGAGCGAGTTTGGCCAGCAGCGACTCGACCGCGAGACGCGCGATGGCCTGCTTGTCCGGTGCCACCGTGGTCAGCGTGACGGCTCCGAACTGCCCTTCCGCGATGTCGTCGAAACCCACCACCGCCACGTCCCACGGCACCCGCAGGCCCCGCTCGTGCAGCACGCGCATCGCTCCGATCGCCACCAGGTCGTTGTACGCGAACACCGCGTCGGGCCGCACCCCCGCGTCCAGCATCCGCGCCATCGCCTTCGCGCCGTCCCACCGGTCCCAGCCGCCCACCGGGCCCACCAGGCTCTCCGGTGCGGAGATCCCGGCTGCCGCCAACTCCTCGCGCCAGCCCTGGAGTCGCAGATGGGCGGGGCGGTTCGCGGAGTCCGTGCGGGCGCCCAGGTAGGCGATGGAGGTACGGCCGCGTCCGATGAGGTGGCGCACCGCGGTGCGGCTCGCGGCGATGTTGTCGATCGCGATGTGGTCGTAGTCCAGGTCGTAGCTCCGCTCGCCGAGCAGCACCAGCGGCACGTCGTCCTCGCGGGCCCGCAGGTCCTCCGCCTCCAGCTCCAGCGGGCTGAGGATCAGGCCGTCGATCACGCGGGCCCGGAAACCCTGGCTGACCAGCACCTCCTGCTCGCGCTCGCCGCGGGTGTGGTCGAGCAGCACCGTGAAGTCGTGCTCGGCCGCCGCGTCGATGACGGCGCCCGCGAGCTCCGCGAAGTACGGGTTGCCCAGCTCGGGGACGGCGAGCGCGATGATCCCGGTCCGGCCCTTGCGCAGGTGACGCGCCGTCAAGTTGGGTCGGTAGCCGAGCTCGTCGATGGCTTCCTGGACGCGGGCCCGCATCGCCGGGGTGACGTGCTGATACTTGTTCACCACGTTCGAGACGGTCTTGATCGAGACGCCCGCGCGCTCCGCGACGTCCTTGAGGCTAACCCGCACTGGATCTCCCTGCGTCGGTGGCCGCCCCGGCCCTCCGGGGCGTTTGTCATGACCCTGGACAGCGCGCCGTGACGCGTGCTGTCATGCCAACTGTCGTTCCTTCCAACGTTGTACAGACTCGTTGTACCGACTGCAGCGACAAGCCGCCACCCTTCCTCACCAAGGAGGATCCGTGCGCCTCAGACGACATCCCGGACGCCCCGCACACCTGGGCCGACCCCTCGCCCTGCTCCTCGCGGGCGCCCTCGGCGTCGCCGGACTCACCGCGGTCCCCACCGCGACCGCCGCCGACGACCCCGTCGAGATCCAAGGACTCAAGGGCGAGTACTTCACCCAGTCCGCCCCGGGAGCCTTCGACTTCGACGAGCTCAAGGCCACCGGACTCGACCCGAACATCGACTTCGGCAACCTCGAACCCCGCCTCAAGGCCACCACCGGGCAGGCCGACGACGTCAGCGTCCGCTGGACGGGCCGGATCGTGCCCGAGAAGACCGGCTCCACCACCTTCTCGATGATCGGTGACAACGGCTTCCGCCTCTGGGTGGACGGCAAGATCGCCATCGACCACTGGCAGGACGACTGGGACAGGGAACAGACCTCGAAACCGGTCGAGTTGACGGCGGGAAAGGCCTACGACATCAAGGTCGAGTACTTCGAGCACTACGGTGGCTCCAACCTGCGCCTCAAGTGGACCCCGCCCGGCGGCGAGAAGAAGGCCGTCCCGCGCACCGCGCTGCGCATCCCCGCGGACTTCGACTACGACGGCGCCATCAACGCCACCGTCCTCAGGGACGGCCGCAGCCTCAAGCTCGACTTCGCCCAGAAGCTCGCCGCACCGCCCGCGGGCCTCACCGATCACCTCGACGCCGTCATCGGCGGCGCCAAATGGCCGCTCGGCACGGTCAAGGCCGACCCCGCCGACGAGCGCAGTCTGCTCGTCGGCCTGAAGGAACCCGTCGTCGGCAACAAGACCGGGAACGCGCCCGGCCTCGCCGACCTCCGCTACGACGGAAAGGGCGGCCTGAACGGCAAAGACGGGGACGCCGTCAACCAGTTCTGGACCAGCGGCCCCAACCACTCCCGGCACCAGCTGCGCACCAAGTGGGCCGACGACGTCACCCCGGGCAACGCCCACCGCGAGTACCCGCGGCCGCAGCTGAAGCGCAAGGACTGGCAGAACCTGAACGGCTCCTGGCAGTTCGCCGCCGCCGAAGAGGGCGAGAAGCCCCCGGTCGGCAAGGACCTCAAGGAGAAGATCCTCGTCCCCTACCCGGTGGAGTCCCAGCTCTCCGGCATCGAGCGGCACGAGGACCGCATGTGGTACCGCCGCACCTTCACCGTCCCCGAGAACTGGCGGATCGGCGACGGCAAGCGGCTCAACCTCAACTTCGGCGCAGTCGACTGGCAGTCCGAGGTGTACGTCAACGGCCGCAAGGTCACCGAACACAAGGGCGGCTACGACAAGTTCACCGCCGACGTCACAGAAGCGCTGAAGCCGGGACGCACCCAGGAACTCATCGTCGGCGTGTACGACCCGACGGACGCCGACAACGGCGCGAACCCGCCCGTCGGCAAACAGCGCCTGGACCCCAGCGGCATCTGGTACACCCCGTCGTCCGGCATCTGGCAGACCGTGTGGCTGGAGCCGGTGGCCGCCGACCACGCGGACTCCCTCAAGATCACACCGGACGTCGCGAACAAGCAGGTCACCGTCGAGGCCCGGGGTGTGCGCGACGGCGTGCCGGTCACGGCGACCGCGTACGAGGGCAAGAAGAAGGTCGCCGAGCTCAGCGGACGCACCGGAAAGCCGCTCAAGCTGAAGATCACCGACCCCCGCCTCTGGTCGCCGGACGACCCGTTCCTCTACGACCTCCGGGTCCGGGTCGGCAGCGACCGTGTCACCGGCTACTTCGGCATGCGCTCCATCGCCGTGGAGAAGGTGAACGGCACCCCGCGCACGATCCTCAATGGCAAGCCCGTCTTCCTCATGGCCACGCTCGACCAGGGCTTCTGGCCGGACGGCCTGCACACCGCACCCAGCGACGAAGCCCTCGCGTACGACCTGAAGATGCACAAGGAGATGGGCTTCAACTCGGTCCGCAAGCACATCAAGGTCGAACCGGACCGCTGGTTCTACTGGGCCGACAAGCTGGGTCTCCTCGTCTGGCAGGACATGCCCTCGATGGAGGCGGGACGCACCCCGGACACGGCCGCCCGCGCCCAGTACGAGCGCGAGATGAAGCAGATGATCGACGAGCACGCGAGCAGCCCGTCCATCGTCATGTGGGTGACCTTCAACGAGGGCTGGGGCCAGTACGACATCGGTCGCGTCGCCGAGCAGGCCAAGGCCTGGGACCCGACACGGCTGGTCAACAACATGTCGGGGCTCAACCTGGGGGCCGACGGAGGCACCGGCGACATCATGGACGAGCACGGCTACCCGAGCCCGGCCATCCCACCGCGCCCGGACGGCAGGCGGGCCCTGGTGGCCGGCGAGTACGGCGGCCTCGGACTCGCGGTGCCCGGCCACGCCTGGTCCGTCCAGCAGAGCTACGTCGACGTGGACCCGGCGACGTACACGGACGACTACATCGCCAAACTCGGCGAAGTGCGCTCCCTCGTCTGCAAGGGCAACAGCGGCGCGGTCTACACGCAGATCACTGACGTGGAAGGCGAGTTGAACGGCCTGCTCACCTACGACCGCAAGGTCGTCAAGCCGGACGTGAAGCGGGTGAAGGCGGCACACGAAGCGCTGATCCGTGACGCGTCACAGCCCACGGTGCCGGGCTGCACGACCTCCTGAGCCCAGGGCCCCCGGCCCGCTGTCTCGGCGGGCCGGGGACCATGGGGCCCTCACGGGGCAGGATGGTGCGGGGCGAGAGGAAGTGAGGCACCCATGGCGCCGTACGACGTCAAGCGCGACCGGAAAGAGTTCTACGCGCCCAAGAACAGGGAGTGGTCGATCGTCGACGTGCCCGAGCAGCAGTTCATCGCCGTCGACGGCGCGGGCAACCCGAACACGGCGCCCGCCTACACCGAAGCGGTCGAGGCCCTCTACACGGTCGCCTACACCTTGAAGTTCGCGGCCAAGCGCACGGCGGACGGCGACTTCGTCGTCGCACCGCTGGAAGGGCTCTGGTGGGCGGACACGCCCGAGGCGTTCAGGAGTGGGGCCAAGGACACGTGGAGCTGGACGATGCTCATCAGCATGCCGCCCTGGGTCGGCAAGGAGATGATCGAGGACGCCGGACAGGCCGCCCTGGTCAAGAAGAAACTCCCCGCGATCTCCCGGGTCCGGCACTTCACCCTGCACGAAGGCCGCAGCGCCCAGATGCTGCACATCGGCTCCTACGACGACGAGGCGCCCGTGCTGCACGAGCTGCACCACGCCTATCTCGCCGCCAACGGCCTGCGGCCCACGGGGCTGCACCACGAGATCTACCTCAGTGACCCTCGCAGGACCGCTCCCGAGAAGTTGAAGACCGTCCTGCGGCAGCCGGTCGAGAGCGTCGCCCCGTAGTTCACCGCATCTGTCGCCGCACCAACTCGTGCAGCCGCCCGCCCGTATCGGCCAACAGCTGGGCGGGCGGGCCCTGTTGGACGACGCGGCCCTCCGACATGACGATGACACGGTCGGCGTCCATGACCGTGGAGAGGCGGTGGGCGATCACGACGCGGGTGGCCTGGAGGGCGCGGGTGCTGTCGATGACCGTGCGCTGTGTCTCGTTGTCCAGGGCGCTCGTCGCCTCGTCGAAGAAGAGGACACGGGGGCGGCGGATCAGGGCCTGGGCGATCATCAGGCGCTGGCGCTGGCCGCCGGAGACCGCACCGCCGCCCGACAGCATCGTGTGCAGACCCATCGGCATGCGCTTGATGTCCTCGGCGAGCCCCGCCATCGCCGCGGCCTCCCACGCCTCTTCCTGCGTGTACGACTCGGCGCCGCAGATGCAGTCGAGGATGGATCCGGTGAGCGGCTGCGCGTTCTGCAGGACCACACCGCACTGGCGGCGCACCGCCGACTGGTCCAGGGCCGCCAGGTCCTGTCCGTCGTACAGCACACTGCCCGAGACCGGCTCGTCGAAGCCGATCAGGAGGCGGAGCAGCGTCGACTTGCCGCAGCCGCTCGGTCCGACGACGGCCACGAACTCGCCGGGCCGGATCGACAGCGACACGTCGTCGAGGACGAGCGGGCCGTCGTCGGTGTAGCGGAAGGAGACGCCGCGGGCCTCGATGGCGCCCTGGAGCTCGCCCGGCTGCGTACTGCCGGACCCGACCTCCGGAGCCTCGTCGAGCACCGGCTTGATCTGCTCGAACATCGGCAGCACCGAAGCCGCCGAGATCAGCGCGCCGGTGAGCTGCGTGACGGACGAAAGGAGCATCGTCACGGCGGTGCTGAAGGTGAGGAACTCGCCCGCGGTCAGGCTGCCGCGCGCCGGACCGGCGAGGAGCACGAACATGACGAGTGTGCAGAGCGGCAGGTAGACCGCGTTGAGGACCGTCGTGACGTTCTTGATGCGCCCGGCCCGCTGCTGCAGCTCCCGGCTGCGCGCGAACTCACCCGCCCACGCGGCGTACGCGAAGCTCTCCGCCCCCGCGACGCGGAGCTTGGGCAGCCCACGCAGCGTCTGGAACGCCTGGTTGTTGAGCTTGTTGCCGAGCTCCACGAGCCGCCGCTGCCAGCGCAGTTCCCAGAGGCCGAGGGTGAGGAACACGGCGGCGATGACGGTCAGCATGCCCAGTGCGGCCAGGGCGAGGGGGACGCTGTAGAACAGCAGCAGGACCAGGTTCATCGCGCCGACCGAACCGGCCTGGAGCGCGACGGGGCCGATGCCCGACAGGACCCGGCGGATGGCGCTGACGCCCATCGCCGCGCTCGCCAGCTCACCCGTGGAGCGCTCGGCGAAGAAGCGCGTGGGCAGCCGCAGCAGCCGGTCCCAGACCGCCGGTTGCAGCGTGCTCTCCATCCGCCCCTCCATCCGCAGCACGGTGAGGTTCTGGAGCAGCATGAACGCCGCCGAGACGATGCCGGCGACCATGACGGCCAGGGACACCTGCGCGATGAGGTCCTTCTCGGCGTTCGGCACGAACACCCCGAGCACCTGTCCCGTGGCGATCGGCACCAGCGCGCCGATCGCCACGGTCACCAGACCGGCGAGTACGAGGTTCCGGACGTCGCCGCCGGTGCCGCGCAGGCTGAAACGGAACAGCCGACCGAGCGTCAACGGCTGTTCGGGCAAAGGGCGGTAGAACATCACGCCCTGCGGTTCGAACTCGTCGGCGTTGGCCGCGTCGACACGGGTGCGCCGCCCGGACGTCGGATGTACCGACTCGTAGCCGCCGCGCCGCCACAGCAGCGCGACCGGCGCGCCGCTCGCCGCCCGGTGCCCCACGAGCGGCCCCGCGTTCTCCCGCCACCAGCGCCCGTCGAGCCGTACGGTCCGCGTACGGATCCGGGACGCCACCGCGACCTGCTCCACCGGATCGATGCGGTCGCTCACCGCTCCGCCGTCCGCGGTGTCCGACAGGGTGATGCCCGCCGCCCGCGCGACGAGGCGGCAGGCGGCGTACGTCGCGTCGTGACCACCACCCGGTTCGGAGCGCCGCGCACCGCGCCGCCCCGAACGCCCGATGGACGCGATCAGCGTCCGGTCGGCCTGCTCACGGACGCTCTCGCCCGCCTTGATGCCGGCCGCCGTGCGGTCCTCGTGGGCCCGCTCCAGACGTTCGATCCAGCGGTCGAGCGTCGACAGGAGCCGGTACTGCTGGTTCACCATCCGCTGCCACATCGCGGCGTCGACCAGCAGATCGCCCGCGGCCTCGGCGCTGTAGGCGGCGCCGTACTGCACACTGCCCGGCGCGACCGGCATCCACAGGATGTCGTCGTCGGCCACCACCTCGTCGCCCGCGGTCCTGCCGTCGAGCGGCGCCTCGAACAGGACGCGGTGGCCGCGCCCGATGCCGAGGGCGAAGGCGTGCTCAAGGAGGCTCAGTGCCGCGTCCTGGGTGTCGTACCGGCTCGGGTACTGCTGTTCGTACGACCAGGTGTCGCCGTAGTCCGGGCGGTACAGCTCGCGCAGCGGGACGCGGCGCAGCTCGCAGCCCTGGAGGGGGCGGCCGACGAGGGTGTGCTGGGGGCCCTCGACCGGCCCGAGGAGCAGCGTGCCCGGTTCGAGACGGCCGAGGTAGTGCCAGTGGCCCTGCTGCGCGGCGTCGACGGCGAACAGGTCGAGGGCGCCCGCCACGACGAGCCACAGCACCTGCGGCCCCTCCAGGTGCACGCTGCGCAGCCCGGCGCAGTCGACCGGGGTGCCGAGCGCGTCGAAGGCGGCGGCGACCGTGTCGCTCGGGTAGGCGTGCTGTTCCGGTACGGAGGTCACCTCAATGCTCCTTGACCAGGCCGGCGTAGGGGCCGTCGGCGGCGACGAGGTGTTCGTGGCGACCGCGCTCCACGACCTGCCCGTGGTCGAGCACGACGATCTCGTCGCTGTCGCGCACGGTGCTCAGACGGTGGGCGATGACGACGCAGGCGCAGCCGCGGCGGCGCAGGTTGTCGATGATGACCTGTTCGGTCTCGGCGTCCAGGGCGCTGGTGACCTCGTCGAGGACGAGGATGCTGGGGCGGCGGACCAGGGCCCGCGCGATCTCCAGGCGCTGGCGCTGCCCGCCGGAGAAGTTGCGCCCGTCCTGCTCCACGCGGCCGTGGATGCCGCCGGGCCTGCGGGCCACCACCTCGTACAGGCAGGCGTCCTGAAGTGCGGCCACCACCGCGTCGTCGGGAATGGACGGGTCCCACAGGGCGACGTTGTCACGGACCGTGCCCTCGAAGAGGAAGACGTCCTGGTCCACGAAGGACACCGAGGAGGACAGCGCGCCGCGCGGGATGTCCTCCAGGCGCTGACCGTCGATGCGGATCGTGCCCTCCCACGGGCTGTAGAGGCCCGATATCAGCCGCGACACCGTCGACTTGCCGCTGCCGGAGCCGCCGACGAGCGCCACCTGCTGCCCCGGCCCGACCGTCAGCGAGAAGCCGGTCAGGAGCGGCTTGTCGAGGGGGCTGTAACCGAAGGTGATGTTCTCCAGGGTGACGTGCCCCTTGAGGCGGCGTGTGCCGGCGGCGGGCTCGGGGCGCGAGTACAGCGTGTCGACGGGGAAGTTCTCGACGTCCTTGAGGCGGGCGACATCGGCGGCGAAGTCCTGGATGCGGCCCGCGACGCCGTTGAGGCGGGTGATCGGCGCGGTGAACCGGGTGACGAGGGCCTGGAAGGCGACGAGCAGCCCGATCGAGAGATGCCCCTCGACCGCGCGCAGACCGCCGATCCACAGGATCAGCGCGCTGTTGAGAGTCGCCAGGGTCGGCGCGACGACACCGAGCCACGCGCTCGGGACGCCGAGGCGCTGCTGCTCCTCCAGCGTGGTCGCGTGCTGGCCCGCCCACTTCCGGAAGTAGCCGTTCTCGCCGCCGGTGGCCTTCATCGTCTCGATCAACTGCAGGCCGGTGTACGAGGTGTTGGTGAGCTTGGCGCTGTCGGCGCGCAGTTTCTGCGTGCCGGTGGCGCGCAGCCGGATGACGACGCGCATCGCCACGATGTTCAGCAGGGCGATGCCGACTCCGACGAGCGTGAGCTGCGGATCGTACGTCCACAGGAGAGCCGCGTAGAGGAGGACGACGATGCCGTCGACGCCTGCGGCCGTGAGGTCGCGCGCCAGGGTTTCGGCGACCGCGTCGTTGGACGCGAGGCGCTGCACGAGGTCGGCGGGGGAGCGCTGGGCGTAGAACGTGACGGGCAGGCGCAGCAGGTGGCGGAAGAAGCGGGCGCTGCCGAGGGTCGAGGAGATGATGCGGCCGCGCAGCAGGTTCGCCTGTTGCAGCCACGTCAGCACCGCGGTGAGCGCGACCGTCGCTCCCATGGATGCGAACAGGACCCCCAGCAGCGAGGTCTGATGGCCGATCAGGAACAGGTCGATGTACGTTCTGCTGAGCGCGGGCAGCGCGGCGCCGACCGCGACCAGCAGCAGGCTGGCGAGGAGTGCGGCGAGCATCGTGCCCGTGGTGCCGCGCAGCCGTGCGGGCAGCGCCTTCATGACGCCGGGCCTGCGGCCACCCGGCTTGAATCCGGCGCCGGGTTCGAGGACGAGGACGACACCGGTGAAGCTGGTGTCGAAGTCCTCCGACGGCACGAAGCGGCGGCCCTTGTCCGGGTCGTTGATGTACACGCCGCGGCGACCGAGGCGGCGCCCCATGCCGTCATACACGACGTAGTGGTTGAACTCCCAGAAGAGGATCGCGGGCGCCTTCACCTCGGCGAGCGCGGCCGGTTCCATCTGCATGCCCTTGGCCGTCATGCCGTAACTGCGCGCCGCCTTCAGGACGTTGCTGGCACGTGAGCCGTCGCGGGAGACTCCGCACGCGATGCGCAGTTCTTCCAGGGGCACGTGCCGTCCGTGGTGGGCGAGGACCATGGCGAGTGCGGCGGCGCCGCACTCCACGGCCTCCATCTGCAGGACGGTGGGCGTGCGGACGGTCTTCGGGCGCCTGCCCTTCGACGCGGGGCGCGGTGCCGCGCGGCGGCGGCGCGGGGGCTCCTCGGGGCGGTGCCTGCGGCGGCCGCCGGGCGGCGGCAGCTGCTGCTGGTGCGCGGCGGAGGGGTGGGGAGCGGTCACGGAAGCAGCCAATCGATCGGGCGCTGCTCGGCGAGGTGGACGGCGCCGGTGGCCGGGGTCATGGAGTCGAGTGCGAAGGGCGGCCCGTCGGCGGTCGACCAGGCGTAGCCGGACTTGGTGACGGAGGAGGGGGCGAGCCCTACGAGGACGGCGACGGGAGGTCCGTCCTTCGTGAACTGCCCGGCCAGTTCCCGGTCGCCGAGGAAACCGGTGATCCTCTGCCGGGTCTGCGCGACCCGGCCCACCGCTTTCACCCGGCCGCGCAGCGTCCCGTACCGCTCGGTGGGCACGGACTGGACGGTGAGGTCGACCGCTGCGCCGACGGGCACGGTGGCCGCGCTGTCGGCGGGTACGTAGAGCATCGCCGTCAGCGGGTCGCCGGTGCCCGCCACACGTTCCAGGGTCGCCACGTCGGCGCCGGTGGTGACGACGGTGCCGATCCTGGCGACGAGCGCGGTCACACGGCCCGCGGCGATGGCGCGCACGACCTTGTCGCCCCGCTCGGTGCGGACCTTCAGTACGGGGGCGCCGGTGTCGATCCGTTCGCCCTCCTCGGCCATGACGCGGGTCACCTGGCCGGTGACGGGGCTCTGCAGGACGTAACTGCCCTGGCCGTGGGTGAGGATGCCGGGGGCGCGGAGCGTCGAGGAGAGGGAACCGGTGACGGCCCAGACGCTGGATGCGGCCATGACGACGAGGGTGACGGCGAGGACGAGCAGGCCCTGGGGACGGGCGTGGCGCACCGGCAGGTCGAGTTCCTCGGGCGACTGCAGTTTGGACAGGGCCTGTTGGCGGAACTGCACGGAACGCTTTCCTTACTGGGGCGTGGGCCGTGGGCTGAAGTGCCGTGGGCTGCTGTGCCGATGCGTCCGAGAGCCCCGGAACCTGAGGTCCCGGGGCTCCCGCAACGCGGCGTGTCTGTGAGCGGAAAGCTCAGAGACCGGCGGTCAGGCCGTCGGCGAGGCCGGTGACGGCGCCGGTGTTCAGGCCGGTGGCACCCTCGACCGTGCCGACGACGCCGGCGACGACGCCCGAGACGGGGGCGATCGAGTCAACGGTGCCGGTGACGTTGGACGCGACACCGGCGACGAGGCCACCGGAGACGTTGTCGAGGTCGGCGTCGGAAATCTCGAGGGTCTCGACCTGGGGGACGTTGTTCATGGTGTGAGCTGCCCTTCTCAATGAATGTGCACAGGGTTTTCCCTCGCGGAACCTGGGGATTCGAATTCCGCGGCGAGCCAGGATCAAAGCACGTTCGCAGCTCGTACATCCAATCGACGGAGTGACCGCCCAGCGCGGTTGTGGCGGCGTATCACCGCTGCGTGCAGGCGGGTTCACCGCGTCGCGGCAGCTCCTTCACAACATTCACAGACGGGAATGGAGGATGTGGAGCGACTCCTTCCAACAAATCGGACACTTTCCCGTCGGTGGGCGGCTCGTGTGGCCGATGCATGGAAATTCGCGGCGAGAGGGGCCCGAATTCCGTGACCGGAGTGCACATTCGATGTGCAGGTTGTTTGAAGGCGTCCCGGGCGTGCCCCATCGCGACCGAAGGGGACATCGAGGGCGGGTCCGGCCTTAATGCGTTGTTAACTCAGCGTAGCTTGATCGTACTTGACCGTAGTCGCCCGGAAGGGTTGACTTCTCGTTCGTCATCCCCCGCATCGTCTTCGTCCTCGACGCGAGAGCGAGTCCGTGACTTCTACGCCTGCTCAGAGTTCCGACCTGCTCGTCCCTCTCGACCTGGCCTTCTGGAACATCGAGACCGCCGAACACCCCATGCATCTGGGCGCCCTCGGCATCTTCGAGGCCGACGGACCCGACACGGCGGACCGCGCCGCGGGTCTCCTCGCGGCCCGCGCGGCGGCCGTGCCGGGGCTGCGCATGCGGATACGTTCGGTCTGGCTGCCCGTCGGCGGCGCGATGCGCGTGCCGGTGCCCGCCTTCGACCCCCTGGAACACATACGGCTCACGGCGCCCGTGGCCGACTTCCACGCCGCGGCAGGGGAGTTGATGCGGCGTCCGGTGGCGCGCGACCGGCCGCCGTGGGAGGCGCACGTCCTGCCGGGCGCCGACGGCACCTCCTTCGCCGTCCTCTTCAAGTTCCACCACGCGCTCGCCGACGGCCTGCGCGCCCTCACCCTCGGCGCCGCCCTCCTCGACCCCGTCGACCTGCCCGCCTCCCGCCCGCGCCCCCCGGCCCCCGCCGCCTCCCCGTGGTCGCTCCTCGACCCCCGCACCCTGCCCGGCCGCGTCCGCGGCACCGTCGCGGAGGTCGGCCAGGCCCTCGGCATCGGCACCTCCGTGGCCCGCGCCGCACTCGGCGTACGCTCCTGCGCCGCGCTCTCCTCGGCCGCCACCGGCACCCGCCGCACCGCCGGCGTCGTCCTCGACCTGGACGACGTGCACCAGGTGCGCAAAACGGTCGGCGGCACCGTCAACGACGTCCTGATCGCCGTCGTCGCGGGAGCCCTGCGCCGCTGGCTCGACGAGCGCGGTGACTGCAGCGAGGGAGTCGAGCCACGCGCCCTCATCCCGGTCTCCCGCCGCCGCCCCCGCACCGCCAAGACCCCGGGCAACCGCCTCTCCGGCTACCTCGTCCGCCTCCCCGTCGGCCGCGAGGACCCGCTCGACCGGCTGCGCGACGTGCGCGCCGCCATGGACCGCAACAAGGACGCGGGCCCCGAGCGGGGCGCCGGAGCCGTAGCGCTCCTCGCCGAACACGTGCCCCCGCTCGGGCACCGGATCGGCGGGCCCGTCGTCGCCCAGGCCGCCCGGCTGCTCTTCGACATCCTCGTCACCAGCGTTCCGCTGCCCGGCGTCGGACTGCGGCTCGGCGGCTGCCGCCTCACGGAGGTCTACCCCTTCGCGCCCCTCGCCCGGGGCCAGGCCCTCGCCGTCGCCGTCTCCACCTACCGCGGACGCGTGCACTACGGACTGGTCGCGGACGCCGCCGCCGTGCCCGACCTGGAGCTGCTCGCGCGGAGCCTGCGGGACGAGCTCGCCGGACTCGTGGCGGTCTGCGCACGGGAAGCGGGTTTGGTTCCCGGGCCCACCGCTACGTAAACTTCCGCTTTTGGAGTTCCGCGGACGACCGGATGCGCCGTGGCACGGACAACGAGGACAGCGGCGATGACGGTGACAGACGAAAGCCAGGAGGGGCACGCCGAGCACGTGGCGTACGGCCCCGGCATCGACCCGGACCGTCTCGCCCTGTGCCTCAGCGTGCTCGACGAGCTGGACAAGCTCGACGTCGACCACCCGGACGCGATCGCCGTGCGCCGCGCCACGGCCGGGATCTACCGGACGGTGAAGCAGCGCCGCCGCCAGGAGCGCCGCGCCGCCAAGACCGCCCACGACAAGGCCGTCACCGAAGCCACCGCCACCGGCTCCGCCCAGCGCATCGACGACGAGACCGAGGGCCTGCTGCCCTCCTCGCAGACGGAGGAGGGCCGGATCGCCGGGATACTCCAGCGCCCGCGCTCCTGCTACACCTGCAAGACGCGGTACGTGGAAGTCGACTACTTCTACCACCAGCTCTGTCCGGACTGCGCCCGCCTGAACCGCTCCAAGCGCGACGCCCGCGCCGACCTCACCGGCAAGCGCGCCCTGCTCACCGGCGGCCGCGCCAAGATCGGCATGTACATCGCGCTGCGTCTCCTGCGCGACGGCGCCCACACGACGATCACCACCCGGTTCCCCAAGGACGCCATCCGCCGCTTCAAGGCGATGGACGACTCGGCGGACTGGCTGCACCGTCTTGAGGTCGTCGGCATCGACCTGCGCGACCCGGCGCAGGCCGTGGCCCTCGCCGAGCAGGTCAGCGCGGCGGGCCCGCTCGACATCCTGATCAACAACGCGACGCAGACAGTACGCCGCCTGCCCTCCGCCTACGCCGCGCTGGTCGACGGCGAGGGCGCGCCGCTGCCCGCCGGGGAGCTGCCCGCCCACTCCGTCATCGGCGCCTTCAACTCCGGCGCCGTCGACGGCCTCGCCGCGCTGCCCGTCGGCACGAGCGGCCTGGACGCGCAGCAGGTCGCCGACCTCGCGCTCGTCGCGGGCAACGCCAGCGTCGCCCGGCACCTCGACGGCACCGCCATCGACGCGGGCGGCCTCGTCCCGGACGTCGTCGACAGCAACACGTGGGTGCAGACCATCGAGCAGATCTCCCCGGTGGAGCTCCTCGAGACCCAGCTGTGCAACTACACGTCGCCCTTCATTCTCATCAGTGCCCTGCGCCCGGCCATGGCCGACGCCGCGAGGAAGGCGCCGAGCGGCCGGGCCCACATCGTCAACGTCTCGGCGATGGAGGGCGTCTTCGGCCGCGGTTACAAGGGCGCGGGGCACCCCAACACCAATGCCGCGAAGGCCGCGATGAACATGGTGACGCGCACCAGCGCCCAGGAGATGTTCCAGACCGACGGCATCCTCATGACCTCGGTGGACACCGGCTGGATCACGGACGAGCGCCCGCACTACGACAAGCTGCGTCTCGCCGAGGAGGGCTTCCACGCCCCGCTCGACCTGATCGACGGCGCCGCCCGCGTCTACGACCCGGTGGTACGCGGCGAGGCGGGCGAGGACGTGTACGGCGTCTTCCTGAAGGACTACGAGCCGGGCAAGTGGTAGCCGTTTAGGGCCGTCCTGGTCGGCTGAGACGCTGTCTCAGCATCCGGATGCTTTGCGAAAGTTTTTGGGCAGCCGGTCCGAGGCGCCGCGCACGGCGCGGTCCGGACCGGCTGTCCCTTTTTCGCCGGCCGTGACCGGGCGGGCGCGCACGGTGACCGGCGCGCCCGGGAAGGCCCAACACCCGCCGTGGTCACGGTTGGTGGCGAAGTTGCGCCGGTGCGTGTCGGCACCTGGACGGCCGCGCAGGCCGTGCGTCCCGCCTGGGTCTTCGGGAGCCTTGGTGTCCGGGCCCCCACGCGGTCGCTTCGGGGGCGTTGTCCGGATTCCACCCCGACTCAGGTCCCCATCGAGCGAGGCGGCGCTCATTTGGTTAATGTAGGGCGAACGGGCGGCCACGAGAGATCCACAAGCATCCCTCGGCCGCTCGGGGGACAGGCCGGCGACCACGGCCGCGGTCCCGCCAGAGAACGGCGCCACCGCGACCGGACTGCCCTTGTCCTTCCGTTACGCGACACAAAGGAGTGCGCGGTGACACCAGATCTGACGAAGCACGAAAAGCGACCGGCGGAACGCGGCGGCGAGCGGGCCGGACGGCCCCACAAGCTCCGCAACCTGGAGGCGTGGGCCAAGGCGGCCCCCATCCGTCTGGCCGGCTACGAGGACGACCTCGCCGAGCCGCACATCCTCCCCGGTATCGACTGAGCCGACACCGGCCCGGCACCGCACCGGCCCGCTTCGCCACGTGCCCCCAGTCCTGGACGACCGGGGGCACAGGTGTGTCCGGGCATGTGACGCCTTCGGAGGCGTGCCTTCCGAAGCGTGACCTCGGAGGTGTGCGGCAACCCGCGTTGACACGCGGGTGAGCGGTTGACTGTAATGGTGCTCGTGCCGCGTGGCGCCGACCAAAGAGCAGTGGGCAGGTCGGCGATCGGGCGAGCACCTTCACTCAAGGACGACGCCGATGACCACGTCGTGAGTTTTCACCTTCAGGCCCTCGCCTGACCCGCGCGCTTCGACGCGCCCCGGGCCCGCCGTACGCGCGGCCGCGCCATTCCTCCACCACCACGCACGGAGATGCGACACCGTCATGCCCACACCCTTCAACCAGTCCGTCATCGACGAGTTCCGAGCCAACGGCGGCAAGGTCGGCGGCCCCTTCGAGGACGGCGACCTGCTGCTCCTCACCACCACCGGCGCACGCTCCGGCAAGCAGCACACCACCCCGCTCGGCTACGTCCGCGACGACGGCCTGCTCCTGGTCACCGGGTCGAACCTCGGTGGCCCGCGCCACCCCGACTGGTACCACAACGTCCTCGCGCACCCCACGGTGACCGTGGAGCTCGGCACCGACACGTTCGAGGCCGTCGCCGTCCCCGCCGAAGGGGAGCGGCGCGACCGGCTCTTCGAGCGGATCGTGGCCGCCGACCCCGGATACGGTGAGTACCGGACGCGGACGGACCGGATCCTGCCCGTGGTCGTCCTGGAACGGCCCGCGCACGAGGCGGACATCCCGGAGGACGCCGCCGACTTCGCCGACAAGATGCTGCAGGTGCACCTCTGGCTACGCGGTCAGCTGCGCCACGTACGCGAAGAGACCGACGCGTACTTCGCCGCGCTCGGCGAACACCGGGAGCGCCGGGGGTCGGACGCCCCGCCGGCACCGGGCCTCGGACTGCAGATCCGTCAGCACTGCCTGGCGTTCTGCGACGCCCTGGAGTTCCACCACAGCGGCGAGGACGCGCACCTCTTCCCGACCATGGCCGGGCACCACCCCGAGCTGCGCGACACCTTCGACCGGCTCACCGAGGAGCACCGGAGCGTCGCCCGCATCCAGGGCGAGCTCGCCGCGCTGCTCGCGGACGTCGGCGGTGCGGACCCCGAGCGGTTCCGTGCCGAACTCACGCGCATGTCGCAGGAGCTGACGGCCCATCTGGACTACGAGGAGGAGGCGCTGCTGCCGATCCTCGCCGAGCTCCCCTGGCCTCCCGGGCCGCCCGCGTGACGCCGGTTCACGCTCGGGCCCGCCCCGTGCTCTCCCGTTCGATGAGTCGCGGGAGCGGGACCTGGACCGTCGCCGCGGGACCGTCGTCCAGGAGGGCGAGAAGCTCCCGGGCCGCGGTCCTGCCGAAGGACACCGTGTCCCGGGAGAGGGCCGTCAGCCACGGGTGCACCATGCGGCACAGCGCCGAGTCCTCCCAGGCGACGACCGACACGTCGTCCGGGACGGCGAAGCCGAGCGAGGTCGCCGCGGCGACTCCGGCGACGGCCATCACGTCGTTGTCGTAGACCAGAGCTGTCGGGGGCTCCGCCGACTCCAGGACCCGCCGGGTCGCGGCGGCGCCCTCGGCGTCGGAGTAGTCCGTCGTGACCGAGCGGACCCCCGACATGCCGCGGCCGTCCGCTTCGACACGCAGGGTGCGGATGCGGCGCTCGGTGTGCGCGAGCCCTTCGAGGCCCGCGATGTGGACGATGCGGCGGTGCCCGAGCGAGTGCAGATGACCCACGACCGAGGCCATGGCGCCCGCGTCGTCCGCCCACACCGTGGACAGCCCCGGATGCCCGGCGTCGGGGTCGGGCACGCCGCCCGTCACCACCGCGGGCAGCCCCAGCTCGTCGAGGAGCGCGGGCCGCGGGTCGTCCGTGCGCGGGTCCACCACGAGGACGCCGTCCACCCGGTGCTCCGCCCACCAGCGGCGGTACACCGCGCATTCGGCGTCCACGTCCTCCACGACCTGGAACAGCAGCCCCAAGTGCCGCTCCGCGAGGACCTCCTGGACTCCGGAGATCAGCTGCAGGAAGAACGAGTCGACGCCCAGCGTCGCCGCCGGGCGCGCCACCACCAGGCCCACGGTCGCCGAACCCTCGCCGGAGAGGGCGCGCGCCGCTGTGCTGGGCCGCCAGCCCAGCTGTTCGGCCACCCTGCGCACCCGGTCGCGGGTGATGTCGGAGACGCCGGGCCGGTCGTTGAGCGCGAAGGAGACGGCGCTCTCCGAGACCCCGGCACGGCGCGCGATGTCCTTCATGGTCGGCCGGCGCGCCGGTGACCGCTTGCCTTGCACCCGTTGCCCCTTTCCTGGCTCCCGGATACTAATGCGCTTGAGCGCTCAGACTCTAAAGCGCATTAGTCGTCTGCCGCAAGACTTCCAACACACGTCTCTGACCTGGTGAGTTGTGTGACCGATCGACCGATCTTCGATTTCTGTTCCCCGAATTTCACCGAATCCATTGACTTTGCGCCACCGTTCCGTGCAGGGTCTGCCTCGGCGTGGATTGCCCGGCTCGGACGGTCGCAGTCACCGCCGTCTCACGCTGGGCCGAGCAAAGGAGCCGTTTCACCGTGCGTATCTCCCGCAACCCCCGCAGAGCCGTCGCCGCAGGCGCCGTCCTCGCCGTCCTGCTGCCGTTGAGCGCCTGTGGTGACGGGGACGACGGCGGAGGTTCGACCGACGCGTCGGGGAAGGTCGAGGGTGAGATCACCTTCCAGACCTGGAACCTGAAGGCGAACTTCAAGTCGTACTTCGAGGGCGTCGTGGACGGCTTCGAGAAGAAGTACCCGGGCACGAAGGTCCGGTGGATCGACCAGCCCGGCGAGGGCTACGCCGACAAGATCAGCGCCGACGCGGCCGCGGGCACCCTGCCCGACGTCGTCAACGTCTCGCCCGACCTCGTCGCCCCGCTCGCCAAGGCCGGTCTCGCCCTCGACCTCGACAAGTCGGCGTCGAAGTACGAGAAGGAGTATCTGCCCGGGGCCTGGAAGAGCCATCAGATACCGGGCATGGACGGCACGTACGCCTTCCCCTGGTACCTCAACACCGGGCCGCTCTTCTACAACAAGCGCCTGTTCAAGGACGCGGGCCTCGACGAGAACAAGCCCCCGACGACGTACGACGAGCTCTTCGACGACGCCCTGGAGCTGGCCGACAAGAGCGACGGCAAGGTCGCCACGCTCGCGAACGTCCCCACCATCGAGGACTTCGGGCGCTACGGCGTCCCGCTGATGAACAAGGAAGGCACCGGCTTCACCTTCAACGACGCCAAGGGCGTCGAACTCCTCACCAAGTACAAGAAGCTGTACGACGCGAAGGCCCTCGACGGACAGGCGCTGACCGCGACACCCGAGTCCACCGGCAAGAAGTTCCTCACCGAAGCCGTCGCCATGAACCCCGGCAGCGCCCTCGACCTGGAGAAGTTCAAGAAGGACGCGCCGCGGCTGTACAAGAACATCGGCATCACGCCGCAGATCAGCAGCACCGGCAAGGACAACATGTACGTCATGGGCGTCATGGTGAACACCAAGACGAAGCAGACGCCCGCCGCCGTCGCCTTCGCGCACTACGTCACCGACTCCCGGCGCCAGATGGAGTTCGCCAAGAAGGTCGCGATCTTCCCGAGCACCAAGGGCTCCCTCGACGACCCGTACTTCACGAAGCAGGACGGCAAGGACGAGACGCGGGTACGCGTCGCGGCCGCCAAGTCCATCAAGACCGCGGTGAACTACACGCCCGTGCTCTTCAGCGAGCAGATGAAGGTCGAGCTGCGCAACTCCGTCGCCAAGGCGCTGCAGGGCAAGCAGAGCCCCAAGGAAGCACTTGACAACGCTGTCAAGAACTGCGACCGGCTGCTGCAGCAGAGCTGAGACCAGGAACCGGTACCGCCATGAAGAGCACCACCGCCTCCCAGGCCGCCGCCGACCTCGCGGGCGCCGATGCCGAACGCAAGGAGCCGCGCCCCGACGGGCGCGGCCCCCGCCGCGGCATACGTCGCCAACTGCCAACCAGCCCCTGGCTGTTCGCGGCGCCCGGCCTCGCGATCGTCGGCATCTTCATCCTCTATCCGTTCCTCAGCACCCTGAACAACGCGTTCACCGACAAACGGACCCTCATCGAGGGCGACTACGTCGGCTTCGCCAACTTCCAGGAGCTGTGGCACGACGAGATGTTCTGGATCGGCCTGCGCAACAGCACGCTGTACGTCCTCGGGGTCGTGCCCGCGCTCGTCGTCCTGCCGTTGCTGCTCGCCCTGCTCGTCCAGAAGCACATCCCCGGCATCACGTTCTTCCGCTCCGCCTTCTACACGCCGGTGGTCGCGTCCATCGTCGTGGTCGGCCTGATCTGGGTGTGGATGCTCGACGAACGCGGCCTGGTCAACGCCCTCCTCGAGGCGGTGGGCGTCGGCAAGGCCGGCTTCCTCAGTGACCAGTGGCTCCTCCTCCTGAGCGCCATGACCGTCACGGTCTGGAAGGGCCTCGGCTACTACATGATCATTTACCTCGCGGCGCTCGCCAACGTGCCCCGCGAGCTCCACGAGGCCGCGGCCGTCGACGGAGCGGGCGCCGTACGCCGCTTCTTCAGCGTCACCGTCCCCGCCGTGCGCTCCACGATGGTGCTCGTCGCCGCCCTCTCCTCGGTCGCCGCGTTCAAGGTGTTCTCCGAGGTCTACCTGATGGCGGGGCCCACCGGCGGCCCTGCCGGCGAGGACACCACACTCGTCATGCTCGTCCAGCGCGTCGGCACCGGTCTGACCGGGCGCGTCGGCTACGCCTCGGCCATCTCCGTCGTCGTCTTCGTCGTCACCGTCGCGCTCATGCTGCTCGTCCTGCGGGCGGACCGGAAGGAGGACGCGTGACCAGCATCGACGGCGGTGCGCGCCACGAGACCCGCACCGACAAGCCCCGTGAACCGCGTCGTCGGCGGATCACCGACGAGAACGGCCGCAGGATGCCCGCCTGGGAGATCGTCCTGCGCTACCTCCTCCTCGTCGCGGTCCTCGCGCTGATGATCGGCCCGTTCCTCTGGCAGCTGTCCACCGCGCTCAAGGGCCCGCACGAGAACATCTTCAGCTCACCGCCGAAGTTCCTGCCCTCCGACCCCACCGTGCACAACTTCGAACGCGTCGCCGACACCATCCCCGTCTGGGACTACGCGCTCAACTCGCTCAAGGTGGCCGCCGCCAACGTCGTCACCAACTGCGTCGGCGCGGCCCTCGCCGGCTACGCCCTGGCACGCCTGCGCTACCGCGGCCGCAAGGCGGCCACCATCGTCTTCATCCTGGCCATGCTCGTGCCCGTCGAAGGCATCATCATCGCCCAGTTCACCACCATGCGTGAGCTCGGCCTCAACAACACCCTCATCGGCGTGCTGCTGCCCGGCTGCGTCTCCGCGCTCAACGTCCTGCTGATGCGCAACGCCTTCCTCAACGTGCCGTACGAGATCGAGGAAGCCGCCTTTGTGGACGGGGCCAATGTCTGGCAGCGGTTCCTGCGCATCGCGCTGCCCGCCGTCAAGGGCACCCTCGCCGTCGTCGCGATCTTCGCCTTCATGGGGGCCTGGGACGACTTCCTGTGGCCGCTGATCGTGCTGAGCGACCCGGACCGGTTCACCCTCACCATCGGCCTGAACTACCTGCACGGCACGTTCGCCAACGACGAGCGTCTCGTCGCCGCGGGCACCGTCATCGCCGTACTCCCGCTGATCATCCTCTTCGCCTGTCTGCAGCGGTACTTCTTCCGCGGCGTGGGCGAGGGCGCGGTCAAGGGCTGAACTCCCGCCCCGCGATCCGCCGCGCCCCTCTCATCTCCCCCCCCCAGAACCAGGATCTTCCTTGCCCTCCTCCGCATCGCCTTCCGGCGCGCCGCGCTTCGGCGCCAACTACACGCCCGGCCAGGGGTGGTTCCACCACTGGCTCGACTTCGACCTCGACGCCGTACGCGCCGACCTCGACGCCATCGCCTCGCTGGGCCTCGACCACATCCGGGTCTTCCCGATCTGGCCGTACTTCCAGCCGAACCGCACCCTCATCCGCCCGCGCGCCGTCGACCAGCTGGTCCAGCTCGCCGACGCCGCCGCCGAACGCGGCCTGGACGTCAACGTCGACGGTCTGCAGGGCCACCTGTCGAGTTTCGACTTCCTGCCCGCGTGGACCCAGACCTGGCACCGGCGCAACATCTTCACCGACCCCGACGTGGTCTCCGGGCAGGCCGACTACCTGCGCACACTCGCCGCCGCCCTGGCGGACCGGCCGAACTTCATCGGCATGACCATAGGCAACGAGATCAACCAGTTCTCGGCGGGCCCGCACCCCGACCCCGACCGCATCACCGAGGAGCAGGCGGAGGCCTGGCTGCGCACGGTCCTCGCCGCCTGCGAGGACGGCGCCCCCGGCAAGCTGCACCTGCACGCCGAGTACGACGCCGCCTGGTACCAGGACGACCAGCCCTTCACCCCGGCACAGGCCGCCGGGCTCGGCGCGGTGACCGCCGTGCACTCCTGGGTGTTCAACGGCACGGCCCAGCGCCACGGACGCACCGGGACGGCGACCCGGCACCACGCGGCGTACATGATCGAACTGGCCAAGGCGTGGGCGACCGACCCGCGTCGCCCCGTCTGGCTTCAGGAGGTCGGCGCGCCCGCGCCGCTCATACCCGCCGAGCACGCGGCGGACTTCACCGAGGACACCGTCGATGCGGCCCTCGACTGCCAGGACGTGTGGGGCGTGACGTGGTGGTGCTCCCACGACGTGTCGCGCGACCTCGCGGATTTCCCGGAGCTGGAGTACAGCCTCGGTCTGCTGACCAACGAGGGCAAGGTCAAGCCCGCGGGGGAGGCGATCGCCCGGATCACGCGGGAGTGGCGCAGCCGTACGTACGCGCCGGCGCCGCGGACGACCGCGGTGGTCGTCGACGACGACCTGTCCCGCCGCTCGGAGTGCGCCCCCGGCGGTGCGGTCTTCGAGGCGTTCGCGCGGCTCGTGGCGGACGGGGTCCGCCCGACGGTGGTGCTTGCCGGACGGGTGGCGGACTCCGGGCACCTCGCCGCGCGAGGTATCCGCGACGTGCTGCTCCCGGCGGACGTCGGGTAGCGCCCGTCCGTCTGTCCGTTCGCCTCGCACGGGGCTCCGCCCCGGACCCCGCTCCTCGAACACCGGAGGGGCTGACTCTCTTCCGCTCCTCGTACGCCGGGGGGCTGAAATTTCGAACATCGGAGAACCCTCATGCATGACGACCGCACCCTGGTCGAAGCCCGCCTCAAGCGTGTTCTGGACGAACGCATCAGGCCCGCCGTGTACCCCGCCTCCGTACCGCTCGACGTAGCCGTGTGGAACGCGCCCGGCGAGCCCGTGCCGGTCGCCGAAGGGCTTGCCGCCGAGCCGTCGCCGACCGCCGTCGGCGAGAAGTGGGGGGCTCCCTGGGGGACCAGCTGGTTCCGGGTGACCGGGACCGTGCCGCGGGAGTGGGCGGGCAAGACCGTCGAAGCGGTCCTCGACCTCGGCTTCGACGAGAACATGCCCGGCTTCCAGTGCGAGGGCCTGGTGTACAGGCCCGACGGCACCCCGGTGAAGGGCCTCAACCCGCGCAACCAGTGGGTGCGGGTCGCCGCCCCCGCCGAGGGCGGCGAAGAAGTGCGGCTGCACATCGAGGCCGCGTCCAACCCCGTCATCCTCGACTACCACCCCTTCCTGCCCACGCAGCTCGGCGACAAGGAGACCGCGGGCAGCGAACCCCAGTACAAGCTGGAGCGCATGGACCTCGCCGTCTTCGACGAGACGGTGTGGCAGCTCGTCATCGACCTCGAAGTCCTCGGCGAGCTGATGCAGGAACTGCCTGCCGACTCCGGGCGGCGCTACGACATCGTGCGCGCCGTCGGCCGTGCCCTGGACGTCGTCGACCTCCAGGACGTGAACGGATCGGCCGCCGCGGCGCGGGCGCAGCTCGAAGAGGTCCTCGCGACCCCCGCCGAACCCTCCGCGCACCGCATCAGCGCCGTCGGACACGCCCACATCGACTCGGCGTGGCTGTGGCCGCTGCGCGAGACGGTGCGCAAGGTGGCGCGTACGACGTCGAACATGACCGCGCTGATCGAGGACGAGCCCGACTTCGTCTTCGCCATGTCGCAGGCGCAGCAGTGGGCGTGGATCAAGGAGCACCGCCCGGAGGTGTGGGCGAAGGTCAAGAAGGCCGTCGCCGACGGGCGGTTCGTGCCCGCGGGCGGCATGTGGGTCGAGTCGGACACCAATATGCCGGGCTCCGAGGCGATGGCCCGGCAGTTCGTGCACGGCAAGCGGTTCTTCCTCGACGAGTTCGGTGTCGAGAACGACGAGGCGTGGCTGCCCGACACGTTCGGGTTCGCCGCCGGGCTGCCGCAGATCATCAAGGCGGCGGGCTCCAAGTGGCTGCTGACGCAGAAGATCTCGTGGTCGCAGACCAACCGCTTCCCGCACCACACCTTCAACTGGGAGGGCATCGACGGCACCCGCATCTTCACCCACTTCCCGCCCGTCGACACCTACAACTGCTCGATGAAGGGCAGTGAGATCGCCCATGCCGCGAAGAATTTCAAGGACAAGGGCGTGGCCCGGCACTCCCTCGCGCCCACCGGCTGGGGCGACGGCGGTGGCGGCACCACCCGCGAGATGATCGCCAAGGCGGCCCGCCTCCGTGACCTGGAGGGTTCGGCGACCGTCGAGTGGGAGACGCCCGCCGCGTTCTTCGAGAAGGCCGAGGCCGAGTACCCCAACGCTCCCGTCTGGGTCGGCGAGCTCTACCTCGAACTGCACCGCGCCACCCTCACCAGCCAGGCGGGCACCAAGCAGGGCAACCGCCGCAGCGAGCACCTCCTGCGGGAGGCGGAGCTGTGGGCCGCGACGGCGGCGGTGCGCGGCGACTTCGTCTACCCCTACGAGCAGTTGGACCGCATCTGGAAGACGGTCCTGCTCCACCAGTTCCACGACATCCTGCCCGGCTCGTCCATCGCCTGGGTGCACCGCGAGGCCCGCGCCACCTACGCGGCGCTCGCCGAGGAGCTGAACGGCATCATCGACAAGGCGCAGCGCGCGCTCGCGGGCGAGGGCACGGGCTCGCTCGTCTTCAACTCCACCCCGCACAGCCGTGACGGCGTGCCCGCGGGCGGCGCGCGGCCCGCGACGGCCGACGGCACGGCGGCGATCGCCACGCGCGCCGACGGCGGCTACGTCCTCGACAACGGGCTGCTGCGCGTGGAGATCGACGCGCGCGGACTCGTGGTCTCCGCGTACGACCTGGTGGCCGACCGGGAGACCGTCGCGCCGGGCCGGCCGGCGAACCTGCCGCAGATCCACGCCGACTTCCCGAACATGTGGGACGCGTGGGACGTCGACGAGTTCTACCGCAACACGGTGACCGACCTCGTGGACGCGGACGAGGTCGCGGCCGGTGAAGGAGAAGGTGCAGGTGGTGGCGCGTCGGTGCGGGTCGTGCGCACCTTCGGCGACTCGCGCCTCACGCAGGTGCTCACGCTCGCACCCGGTGCCAAGCGCCTCGACATCGACACCGAGGTCGACTGGCACGAGACGGAGAAGTTCCTCAAGCTCGCCTTCCCACTGGACATCCACGCGGAGCGGTACGCGTCGGAGACCCAGTTCGGGCACTTCTACCGCGCCACGCACACCAACACGAGCTGGGAGGCCGCCAAGTTCGAGGCGTGCAACCACCGTTTCGTGCACATCGAGGAGCCGGGCTGGGGCGTCGCGCTGGTCAACGACTCGACGTACGGGCACGACGTGACCCGCACGGTCCGCGCCGAGGACTCCGGCACGACCACGACGGTCCGCGTCTCGCTGCTCCGTGCCCCGCGCTTCCCCGACCCCGAGACGGACCAGGGCGTCCACCGCTTCCGGCACGCCCTGGTGCCGGGTGCGGCGATCGGCGACGCGGTGCGCGAGGGCTACCGGGTCAACCTGCCCGAGCGCACGGTCACCGGGGGCGGCGAGGTGGCGCCGCTGGTGACGGTCGACGACGACGCGGTGGTCGTGACGGCGGTCAAGCTCGCCGACGACGGCAGCGGCGACGTGGTCGTCCGCTTCCACGAGGCCCACGGCGGGCGGGCGAAGGCCACGCTCACCACGGGGTTCACGGCGGGTTCGGTCGCGGTGACCGACCTGCTGGAGCGGCCGCTCGACGGGGTGCGGGCGCCGGAACTCGCGGGTGACGCCGTGTCGTTGACGCTGCGACCGTTCGAGCTGGTGACGCTGCGGTTCACGCGGCGCTGAGCCGGGCCGCGTTCAGCCGTCGGTCCGCAGCCATACGCGCAGCGGGCCGACGGGCTCGAATCCCTGGCGGAGTGCGGCCGCGAGGTCGTCGCCGTGCTCGTACCCGACGACGGGCACGCCCGGCCACAGCCGGTCCGTGGCCTCCAGGCAGGAACGCCAGGCGGCGTCCAGGTCGTCGTCGGCGGCGAAGAGGTTGGAGACGCCGATGGCTCCGGCGCCGGGGCAGGCGATGGCGCCCGCGGTGACGGGGTGCGTGGCCGCGGTGAGGGGACCCGTGGCCGTGGGGGCCAGGAACACCGCTCCGTCGTCGAGCAGCGCGGGCCGGAACAGGCCTTCGCTCTCCCCGTCCCCGCTCCACGCGGCCTCCCACGCGCGCAGCCGCTCGGCACCCACGACCGGCTCCCAGCCACCGGCACGCGGGGGTGCGGGTTCCGCCGCCACGCGGTGGATCCACCGCGCCTCGAACAGCACCGCGAAGCCCGCCTCGGAGAGGTCCAGCGTGCCGAAGCTGTCCTTGACGGAGGCACCGGGGGATGAGAGGTCGATGCGGGGCAGTACGTCGTCGGGCGTCGCCGTCGGCGAGAGCGTCACGGCGTCGGGATACAGCGGCGGAGTGCGCAGAGCGCTCGCCCATACGTCTCCCTCGACGGTGCCTCCCGTTCCGTGGGAGCGGCAGACGGCGTCGCACCAGGCGGCGTTGTTGCGGACGGCCGCGGTGAGGTGCGGAGTGGCAGGCGAGTCGGTGATCACGCGGGGATGCTGTCAGAACCGGTCCGTGCGCGTCGCCCGCATTTCTTTCGGCCGCCCTGCGGGGAGAGAGGTGCCCATGGGGTGCCAACGGTGGTCCGGTGCCACATCATGAGCTCCTGAGACTGTCGCGCAACGGGGGGTGTGGCATGGAGCCGACGGAGCTCGCGATGCTCGCGGTGGGTGTCGTCACCGCGGTGGCCACCGGGGCGGCGACCGGCGTGGGGGAGGGCGCCGGAGCGGCCGTCACGGAGCTGGTCCGATTGCGACTGGGACGCACGGAGCGGGGGCGCGCGGCGCTGGAGGGGCTCGACGGGGACGGCCAGGCTCAGGCGCGGGCCGTCCTGCGTGAGGAGATCGAGGCGGACCCTGAGTTCGGGCGACAGCTCGCCTTGTACCTCAGCGCGCCGACGACGTACAACCGCGGTGCGGTGGTCATCGGCGACAGCACGATCACGCGCAGCAACATCTCGCTCGGGCCGATCTCGGTCAGGAAGACCTCGGGCGCGCTCGCCGTCCTGGCACTGGTCGGCGTCCTGTTGGTGGCCCTGGTGGCGCTCGGCGTGTACGGGGGCACGCGGCTCATCGCCGACGACGACCCTCGGGGCACGGACGCCCAGGAGAGTGCGGCGAGCGGCGGCAAGGCCGCACCGGAGGAAGGGAGAGCCGCCGGTTCCGGCGACGGCACGGCCGACCGCACGCGCGCGCTGACCGTGGCGCAGACGCGCGGCGCCCTGCCCGTGGAGGGGGATCTGCCGCCGGGCTGGCACCCGGAGGGCCCGGCCGGCGCCGCCGAAGCGGAACAAGCGGGTGGTTGCCACGAGGGAGGCATGCAGTATGCGCTGACATCATCGGGGTCGGGGTACGTCAAGGCCGAGTTCCGGGTCTTCGGCTGCACCTCGCCCACGCAGGCGGAGCGCGTACGGAAGCAGCTGGTCCGTGAGCAGTCCGGCTACGACAGGACCACACCCCTCTCCCTGCCGTCCCTCGGCGACAAGAGCTCCACCTTCACGTACTACAAGGAACCCGAGGACAGCACGAACGCGATGGCCGTCGTCCGCGTGGGCAGCACCGTGGCCTGGCTGCGCCTCGGCGAGGTGAACGACCTGCCGGGCTACGAGGCGCAGCTCGACGAGCTGGCCCGCGCCTTCGTCGGCCGGATCGAGCGGACCCTGGCCGACAGCTGACGGCCGAACCGCTCGCCGCGTCTACTCCTGCTGAGCCGTCCGGGCGAGACGCGTCGGCCCCAGGAACTCACGGACGTACGTGCGCTCCCAGCACGCACCCGTCTCGCGCAGCTCGTGCCAGGTCGTGTACCGGTAGCGGTACAGCCTGGCGCGGATGTACGCGGGCGGGGAGCCGGGCGGGAACGGAGAGCTCCGCAGCAGGCGGAGGGTGTCCCGGTCGTCGTCGAGGAGGCGCTCCACCAGCGGGCCGAACCATGAGCGCGCGTACGCGGGGGAGAGCCCGGCGAACCACATCATCCAGTCGAGCCGCAGATGGTAGGGCGCGAACTGGCGCGGCCAGCGATGTACGTCGCCCGGCTTGCCCTTGAACTCATAGGCCCGCCAGTCGGAGTCCTCGCGGGGCACGGTGTCCGCCGTGCCCTCGATGACGACCTCCTGGCGCACCCGGCTGACACTGCCGAACGCGCCGTACGCGTTGACGAGGTGCAGCGGGTCGAACGAGCGGTTCATGACCTGCCGCCGGGACAGCAGATTGCGCATGGGGCGGTAGCTCATGGCCAGGAGCAGCACGGTCACGGCGGAGACCACCACCTCGTACCAGACGGGCGCGTCCGCGACCTCGGGTGCCGTGTGCCAGGCGGACAGGTCGAGGGCGGAGACCGCGACCACGACGGTGATCCAGTTCAGCCAGGAGAAGTTGCCGGACAGGATCAGCCAGAACTGGGTCACGATCATCAGGCAGGCCGCGCCCGTCGCCACCGGCTGGGGCGTGAACAGCAGGAAAGGAACCACGAGTTGGGTGACGTGGTTGGCCGCGACCTCGATCCGGTGCACCGGTTTCGGCAGGTGGTGGAAGAACCAGCTCAGCGGGCCGGGCATCGGCTGTGTCTCGTGGTGGAAGTCCAGGCAGGTGAGCTTGCGCCAGCACGCGTCGCCGCGCATCTTGATCAACCCGGCGCCGAACTCCACGCGGAAGAGCACCCACCGCAGCAGGAAGAGCACGAGGACCGGCGGGGCGACCCGGTCGTTGCCGAGGAAGACCGCGAGGAAGCCCACTTCAAGGAGCAGCGACTCCCAGCCGAAGCCGTACCAGGTCTGTCCCACGTTGACGATGGAGAGATACAGCGCCCAGGGCACCAGCCACAGCAGCATCGCGCCCCACAGCGGCAGGAGACCGTGCACGCCCGCGAGCAGCGCCACCGCGACCGCGCACCCCGTCCACGCGCAGCACGCGAAGAACCGGTCCGAGAAGTGCAGCTGGAACAGGCTGGGGGCGGCGCGGAACGGCACGCGTTCGACGTACCGCGGCACCGGGAGCATCCCGCGCTCCCCGATGAGCGCCCGGAACTGCAGGGCGGCCCCGAGGAAAGCCATCACATAGAGCACGGCCAGGGCCCGCTGGAAGATCAGCCGACTCAGCCAGTACGCGTCCGCCGTGAACCACTCCACGGGTCCATTGTGCTGCCGACCAGGGTTTTCCGTACGCGGACCGGGCCGCACGCCATACGCGGACCGGCCCGCACGCTGCGTTTGCGGGCCCCTGGGGACCCCCGCAGACAATGGCGGAACACCCCCGTCAGCGGGGGGCACACTGCACGGCAACGTCGGGAGAACCGGTGCGCACATCCACCAGGACCCACGCGATCGCCCTCGCGATATCCGCGGCCCTAGCGGTAGCGGGCGCGGCGGGCTGTTCGGGCGACGGCGACAAGAAGACCGCCGACGGCGGCAGCGAACTGTTCATGCAACCGGTCGCCGCCCAGGGCCCCGACCCCTTCACCGAGTCCACCGCGGAGACCGACACCTCCCCGCCGCCCGTCACCCGTTCGCCGCAACCCTCGCCCACCGGATCGGCCACCCCGCAGGGCACCCGCTCCATCCCGGGCGGGACGCCGGGCCTGTACGGCGGCACGCACAACGTCGGCAGCTGCGACATCGACCGGCAGGTGCGCTTCCTCACCGCCGACCAGGGGAAGGCGCGGGCGTTCGCGCGGGCGGCCGGCATCGAGGAGGCCGCCGTCCCGGACTATCTGCGCGGCCTGACCCCCGTCGTGCTGCGCGCCGACACGCGCGTCACCAACCACGGCTACCGCGGCGGCTCTCCCACGAGTTTCCAGTCCGTTCTGCAGACGGGCACGGCCGTCCTCGTCGACGACCGGGGCCTGCCGCGGGTGCGGTGCGCGTGCGGCAACCCGCTGAAGCCGCCCGTCGCGTTCAAGAGCTCGCCCCGGCACAACGGGCAGGCGTGGCGCGGCTATCAGCCGACGCGGGTCGTCGTGGTCACTCCGGCGCCGCGGCCGATCGTCAACATCACCATCGTGAACATCGTCAACAACACCTGGATCGAACGGAAGATCGGCGACGGGAAGGCGCACCACGACCGTCCGACCAAGCCGCCCACCCCCACGCCGACCCCGACCCCGACCACGCCGAGCCCCACGTCCCCCTCGCCGTCGAGCCCGACCCCCACGGACCCGGACGAGACCACTCCGGACGAGACCGAGCCCGACGAGACGAGCCCCGACCGGACGAGCCCGGACGAGACCGGGTCCGGGCAGACCGAGCCCGACGGGACGAGCCCTGACGAAACCAGTCCCGACGAAACCAGTCCCGACGGGACGAGCCCGGACGGGACGAGCCCCGACGGAACCAGCCCCGGCGAATCCAGCCCTGACGAGGGCGCAGGCGACTCCCCGTCGGCCTGTCCCACCGGGACAGGCACGCCTCCGGACCCCGCGTCGCCGGTCCCGTCGGGCTGCCCCTCGCCGGTGCTGCCCTCGTAGGCGGTGCGGCGAGTCATACCGGTCAGACGGCGGGTGAGAGGGCCATGCGGAACGCGCCAATCGTTTCCGGGCCCTCTCGTCGCTGCCGCCCCTGCCGCCACGGACGTCCTTTCCCCGGCCGGCAAGCGCGTTCTCGGATATCGCCGAGTTCAGTCATCAGGCAAATACGCAAGAGTTTCCGAATGATATGGAGCGGGCGGGTCCGATTGGTTGGGGAGTGGCGCATTCACGTCGGTTATGGCGTGGCATTGAGTCAAATGGCGCTGGTAGTTGATTTTCATATATGGCAGAGTCGTCCGTCGGGTGGCCGGTCAAGTCCAAGCAATAGATCCAGCCGGTCTTCCGGTCGCCCCGAGGACCAGCCATCAGCCGCGGGGGAGAAGTCGGCTCATGAACTTGGTGGATCGTGGTGAAGAACTCTCGGTCATGGAGCACATGCTCGACTCAACCGAGAGCGGGCATGGCGGCGTCCTTCTGGTGAGCGGCGCCGTCGCCAGTGGCAAGACCGCGCTGCTGCGCGCCTTCGGTACGCGCGTCACTTCCAGAGGTGCACTGTATCTGCAGGCCACAGCGTCCGGAGCGGAGACGGACCTGCCCCTCGGAGTCATGGGGCAACTGCTTCTCGGCGCCGGTCTGCCCGGCGCCGACGCGCGCCGCGCGACTCAGCTCGTGCGGCGCGCCGCCGACGCGGCCCGCCCGCAACGGGTGGCCGGTGAACGGCCCGCCATGGTGTTGGACGGGATTCCCGAGCTGTGCGGACTGCTGCTCGAAAAATCCAGGGAAAGGCCCCTGGTGCTCAGCATCGACGATGTGCAGCACGCCGACGAAGACTCGCTCGAATGCCTCCTCTACCTGTCGCGCCGACTGGCCGTCAGCCGCATTCTGGTCGTGCTGGGAGAGAACAGCGACTTCCTGGCGGGCAATACGAGATTGCGCGTCGATTTACTGCGCCTGCCCGGCTGCCGGAATATCAGGCTCGGCCCCCTCCAACGGTCCGGAGTCGCAGAAATGATCTCTGCATTCGGTGAGCCGGGGTGGGGGACGCGCAAGCTCGTCCCCGCACTGCTCCACATGAGCGGCGGCAGCCCGCTCCTGACCCGGGCGCTCATCGAGGACCATCGTGCCGCGGGTGCCGCGGTCACCGCCTCCGCCGACCCCGTACCGGGTGAGTCCTTCGTCCGTGCCGTCGCCACCTGCCTCTACCGCAGCGACCTCGCCACCCGCCGCACCGCGTGGGCGCTGGCGGTCGCGGGCCCCGACATGTCGCTCGCCGAACTCATGGAGGTCCTCGGGACCAGCAGGGAATCGCTCCTGCGCAGCCTGCGCGCGCTGAACGAGGCGGGCCTCCTCGACGCGGGCTGGTACCGGCACGAGGCCGGGCGCGCCGCGGTCCTCAGAAGCCTGGAGCCCGCCGACCGCGCCCGTGTCGAGGCCCGCTGCGCCCGCGTCCTGCACGAGCACGGAGCGTCCGCGTCCGTGGTCGTACGGCACCTGATCGCGGCCGAGACCGTCGACGCGCCGTGGGCTCGGCGCACCCTGATCGAGGCCGCCGAGCGCGCCCTCGCCGACGACGAGGTCGACCTCGCCCTCACCTGCCTGCGCATCGCCCGCGACACCAGCACCGACGTCCACCAGTCCCTGGAGATACGTGCCGCTCTCACCCGGGCCCTCTGGCGCGTCAACCCGGCCGGCGTCGCCCAGCACCTGCCCGAACTCACGGCCGCCGCACTGGACGGACGACTCGATGCCCGGCACGCCGATGCGCTCGTGGGCCATCTGCTCTGGTTCGGCCGCCCGGAACGGGCCCTCGACGTGCTCTGCGCCGTCGAACGGCAGGGCGCCGCGCAGCCCGGCAGGACCGGCACCGGCACACCCCACCGGCACGACTGCCCGCGCCTCTGGCTGACGTACGCCTACCCCGGCCTCGCTGTCCCCGACTGCACCCCGCCCGGCGGGACACCGGAACACACGACCGCGCAGGACACCACCCCGCAGCACGCGGCGGCGCTGGCCCGCAGCCCGCACCAGCGAGCGGCGAGCCTGGTGAAGTCGCTCCTCGACGGGCCCGGCAAGGACGTGGTGGTCAGGGCCGAGCAGATCCTGCAGAGCACCCGCCTCGACGACGACACCGTGACGGCGCTCCTCGTCGCCGTCGACTCCCTGGTGCTCGCCGACCACCTCGAAGCCGCGGCCTTCTGGTGCGAGACGCTGCTCAACGAGGCCGCCGAACGGCGTGCGCCCCTCTGGCAGGCGCTCCTTTCCGCGGCCAGGGCCCGCATCGAGCTGAGGGCGGGCGCGCTCGGCACCGCGCGGAAGCTGGCGCGTTCGGCGCTCACGCTCGTACCCGCGGACGGATGGGGCGTGGCCGTCGCCGCGCCCGTCGCCACCGCGCTGTTCACCGGCACGCTGATGGGCCGCCTCGACGAGGCGGCGGCCCAACTCGCGGTACCGGTGCCGGACTCGGCCTTCCAGACGACGGACGGGCTGCTCTACCTCAGGGCCCGCGGTCACTACTTCCTCGCCGCGGGACGGCCCTATGCCGCCCTGGACGACTTCCTCACCTGCGGGGACCTCATGCGGCGCCGGCGCTTCGACCTGCCCGCGCTGGTCCCGTGGCGCACCGACGCCGCCGAGGCACATCTCTCGCTGGGCGACTGCGAGCGCGCCCGCGCCCTCGCAGAGGAGCAACTCGCCCTGACGGGCGGGCGGAACGGCTGGGTGCGCGCCGTATCGCTGCGGGTGCTCGCCGGCACGCTGAAGGCCGCGCACCGGCCGCCGCTGCTCGGCGAGGCCGTCGAGATCCTGCGGGACCGCGGACACCGCGTCGAACTGGTACGCGCGCTCGCCGAGTCGGCCCGTACACAGCGCGAGCTCGGCAAGGTCGGCCAGGCCAGGGCCCTGGCCCGCAAGGCGCAGCAGCTGGCGGGGGAGTGCGGCATGCCCGTGCCGCCGTCCGCGGCCGACACGGGCAGCCCGCACCCGGCCGAGCAGCCGTGGTCGTCCGGCAACCGCCGACATCCCGAGGAACTCAGCAACGCCGAACTGCGCGTGGCCACGCTCGCCGTCCGCGGCCACACCAACCGCCAGATCGCCGACAAGCTCTGCATCACCATCAGCACCGTCGAACAGCACCTGACGCGCGCCTACCGCAAGCTCGCCGTGCAGCGGCGCGCGGACCTCGCGGCCAAGATCGGCCCGGCCTCGGGACCGGGCGACGGAGAGGAACCCGCGACGCACGACGCCTGCGACCGGCTGCACGTGGGCTAGAGCCTGTGTCATGTGCCCGTCTCCCCCCCGGGTGAGGCCATAGCTGCTGTCGCGGTGACGCGGTTCCGTTTCTACGCGGCGGACGGTCACACGGCGGTCCGAAGATCTGTGACCGATTCACAGGAATCGGGCCGCCGGAACGGGCCCAGGAACCGGGGCCGCCGCGAGCCCCGTCGGGCTGTGACCGGTACGTGACGCGCGTTCGGGCACCGTGGACTTCATGATCAAGGCGACGATCGGCCGCCCACGGCCCGAACTCGGCACCCCGCCCGCCGACGAGACGGTCCCCCGGGGCGGCCACCGGATGTGAGGGGCCCATGCACCTGCCCTCGCGGCGTGCGGGCGTACGTCTCACGCTGCTGTACGGCGCGCTGCTCGTCGCCTCCGGGGCGGTCCTGCTCGCGCTCACGTACCTGCTCGTCCTGCGCTTCCCGGCCGACCGCGTCCTCGTCGACGGGGCGGAAGCGGGCATGGGCGCGGGAGCGGACGCGAGCAACGGCCGCTCAGGCGGAGGGGTCCCCGGTGTGCGGCCGGCGGCCCGCTCCGGAGACGTCTTCGCGCGGCTCCAGGAACAGGCGTCCCGTCAGCACGCCGACCAGTTGCGCGAGTTGCTCGTGCAGTCCGGTGTCGCACTCGCCGTCATGCTGGTGGTCTCCGCCGTCCTCGGCCGGCTGGTCGCCCGGCGCGTGCTGCGCCCGCTGCGGACGATGACCGGCACCGTCCAGCGCATCTCCGCGCACACCCTGCACGAGCGGCTGGCCCTCCAGGGACCGGCCGACGAGCTCAAGGAGTTTGCCGACACCGTGGACGGGCTGATCGGCCGGCTGGAAGGGGCCCTCCACTCCCGCCGGCGGTTCGTCGCCGACGCCGCCCACGCCCTGCGCGCCCCGCTCACCCTGGAGCACACGCTGCTGCGCGAGACGCTCACCGACCGCGACGCCACCGCGGAAACGTTTCGCGCGAGCTCCGAGCGGCTCCTGGAGATCAGCCGGCGGCAGGCCCGCATCCTGGAGTCCCTGCTGGCACTCGCGGGCAGCCACCGCGGTCTCGTCCACCGCGAGGAGCTGGACCTCGCGCCGCTCGCCGAGTGGGCGCTGCACATCGCCCGCCCGGAGAGCGAGCGGCACGGGCTGCGCGTGTCGGCCGCCGTCGCGCCCGCGCCCGTCACGGGCGACCCGGCGCTCGTCCAGCGCCTGGTGTCCTGCCTCGTGGACAACGCGGTGGCGCACAACCGCCCCGGTGGACGGGTGGAGATCACCACCGCCGTACGCGACGGGCACGCCGTCGTCTCCGTCGCCAACACCGGCGACCCCGTGGCGCCCGAGCAGGTGCACCGCCTCTTCCAACCGCTCCGTCGCGTCGGCCGAACCGCCGACGACGGCCACCCCGGTCTCGGCCTGGTGATCGTGCACGCCATCGCCCTCGCCCACGACGCGGTGATCAGCGCACGCGCACGCGCGGACGGCGGACTCGCCGTGGAAGTCGCCTTCCCGAGACGGACGGTACGGGACCGAGATCTCCGTAAAGGGGCGGACGATATTGGGCAGTTGGACAAGGGAACGGCACTTCATTGAGCAAAAGCCCGGTCACCTCCTACCGTGGTCGCCCGACGCAATTCCCCGAAGAGGCCCCTATGACGGGCCCGAGAGAATTCCGGGGAATATCCTCAGGCACGGGAGGAACCCTTGGTTGTCGTGATGGCCCCCGAGGCCACGCAGCAGGATGTGGACGCGGTCGTCGAACTGGTGCGCACGGCGGGCGGGGACGCGTTCGTCAGCCGAGGCGTGACCCGCACCATCGTCGGGCTCGTCGGCGACGTGGCCGCCTTCGGCGCCCTCAACCTCGCCCATCTGCGCGGTGTCCTGGACGTCGTGCGCATCTCGGTGCCGTACAAGCTGGTCAGCAGGGAACACCACCTCGAACGCTCCGTGGTGACCGTCGGGGGCGTCCCCATCGGCCCCGGCACACTGACCGTGATCGCGGGCCCCTGCGCCGTCGAGACCGCCTCGCAGACCCTCGCCGCCGCCCGCATGGCCAAGGCGGCCGGAGCCACGCTCCTCAGGGGCGGCGCCTTCAAACCGCGCACGTCGCCGTATGCCTACCAGGGGCTCGGTGAGAGCGGACTGCGCATCCTCGCCGACGTACGGGATGAGACGGGCCTCCCCGTGGTGACCGAGGTCATCGACCCGGCCAGCGTCGAACTCGTCGCGCCCTACGCCGACATGCTGCAGATCGGCACCCGCAACATGCACAACTTCGCCCTGCTCCAAGAGGTCGGCGCGGCGGGACGGCCCGTCCTGCTCAAGCGCGGCTTCGGTGCCACCGTCGAGGAGTGGCTGATGGCCGCCGAGTACATCGCCCAGCGCGGCAACCTCGACATCGTGCTCTGCGAACGCGGCATCCGCACCTTCGAGACCGCCACCCGCAACACCCTGGACATCAGTGCCGTCCCCGTCGTCCAGCGCCTCTCCCACCTGCCCGTCATCGTCGACCCCTCGCACTCCGGCGGCCGCAGGGACCTCGTCCTGCCGCTGACCCGGGCCGCGCTCGCCGCCGGCGCGGACGGCGTCATGATCGACGTGCACCCCGAGCCGGGGACCGCGCTTTGCGACGGCGACCAGGCACTCACCCGGGCGGAGATCGACGAGGTGGCGCACGCGGTCGAGGCCCTGACACCGCTGATGGGACGCACCCTCGCGGGGGCCTCGGCCGGAGCGCAGGCCGGTAGGGGTGAATAGGGGTGGCGAAGCCCGTGGCGCGCCACTAGTGAGGGGTACCAGGCCGGAAAACGCGTTGTTAAGGTGAACATGACCGGCCGGGGAAACGCATTCCACGGCCCGACGGTACGGATTCCGTGAATTCCCGGAATCCGATTGCGGTGGTTGAAGACGGCGAAGGGCGCACCTGTGCGCGCCGCACCCTTCGCCGTGATCCGGGAGAACACACGCCTGCAGAGCGCGCAACGCATTCACTTCAGGGGCCCTCGACCAAGGGCGAACGCGTACGCGGCGCGGCGGTGTGGCGTGACCGGTCGGCGTGCCGGGACACGCACACGGGGGAACATCAGAGCTTGAGGGGGAGTTGAGTTGGCAACACCCGAGCACGCAGAGATCGACCGATTAATGGTCGTCGAAGTCGAGATCGGCTCGCTTTCGACGGCTGACTCACCGCGAACGGCCGGAGTCGATCCGGAGCATGTACAGGCACTGGCGGTCGTGCAGACCCCGCTGCCGCCCATCACGGTGCACCGCCCGACGATGCGGGTCATCGACGGACTGCACCGCCTGCGCGCCGCCGAACTCCAGGGGCAGCGCAAGATCGCCGTGAAGTACTTCGACGGCGCCGAGGACGACGCCTTCGTCCTCGCCGTCGAGTCCAACGTCACCCACGGCCTGCCGCTGACCACGGCCGACCGCAAGCGGGCGGCCGCCCGCATCATCGCCACGCACCCGCAGTGGTCGGACCGCATGATCGCCTCGGTCAGCGGCATCGCGCCCGGCACCGTCGCGGACATCCGCAGGCGCGCGCCCGGAGGCAGGGACGGCGAGGAGACCCGGATCGGCCACGACGGCCGGGTGCGGCCCATCAACGGCGCCGAGGGGCGCAGGGTCGCCAGCGAGCTGATCGCACAGAACCCCGCCCTGTCGCTGCGCCAGGTGGCCCGCGTCGCCTCCATCTCGCCGGAGACCGTACGGGACGTGCGCAACCGCATGATGCGCGGCGAGGACCCCGTCCCGCAGCGCGGGAAGCGGACCGAGCAGGGGAGCCGCCTTCCCGCACCGCGGGTCCACCGCCCCTCGGCCGTCCCCGACCGGGACGCGGCCCAGGACCGTGCCGCCGCCGTCAAACGCCTCAAGGCGGACCCGGCGCTGCGCTTCAGCGAGATCGGCCGCACCCTGCTGCGGCTCCTCAACATCCACACGATCAGCATGGACGAGTGGGACCAGATCATCGAGAAAGTCCCGCCGCACTGCAGGGGCATCGTCGCCTATCTGGCCGGGGAGAGCGCGGAGATGTGGACGGAGGTGGCGATGCGGGTCCAGAGCAAGGTCGCGGAGACGGCGTAGCCGTCCCCCGCATACGGGTGTCGACATGGCGGGGCCCGCGGTTGGACGGCGGATCCCTGCCCGCCGCCCTCCGCACCCCGCCACGGGCGCCGTGCTCCCGCGTGCGGGCGCGGGAGCCTCCGCCTAGCGTGATCCCATGGAGCACGACCCGGCGGGGCAATGCCGCTGTGGACAGCAGCCGGCCGGGGAACCGGCCGGCTGTTTCCTCGCGCTGTACGGGGCCGCGCTGCGCACGGGCCGCTTCGACTGGGACCTCGACACGGGCCTGATGACGATGGACGCCACCGCCCACGAGGTCTTCGACGTACGACCCGAGCAATACGACAACCGGCCGGAGACCCTCGCCTTCCGCGTGCCGACCGTCGAGGGGCACCGCCTGGACCAGATCGTCTCCCACGCCCTGAAGGACGGCAGCGAGACGTACGGCGCGTACTTCCGCATCCGCTGCCACACCGGGGCGCTGCGCTGGACCCACACGCAGGGCTGCATCCAGCGGGACGAGACGGGCCGCCCGCGCCGCATCGTGGGCCTCGTCAGGGACGCCACCCGGGAGCTCGGCGACAGCCCCGCCGCGCTGCGCGAGCGCGCCGACGAGGAGGCGGAGCGGCGCCGCACCACGAGCCTCGTCCAGGGCACCACGGCGGCGCTGGCGCACGCCCGCACGGTCCGTGACGTCATCGACGTCCTGCGCGACACCCACGGCCTCGCCCACCTGGGCGCCTCCAACCTCGTCATGGGCCTCGTCGAAGCCGGCCGCATCCGCCTCGTCGCCGAGGGCCCCGCGGGCAGCTTCGTGCCCGGCACCCGCCTCACGGGCGTCGACGAGGACTACCCGATGAGCGAGGTCGTCCGCACCCTCGCGCCCCGCTACATCGAGACGGCCGACGACTTCGCCGAGTCCTACCCGCTGCTCTGGCCGCACATCGACGAGCTGGGCATCACCGCGGCGGCCTACCTGCCGCTGATCGCGCAGGCCCGCCCCATCGGCGTGCTCGGCCTGCTCTACCAGGACAAGACGGGCTTCACCGAGGAGGAGCGCAACGTCCTGGTCGCCCTGGGCAGCAGCATCGCGCAGAGCCTGCAGCGCGCCATGTTCTACGAGCAGGAGAAGGACCTCGCACAAGGCCTCCAGCAGGCCATGCTGCCCCGCACCATCCCCGGCGTGCCGGGCGCGGAGATCGCCGTCCGGTACCGCTCGGCGGCGCTCGGACGGGACATCGGCGGCGACTGGTACGACGTGATCCCGCTGCCCGGCGGGCACGTCGGCGCCGTCATCGGCGACGTGCAGGGCCACGACACGCACGCCGCCGCCGTCATGGGCCAGCTCCGCATCGTCCTGCGCGCCTACGCCGCCGAGGGCCACACACCCGCAACCGTCATGGCCCGCGCCTCCACCTTCCTGCACGAACTGGACACCGACCGCTTCGCGACCTGCCTCTACGCCGACGCCGACCTGACCACCGGCGTGGTCCAGCTCGTCCGCGCCGGACACCTCGACCCGCTCCTCCAGCGCACCGACGGCTCCTGCCTCCGGATCTCCGTGGACGGCGGCCTGCCCCTCGGCCTCTCCGCGGAGTTCGGCCGCCTCGACTACCCCGTCACCACCCTCGAACTCGACCCGGGACAGACCTTGCTGCTCTGCACCGACGGCCTCGTCGAGGAGCCCGGCGCCGACCTCGACGACGGCATGCGCGCCCTCGCGGAACTCGCCGCCGTCGCCCCCCGCGACCTGCAGCGGCTCGCCGACCGGCTCTGCGGCATCGTCGACGGCCGCGGCGGGGACGACGACGCGGCGCTCCTGCTCCTGCGCCGCCACACGGTGGACGCGCCCCGCTCGGGCGGACGCCTCCAGCAGCACGTCGCCCCGAGCGATCCCGAGGCGCTCGCCGAGGCCCGGCACATGATCAGGGCCGCGGTGCGGGCCTGGGGCGCGGGCGAGCGCGCCGACGAGATCGAGCTCGTGGCCGACGAAGTGATCACCAACGCGCTCATGCACACCGACGGGTCCGCCGTCGTGACCCTGCGCGTCCTGACCGGCACCGACCGGCGGCTGCGCGTCGACGTCGAGGACTCGTCGAGCGCCCTGCCCCGGCGCCGAGACGCGGGCGAGTCCGGGGTGTCGGGCCGCGGCCTGCTTCTGGTGGACCGGCTCGCGGACGTGTGGGGCGTCGAGGCGCGCGGCGGCGGCAAATGCGTGTGGTGCGAGTTCATCGTGCCCGCCCGAGAAGAGCGGGAGTGAGGGAAGAGCCATGCCCGAACTGCCAGAAGTGGAAGCGCTGCGCGAGTTCCTGACGGACCATCTGGTCGGCAGGGAGATCGAGCGCGTGCTGCCCGTCGCCATCAGCGTCCTGAAGACGTACGATCCACCGCCCGGCGCCCTGGAGGGCCGCACCGTCACCGCCGTGGAGCGGCACGGCAAGTTCCTCGACATCGACGCCGAAGGCACGCACCTGGTCACCCACCTCGCCCGCGCGGGCTGGCTGCGCTGGCACGACAGCGTCCCCGACGGCATGCCGCGCCCCGGCAAGGGCCCGCTGGCGCTGCGTGCCACCCTGACGACGGGGGAGGCCTTCGACCTCACGGAAGCCGGTACGCAGAAGCGCCTCGCGGTGTACGTCACCGAGGCGCCGCTGGAGCTCCCCGGCATCGCACGGCTCGGCCCCGACCCGCTGGCCCCCGACTTCGACGAGCAGCGGTTCGCGGGTCTCCTCGCGGGAGAACGGCGCCAGATCAAGGGGGCGTTGCGCGACCAGAGCCTGATCGCGGGCGTCGGGAACGCGTACAGCGACGAGATCCTGCACGCGGCCCGCATGTCACCCTTCCGGCTCACGTCGAGCCTGACCGAGGAGGAAGTCCATGGGCTGCATGTGGCGCTGTTGGCCACGCTGACCGAGGCGGTGGAGCGCTCGCGCGGTGTCGCGGCAGGCCGCCTCAAGGCGGAGAAGAAGAGCGGCCTGCGCGTGCACGGCCGCACCGGCGAGCCGTGCCCGGTGTGCGGCGACACGATCAGGGAGGTCTCCTTCGCCGACTCCTCGCTGCAGTACTGCCCGACCTGCCAGACGGGCGGGAAGCTGCTCGCGGACCGAAGGATGTCCCGGCTGCTGAAGTAGTGCGGGGTTGCAGGTCGGTTCAGGGGCGCCGCAGGGTCAGCAGCGGCTTCCCCCGCGCCGTGCGCACCTCGTACCGGTCGGTCTGCGCCGTACGCAGGGCGGCGGTGCCCTCCGTGCGAACCGCCGGGGCGGGAGCCCGCCACGACATGACGGTCCGCTCCGACCCGTCGGCGGCGACGGCGACCAGCTCGCAGACCCGCCCGTCGGCCGCCGCGTCCCGCACCGTGAGGCCGATCTCCGTGCCCCACGCGCGGTCCCGGGCGGTGAGCTTGGCGGAGAGCCCGCTGCGGGCGTCGCGCGCGGCGATCCGCACCGTCCCCGGGTCGTCCGTCGGCACGACGCTCAAGGCGGACAGGGTGGACACGGTGGACACGCCGAGGACCAGGACGGCGCCGACGGCGCGTGCGCACAGCCGACGCCCGCGCCGGACACCGGAGAGCCGCCCCGCCCGGCCCAGAAGGCGGTCCAGGAGGCCGGGGGAGGGCGCGGCGAACGGGTCCACGGCTGCCGGGGTCGCCCGGTCGTACAGCCCCAACTGACGTGCGGGTGCGTGGAGTTCGCCGAGTTCCAGGAGGCAGGCCGGACAGTCCATGAGGTGATCCTCGAAGCGGAAGGCGTCCGCCTCGTCCAGGACGCCGAGCGCGTAGGCGCCCGCGTCACGATGCCGCTCCAGGGGCCTCATGGCTTTCCCTGCCGTTCCGTGTCGGTGCGGAGTGCTGTTCCTCCTCCGGTACGCGGCGGAACACCGAATCACTCAAGGGCCGAAGGGTCTCAGAAGAGATGGATCGCCAGATGCCCCAGCGGCAGCCCGAGGCGCCACGCCGGAGTCCACACCTTCGGCCCGTCCTCCTCGCCCTGGACGGCGCGGCCGGGCACGGAGTCCAGGTCGGGCGCCAGGAGCTCGGTCTCCTGCAGCCAGCGCCACGCCTGGTCGGCGAGGTCCAGATCGGGCCCGGGTCCCTCGGCGGCACCCGCCGTGAGCAGCGCCATCCGCTCGCGCACCCAGTCCTGCCAGGGCTGGCCGTACGCGGTCAGGCTCAGCCAGGTCTCCAGCTGGGAGACCACACGGATTCCGGAGAGCTCGCCCTCGGTGTCCGCCAGGAAGATCGTCAGGGCGAGGGCGTCGCGGCCCGCCCGGTACTCGAAGGAGGTGGGCGGCATCAGATCGCCGGTGCGCAGCAGCTCGTCGGCGATGTACTCGGCGTACAACCACGCCATGGGAACGATCAGTTCGCCGCCCCGGGGGCCCTCCGTGCCGTCGGGGTTTCCTCTGCTCTCGTGCCGCATCCTGCTCCGCCTTCCTCCGGTCCGTGCGCGTCCGGCTCTGGCCCCCCAATCCGGCTCACGGTGAGGACAGCCGATTACCCGGAAGGGGGCCCGGGCAAGGCGCTTTACGGAGGCTTGACCCGGACGTCGGTTTCACCGCAGGTGAGACGCCCTGTGTTGTTCGTGTCACAGGTGGAATTGTATGACTCCGTTTCAGGTACTTGAACGGCAATGGTCCTTGATTACCCGTTAAGTCCGTATGTGGATTCATCTGGCCGATTATCACCCCAGCCAGGGAGTCCGCCCGATGAGACAGCGCCCACGGATCACACGGCACACAGGCCCCATCCCCACCTCCCACAAGCCGCGGAAGGCCGCGCGCCCGAGCCCCGCGAAGGCCGCCGCCGGCGCCCTCCTGATCGCCGGTCTCGCGGGCACCGCGGCCTGCACGGCCCAGCAGCCGGCGACAGGCCATGAGCCCGTCCGGCACGGTGACTCCCACCGCGCCGACGAGGGCGCGGCCCCGGCGCACCGCCCGGCCGGCGGCTCCGCGGCAGGCAAGCGCGGCTTCACCCTCGCCGCCTCCGGCGACGTCCTGCCGCACGCCTCGATCATCCGCAAGGCCCACGCGGACGCGGGCGGCGACGGCTACGACTTCAAGCCGATGCTCGCGGGCGCCAAACCCGTCATCAGCAAGGCCGACCTGGCGATCTGCCACATGGAGACGGTCTACGGCGCCAACGGCGACTACAGCGGCTACCCCAGCTTCAAGTCCCCGCCCCAGGTGGCCCGCGCCCTCAAGGCCACCGGGTACGACGCGTGCTCAACCGCCTCCAACCACACCCTCGACGACGGCGCGGACGGCGTGCGCCGCACCCTGGACGCGCTCGACAAGGCGGGCGTCAAACACGCGGGCTCGGCCCGCACGGCCGCCGAGGACAAGACCCCGGCGTGGCTGCGGGCGGGCGACGCGAAGGTCGCGCAGCTCGCGTACACGTACGGCACGAACGGCTATCCGTTGCCGAAGGGCAAGCCGTGGACCGTCGACCTCATCGACCGCGACAAGATCGTCGCGGACGCCAGGGCGGCCCGCAGGGCGGGCGCGGACGTCGTGGTCGTCAGCCTGCACTGGGGCACCGAGTGGCAGGACGCGCCCGACAAGCAGCAGTTGCGGCTCGGGAAACAGCTCACGGCGTCCCGCACCGGCGGGCGCCCCGACATCGACCTCATCCTCGGCACCCATGCCCACGTGCCGCAGGCCTACGAGAAGGTCAACGGCACCTGGGTCGTCTACGGCATGGGCGACCAGGTCGCCGGCGAGATGATCAATCACGAGGGCGCGCACGACCCGCGCGGCAACCAGGGAACCATCGCCCGCTTCACCTTCGCGCCGCCCGCCGAGGCGGGCGCCCGCTGGGAGGTGCGGAAGGCCGAGTTCCTCCCGATGCTGTTCGACACGGACTCCGTCCGCGTCGTCAACCTCAACACCGCCCTCGACCGCGGCGCCGACCTGGGCGACGTCCGTGACCGCATCCGCCGCGTCGTCCTCAGCCGCGGCGCGGGCAAGGACGGCCTCGTCATGGGGAAGTAGCCGCGACAGGACCGGTCGCGGCTAGGGCCGGGCCGGGAATCGCCTCACTTCCCGGCGCCGCTCCCGTCCGTCCTCGCCAGCTCCGACTTGCGGTACGAGTAGCCGAAGTAGACGACGAGGCCGAGCGCGAACCACACGGCGAACCGCGCCCAGGTCTGCCACTGCAGGAACGTGATCAGCCAGATCGAGAAGACCACCCCGATCGCGGGCACCACCGGCATGCCGGGGCAGCGGAACGTGCGCGGCAGCTCCGGCCGCTTGTACCGCAGCACGATCACCGCGACGCACACCACCACGAACGCCAGCAGGATGCCGATGTTGGTCAGCTCGGCCGCCTCGCCGATGGGCAGGAACCCGGCGATGGCGGCCGACGCGACCCCGACGATCCACGTCACACGCGTCGGCACGTGCCGCGTCGGATGCGTCTTGGCGAACCACTTGGGAAGGAGACCGTCCCGGCTCATCGAGAACCACACGCGCGTGCAGCCCAGCATGAACGTGAACATCACGGTGAGGATGCCGATGATCGCGCCCACCGCGATGACATCCGCGAGACCGCCGAGCCCCACGGACTTGAAGGCCGTGGAGAAGCCGCTCTCCGGGTCGACGTCCTTGTAGCTCTGCATGCCGGTGAGGACCAGGCACGCGAGGACGTACAGCACCATCGAGATGGCGAGGGAGTACAGGATCGCCTTCGGCATGTGCCGCTGCGCGTCCTTGGACTCCTCGGCCGCCGTCGACATGGCGTCGTAGCCGAACACCGCGAAGAAGACGGTCGCCGCGCCCGTGAAAGCGCCGCTGACCCCGTAGGGGAAGAACGGATCGTAGTTGCCGGTCTCGATGTGGAAGAAGCCGACCGCGATCACGACGAGGACCACGATCACCTTCAGGACGACCACGATCATCTCGAAGCGCGCGGCGTTCTTGATGCCGAGCGTCAGCAGGTACGCGATGAACAGGCACAGCACCGCGGCGAACAGGTCGACCTTGTGCCCGTCGCCGGTGCCGGGCGCCCCCATCATCCAGTTCGGCAGCTCGGCGCCCATCTCCTCGACGAGGAATCCGAAGTACCCGGAGATGCCGATGGCGACCACGGCGACGATCGCGGTGTACTCCAGGAGCAGGTCCCAGCCGATGAACCAGCCGGTCAGCTCGCCGAGCACCACATAGCCGTAGGTGTACGCCGACCCCGCCTTCGGGATCATGCCGGCGAACTCGGCGTACGAGAAGGCGGCGGCCGCGCTCGCGACACCGGCGATCAGGAAGGAGATCAGCACCGCGGGGCCCGCCGTGCCGTTGGCGACGGCCCCGGCGAGGCTGAAGATGCCGGCGCCGATGATCCCGCCGACGCCGATGGCGGTGAGCTGCCAGAGCCCGAGGGACTTGGCGAGCCCGCCGCCCGCCCCCTCCTCGGTCTCCTCGATCTGCTCGATGGGCTTGCGGCGCAGCACGCCCTGACCCATCCGTAGTCCCGACATGAGCTCCACCTCTTCGCAGACGGCCGTCGGCTGATGGCGGATCATGATGGCCCAGCGCGCGGCGCTACGGAAGGAGCCACACCAGGTCAGGTCATGCGGGTATGACGGAGTATGCGGGTTCCGCGGAGTACGCGGGTCCTACGGAACCACCGTGACCGGCCAGCGGCCCGCCTTGACCAGTCGGACGGCGACCGAGCCCACGATGCGGTGGCCCGCCTGCTCGGAGGCGCCCACGACGACGGCGTCGGCCTTGAGGTCGTCGGCCGCGGTGACCAGACCGGTGTAGGGGTCACCCCGGAAGGTGTGGAACTCCCAGCGGACGTCGAATATGTCCTTCACCCGCTCGGTCGCGGCCCGGATCTCCGCGATGAGCCCCTCGGCGATCTCGTCGGTGGTCTCGGCGACCGGCACCCCGAACGCGGCACCCGCCGCAAGGACCGGCTGGATGTACACGACGGCGAGCAGAGCCCGCTGCCGTCGCGCCAGGCCACCGGCATATGCCGCAGCTCTCAGCGAGGAGTCGGAGCCGTCGACCCCGACGACGATCACCTTGGGCCCGTCGGTGCCGCGTTCGAACTGCTGGGACTGGTCTTCACTCACGCCCAGAGATTAGCGGAGGCATTCATACCGCCTGAGTTCCGGGCCGGGCGGGCCGGGCGAGGCGTACCCCTCGACCCGCCGCGCCGGGTGGGCCCGCATGCCCCGTCCCGCCGCCCTCGACGCGCGCGGCGGCACACCTCTTCCTAGAGTCGTGCCATGACGGTGAGCACGGAGGAGCCCGAGGCCGGAGGACGGATACGGGCCGGGAACGGCTTCCTCGGCCGCGTTCCGGAAGGCTTCGCCGCCTTCTTCGGCGCGCTCGGCGTCTTCTGCGCGGTCGTCGCGGTCATCTCGCCGCTGCGCCGCCTGCTCATGCCCGTCATCCGCGTCCTCGACCTCCTGACGGTCCCGGTCAGCGCGAACCTCGCGTACGCCGTCTTCCTCTTCCTGCTCGCCGCCGCGACCGCCGCCCGCAAGAAGGTCGCCTGGTGGCTCGTCGTCAGCTACCTGGGTCTGCTCCTCGCCTTCGACGTGCTGGGCGCGGCCCTCGGCTTCTGGGCGGAGTCGCTGCCCTCCTTCGTGATCTGCGGCGCCGCCTTCGTCCTGTTGATCCTCGCCCGCAAGGAGTTCTCCGCCGACTCCCGGCGCGGCGCCGTGTGGCGGGCCACCGCGGTCCTCGCCACCGGACTCGGCGTCGCGATCCTGGCGGGCTGGGGCCTGGTCGAGCTGTTCCCCGGCACCCTCGTGCGCGGCGAGCGGCTGCTGTGGGCTGCGAACCGGGTCTGCGGCGGCCTGATCCACGGCCACGACTACTTCGACGGCGCCCCGCGGCGCGGCCTGTACTTCTGGCTCGGCCTGTTCGGCGCCCTCGCCCTGCTCAACGCCACCGCCACCCTCTTCCGCTCCCAGCGCATGGAAGCGGCCCTCCACGGCGACGAGGAGTCCCGCATCCGCGCCCTCCTCGGCGCCTACGGAGCACAGGACTCCCTCGGCTACTTCGCGACCCGGCGCGACAAGGCCGTCGTCTTCTCACCGAGCGGCAAGGCGGCCGTCACCTACCGCGTCGAGGCCGGCGTCTGCCTGGCCAGCGGCGACCCCGTCGGTGACCGTGAGGCCTGGCCGCACGCGATCGGCGCCTGGCTGGACGTGGCACGGCGGTACGCCTGGGCCCCCGCCGTGATGGGCGCCTCCGAGGACGGCGCGACCGCGTACGCCCGCGCCGGGCTCGGCGCGCTGCAACTGGGCGACGAGGCGATCCTGCACGTCGCCGACTTCGACCTGGACGGCCGCGACATGCGCGTCACCCGCCAGGCCGTCAACCGCGTCCGCCGCACCGGTGCCACCGCCCGCATCCGCCGGCACTCCACCCTCACCGACGCGGAGATGGAGGAGATCGTCGACAAGGCCGACGCCTGGCGGGACACCGAGACCGAACGGGGCTTCTCCATGGCCCTGGACCGCCTCGGCGACCCCGAGGACGGCGACTGCCTCCTCGTCGAGGCCCTGGACGCCGACGGGAAACTCCTCGCGCTGCTCTCCCTCGTCCCCTGGGGCAAGGACGGCATCTCCCTGGACCTGATGCGCCGCGACCGCACCGCACCCAACGGCGTCATGGAGTTCATGGTCGCCGAACTCTGCGCGGCCGCTCCCCGGTCCGGTGTGCGCCGCATCTCCCTGAACTTCGCCGTGTTCCGCTCGGTCTTCGAGGAGGGCGGCCGCATCGGCGCCGGCCCGGTGCTGCGGTTGTGGCGCAAGCTGCTCCTTTTCTTTTCCAAGTGGTGGCAGCTGGAGGCGCTCTACCGCTCCAACGCCAAGTACCACCCCGAGTGGTATCCGCGGTTCATCTGTTACGGCGACAGCGGCGCCCTCGCCCGCATCAGCCTGGCGTCCGGCATCGCCGAGGGCTTCGTCTCGGTGCCATCCCTGCGCAAGCTCTGGGGCAAGGGCCACAAGCCGCGGGGCGTCACGCAGCCCGCGACCACCGAGGGCCTCCCGTCGATCGCCGCACTCGGCCTCTCCGGCGCGGACGACGCCACCCACACCGATCCGGCATCGAAGCTCCCCGAACAGATCCGCATCCGGCACCGCAAACTCGACCGCCTGCGTGAACAGGGCGTCGACCCCTACCCCGTGGGGCTGCCCCCGCGCACCCACGAACTCGCCGCCGTACACCGGGACATGACGGAGTCACAGGTCACTGTGGCGGGCCGCGTCATGCTCGTACGCGACTTCGGCGGCATCGTCTTCGTCGTCCTGCGCGACTGGTCGGGCGACCTCCAGCTCGCCCTCTCCCGCGACACCTCGGGCCCCGACGTCCTGGACCGCTTCACCGCGGGGACCGACATCGGCGACCACATCACCGCCACCGGCACCGTCGGCACCAGCGACCGGGGCGAGCTCACCGTCTTCGTCACCGACTGGCACCTCACCGGCAAATGCCTGCGCCCGCTCCCCGACAAGCGCCGCGGCCTGACCGACCCCGAGGCCAAGGTCCGCAGGCGCTACCTCGACCTGGTCACGAGCCCCGGCGCCCGCGACGTGGTCCGCGCCCGCTCCACCGCCGTACAGGCGCTGCGGCAGGGCCTCCTCGACCGCGGCTACCTCGAGGTCGAGACGCCGATGCTCCAGCAGATCCACGGCGGCGCCAACGCGCGCCCCTTCACCACCCACATCAACGCCTACGACCTCGACCTGTATCTGCGCATCGCCCCCGAGCTGTACCTGAAGCGGCTCTGCGTCGGCGGCATGGAGAAGGTCTTCGAGATGGGCCGCACCTTCCGCAACGAGGGCGTCTCCTACAAACACAACCCCGAGTTCACGATGCTGGAGGCCTACCAGGCCTTCGCCGACTACGACGTGATGCTCGACCTCACCCGCGAACTGATCCAGGGCGCCGCGACCGCCGCGTTCGGCAGGCCGGTGGTCTGCAAGGACGGCGTCGAGCACGACATCTCCGGGCCCTGGCCCGTCAAGACGGTGTACGGCGCGATCTCCGAAGCGCTGGGCCAGGAGATCGACGCGGACACGCCGGTGGAGGCGCTGCGCCGACTGTGCGACCGGGCCGCCGTCCCTTACACGACGGACGACGGCCGCGGCGACGTCGTCCTGGAGATGTACGAGCGGCTCGTCGAGGAGAGGACGAAGCTGCCCACCTTCTACAAGGACTTCCCGACCGACGTGTCGCCGCTCACCCGCCGGCACCGCACCGACCCACGCCTCGCCGAACGCTGGGACCTCGTCGCCTTCGGTACGGAACTCGGCACCGCCTACTCGGAGTTGACCGACCCCGTCGAGCAGCGCCGCCGCCTCACGGCGCAGTCACTGCTGGCCGCCGGGGGAGACCCCGAGGCCATGGAGATCGACGAGGACTTCCTCGACGCGCTGGAGTACGCGATGCCCCCCACCGGCGGCCTCGGTATCGGCGTCGACCGGCTCGTCATGTTCCTCACCGGCCTGACCATCCGCGAGACCCTGCCCTTCCCGCTGGTCCGCCGCGTCTGAACGGGTGCTTTCGGGAGCCGCCCCGGTGTTGGTGTTCCGCCCCGGCCTTCCGCCATGCGACGGATTAGTCATGAAAGAAGATCAGCTGACCCCGGGGCGGCGGGCCCTGCTCCGCGCCGCGGCGCTCCTCGGCCTGGCCACGACCGCGGCGTGCGGGGAAGCGGGTGGCCCATCCGCCCCGGGCGCGTCCGCCCCCGGGCCCTCCGCCTCCGCGGGCGGACCCGCCGGAGGCCCGCCCGCCGCCCGCCGCCTCAAACCCTCCGCGTACCGCCTGCAGCCCCTCACCGGATACGGCCCCCAGCGCGCCCGGCGGGCCCTGCCCCAGGTGCGCAGGGCACCGATCCTGCGCATGCCGGGCCGGGAGCGGTCGATGGTCCTGTCGTTCGACGACGGGCCCGACCCGCGCTACACACCGGACATCCTGCGGACGCTCCGCAAGCACGACGTGCGGGCGATGTTCTTCGTCTGCGGCGAGATGGCCGCCGACAACCGGGACCTGCTGCGCCGGATGGCCGACGACGGGCACGTGATCGGCAACCACACCTGGAGCCACCCGCTGCTGACCCGCATGGGCAGGGCCGCGATGCGCGAGGAGATCGAACGCACCTGTGACGTCATCGAGGAGGTCACCGGCGAGCCTCCCGAGTGGTTCAGGGCCCCCTATGGCGCGTGGAACCGCAACGCCTTCCAGCTGGGCGCCGAGCTCGGCATGGAACCGCTCGCCTGGACGGTGGACACCCTCGACTGGACCGAGCCCGGCGCGGCGACCATCACGCGGCGCGTGCGGTCCGGCGCGGGGCCCGGCGTCGTGGTGCTGTCGCACGACGCGGGCGGCGACCGTTCGGGCAGCGTCGAGGCGCTGCACACGTACCTGCCGGAACTGCTCGACTCCGGCTACCGCCTCACGGTGCCGAGCCGCTACGTGTCCATGTCCTGAGCCCCCCGCCCGTCGGTCGCTCTGCTCAGCGCACGGCGACCAGACGGGCGAACACCACGACGTTCCCGTCGTATCCGGACTGTTTGGAGAAACCGCCCCCGCAGGTGATGACCCGCAATTCGGGAGTTCCGCTGTTTCCGTACACGCGTTTGCCGGGGAACTTGTTCTTGTCGAAGACCTCGATGCCGTAGATCTCGAAAATCGCCGTCTTCTTGTCCGCGCGGCCGACCTCGATGTGATTCCCCTTCTTCAGCGAGCCGAGGCCGTAGAAGACGGCGGGCCCCCGCTGGTTGTCCACATGGCCGACCACCACGGCCGTGCCCTTCTCGCCGGGCGACACGGCGCCCGTGAACCAGCCCGCGAGATTCGGGTCCTCGGGCGGTGGCGCGTCCACCCACCCCTCGGAATCCAACCCCACCTGTATGACCGGCGCGTCGACCCGGATGCCCTTGATCCGCACGCGCTCGGCCGGCGAGAACGTGAGCGGCACCGGGGCGGCGTCCCCCGCGTCGGGCGCACGGTCCGCCGCCGCCGCGGACGCGGGCTGCGGCGGGCCCACGTCGAATTCCCCGGAGCCGTTGCGGATCAACGCGAGTCCGGTCAGCAGGACGAGCGCCATCACACCCCACGGGGCGCGCTTCTTCTGCTTCTCCGCCTCCTGGAAATCCTGCAGATCCTGGAATTCGAACTCGTCGGCCGGCTGGGACGAAGGCATGCTCTATCCCCTCTCGAACACGGCGGAGAGCCGTGTCCGTTGCGCGTACCAAAACGCTAAGCGCGGGGCGCGCGGCGTGCGAAAGGGCGGGAGCGAACGGGTGGCGACCGGTCCGAAGTGCGCCATCCGAGTCGCGCCCGGCAGGATTTTTCTGACGGTCCGTGACCTGCGGAGATGCCGGGTCACGCGGACGTGCCCCGGCGTGTCGTCTCACCGGGACGGCCGAGCGCCGACATGCGGGTCCGCGCACGTCATCTGAGGGTCAGTCTGGGAGGCGCTCTCGCCGATCGACCGGGGACGGTATCCCCGGGGCGCCTTCCGCGGAGGATTGCCATGCGTACTTCTCGTATGCGGACCACACGTGCCCTCGCGGTCGCCGCGGCGGCCGTCGGTGCCGTCGGGCTCGCCGCCCCGGCCGCGTCCGCCTGGGCCGACCCGACCAACATCGTGGCGATGCCCAGCGTGATTCCGAGAGGAGGGCATCTGACGGTCACCGTCGACGGGACGTCCTGCCAGACGCCGGGCAGCAAGATCACGTCGCCCGCCTTCCCGGACACGAACCTGCACCAGATCTCGGGCGGCTCGACGGCGAGTGGCACCGCGGTCATCCACAAGCACGCCCGCCCCGGCGCCTACGACATCACGGCCCACTGCGGCGGCAAGACGCTGACCCGCCCGGCCGCCTTCACCGTCATCCACGGCGGTGTGCGGGGCGGCGTCGGCGGCACCGCGCAGTCGGGCGCGACCGGCACCGACATGGCGATCGGCGGCGCGCTGGTCGCCGCGGCGCTGCTCGGTGGCGGGGTGTTCTGGATGCGCCGCCGCTCGGAGAACAGGATCTGAGGGAACGGGACCTGACACGAGATCACGTACCGCCGTCGTGCCGGCGCGACCCCCTTCCGCCCCGCGCCCGGCACCACCCTGCTCGCACGGCAGGTGAGGAACGCCGCGCCCCCGGGACCAGACATCCCGGGGGTCGCGCGCTGCCCGGCTCGCCTCAGGAGTTGTCCTCGCCGGTACGCCGACGGGCCTTGTAATACGCGGTGCCCAGCGTGCCGATGATCAGGGCGCTGCCGAGGGCGATCTCGTGCAGGTCGAGCCCGCCGAAGCTGCCGCCGATACCGGCCTTGACGCCCTTGTTGTGCTGGTTGTGCTGGTTGTGGTGCGAGTTGTTGTCGGGGCGTCCGGTGGCGATGGTCAGGTCGGTCTTGTCGCTGCCGGGGTTGCTGTCGTTGCAGGTGAACGTCACCTCGTACATCGCGCCGGGCTTGGCGTCCCAGAACACCTGGGCGGTGGCGGACTTCTGCCCCTTGGGGATGGTGGTGTCGTCGAAGACGCCCGAAGTGACCTTCGTGTCGCCGTCGCACCCGTCGACGCTGAGGGTGACCTGGCCGCCCGCGGCGACCGTCTTGGGGGAGATGCTGAAACCGAACGCGGTGACGTTCTCCTCGCCGACGGCGGCCGCCGAAGCGGCCGGTGCGGAGAGGGCCAGCGCGGAAGCGGTGAGCAGAGCGGCCGAAGCGACGCGTATCGCGCGCATGGTGAATCCTCCGGGTCTCCGAGGGGCAGCTGCGGACCTTCTTCCGCTGGCGCCTGAAATGCACCTCGATGCCCGAAACGCTAGGCAGCGTCCCGGCGCGCCGCGATCCGTGTCGCGCGAACGGGGCAACCGTGTGGGCCGGACGGGGGAACCGCGCGGCGCGGCGCGGACGGCGGGGGCTGGTGGTGTGCGGAGGCGTCGGGGCGGCGCGTGCCGTCGGGTCGGGGTGCCGGAGGGGCTGGGTTCAGGCGTGCGGCCATACGTGCGGCCCGCCGCGCCACTCGACGAGGTGCCGGTCGTCCAGCGCGATGTCGGCCTCGCTCAGCCCGGCCCGCCGCAGGAGTTCCGTCAGGTCCTCGTCGCTGTGGGCGACGCCCGCGTCCTGTCCGCGCACGGTGACCTGCCGTCCGCCGTCGGCGGCGGGCGGGTGGACGACGATCGGTGATTGCCAGGCCATGGGACCAGAGTGCGCTGTTTCGGGCCGCGGCGCACCGCGGTTAACGGCCAAGGCGACCGAGGTGACCACCAACTGACCTTGGACACAGCGGTGTTGGCGGAAACGTGTGATGCCTGTCGTAGGGTGGGGACGACCGCGCGGTGCGTCGTACGGGGGGATGATCGTGGAGCAGGCGTCCCGGGCCGCCGGCCGGGCCTCCCCGAAGGTCGTGGTCGTCGTCCCCACGTACAACGAGCGGGAGAACCTGCCCCTCCTCGTCGGCCTGCTCACCTCGCTCGGCCTGCCGAACCTGCGCGTCCTCGTGGTCGACGACGGCTCGCCCGACGGCACCGGCGCGCTCGCGGACCGGATCGCGGCGGAGTCCGACGGAATCGTCGCGGTCCTGCACCGGACGCGGAAGGACGGCCTCGGCCGTGCCTACGTCGCCGGAATGACCCGTGCCCTCGCCGACGGCGCCGACGTCGTGGTCCAGATGGACGCCGACCTCTCCCACCCCGCGGAAACGATTCCGCTGATGGTGCGCACCCTGCTCGCCGGCGGCGACGACCTGGCCGTCGTCATCGGATCCCGCTACGTGGCGGGCGGCGCGCTCGCCACCGCATGGGCCTGGCACCGCAGAGCGCTCTCCGCCTGGGCGAACTTCTACGTCAACGCGGTCCTGCGGCTCGGCGTCAAGGACGCCACGGCCGGGTTCAAGGCGTGGCGCCGCACCGCGCTGGAAGCGATCGACCTGCCCTCGGTGCGGAGCAACGGCTACTCCTTCCAGGTCGAGATGAATGACCGCGTGCTCCGGCGCGGCCTGCGCATCGCCGAAGTGCCGATCACCTTCGAGGAGCGCGTCAACGGCGAATCGAAACTCAGCCTGCGCGTGCAGGCCGAGTCTGCGATCACCCCGTGGAGACTGCGGTTCGCCCGCAAGGGCGCGGTCAGCCCCCGAGACCGGGGAACAGCGACTTGAAGGGTTCCGCCGTCGCCGCGATGCCCCGGCTGTAAGGGGCGTCGAAGTCCCAGATGAGGAAGAGCAGGAAGGCGAAGAGGGCGGAGAACAGTCCGGCGAGGACCAGTTCGCGCGGTGTACGGCGGATCTGCAGGGCGAAGATCATGCCGATGGTGACGAGACCGCCCGTGATCAGACCGAACCAGACCACGCCCGGCATCGTCGCGCCCACGCTGTCGGCACGGGCGCTGCGCGCGTCGTCCGCGGCCGCCACCGAGTCGACCAGTGGCTGGTACGCCTGCGCCTCGAAATCCGACTTCGGTTCGTAGTCGGTCACGTCATGACGTACGCGCGCCAGGAGTTCCGCGCCGCGGTCGGTGAGTTCTCCCTTGGACTTCATGGTGTCCCACTCGGTGGTGACGACATGGCTGACATAGGTGTGGACGTCGTCGCGAATACGGTCCCGCACTTCCTCCGGGTAGATCCGCGCCCGCTCCGAGACCTCGTGCAGCGCCTGCGCCTCGACGCGGACGTGTTCCTGGGCGGCGCCGCGCGCCTCCCAGACACCCGCGATGGCCAGGCCAAGGACGATGGCGTACACGACACCGATCATCATGGTCATGTACTCGATCACGTCCGGGGTCTCGGACGCGTCGTAGTCCGCGCCGGTCCTGCGGTGCCGCAGGAGGGTCACGATGAGCACGACACCGCAAGCGGCCACCATCGCGAGGGTGAGAACAAGCCATTCCGACATGGATACCTCCGGCGGTCAGCGCGGGCGCAGCGCGGCGACGGCGAGCACCGCGGGTGCCGTGACGAGCAGGGTGAGCGAGACGAGGGACGGGCCGTGGCGCGGCGGCTGTTTGCGGGGCGGAGCGTGGTACTCCGGATACGTGACGGGCTCCGGCTCCGGTTCGGCCTTGGGCGGCTTCGGCGGGCGGGAGGACGGCTTGGGCTCGGGCTTCGGCGCGGGCGCCGGAGCCGCGGCCTGCCGGGGCGGTGGAGGCGGTGGTGCCGCGGGACGTACGGACGGCTCGGGCGGTGCGGGAGCCGGGGGCGCCGGGGGCGGTTCGGGCGCGGGCGGCTCGGGAGGCGGGGGCGGAGGTGGTGGTTCCGGGGGAGGGGGCGGAGGCGGCGGCTTCGGGGGACGCACCGGCCCGGCATGGCAGTCGGCTCCGTCGCCCGCGACGGCCACGTTGTCGCCACCCGTGCCGCCCGGGCCGATCGACGCGTAGGCGCAGGCGTCGGCGGACGCCGTGCCGACGGCCGACGACGCGCCGAGCAGCAGGGCGAGCGCGACGAGCGCCAACACGCGCGTGACGAGGGGCGACAAGGCTCGCGAAGTTCCGTGCACGACGAGGAGCATGAGCCCCACGCGCGCCCGCTACGCCATCCGAGCCACCGAATGACCCGAAGGGAGGACCCGTGCGCGTCGCTTGTTTGACGGACGGCCCGCGCGGCCCTCGCCCGTGTTCGAACACCGCACGCGCCCCACGCACCGCGCAAAGAATCTTGCACCCCGGTTGAACGCGCCGACCGCCCCGCCCCGTACCTAGGGCCATGTCGCGGCGCAACCGGGTGCCACGACACCTCTGCGGACAGTGGGAGTCAAACGATGCCGTATCCAAGTGGGGGTTCCCCCAGGGCCTGGCGGAGCGCCTCGCTCGTTGCGACAGCCGCGGCCCTGCTGGCGCTGACGACGGCGTGCGGCCAGGAGAAGGGCGACCAGTCCCCGAACGGGCAGAACGTGGGCAACGAAGCGCCGGCGAAGGGCGACGGCTACGGCGGTGACGGCGGCTACGGAGCGGACTCCGGCGCCGCGGACAAGGGTGCGGACGCCAAGGCGAAGCCGGCCGGGCAACTCGCGGTGTGGGACAGCAAGAAGCTCGGAAAGGTCGTCACCGACAGCGAGGGCCGCACCCTCTACCGCTTCGACAAGGACAGCGCCCAGCCCCCCAAGTCCACCTGCGACGCCGCCTGCCTGAAGGCATGGCCGCCTGTCGCCGCCGACGGCGCGAAGGCCGCTCCCGGCGTCGACGAGTCCCTGCTCGGCGAGGTCACGGCCGCCGACGGCACCAAGCAGCTGACCATCGACGGCTGGCCGATGTACCGGTTCGCGAAGGACGCGGAGGCGGGCGACGCCAAGGGCCAGGGCGTCGGTGGCACTTGGTACGCCGCCGCCCCGGACGGCAAGAAGGCGGCGCCCGCCGCGGCGCCCGACACCGCCCCCGTCGACCCGGCTGGCCTGTCCACCCGCAAGGACCCGAAGCTCGGCGAGATCGTCGTCGACAAGAACGGCATGACCGTCTACCGCTTCACGAAGGACTCCGCCTGGCCCATGAAGTCCGCCTGCACCGGAGCCTGCCTCGACAAGTGGCCGGTGGTGGCGCCGGTGGACAAGAACGACACTCGAGGAATCCTCAAGAAGGGCTTCACCGTGTTCGACCGGCCGGACGGGCAGAAACAGCAGACGATCGACTGCTGGCCGCTGTACACCTTCTCCGGCGACGAGAAGCCCGGCGACACCAACGGGCAGGGGGTGGGGGGCACTTGGTACGCGGCGAGCCCGCAGGGCAAGGCGGTCGGCGCCCCCGGGTAGTCCGGCGCGGCACACGGACAGACCGGCCCGTCCCCTCCCATATCACAGGGAGGGGACGGGCCGGTCGACTGTGTGGGACACGGCACTTGCCAAAGGCAGTGACCGAGAACGGACGGCCAATTTCCGTTTTGACTCGCTCCCTTGGCGGACGATCAGTAGCCTCACCCTCGAACACCGGATCGCCTGCGCCGTCCCCCTACGCCTTGGAGTCTTGATGGAGCGTCCCGCCTGGGCACCGCCCGGCATCGACCTCTCGATGCCCAGCGTCTCCCGCATCTACGACTACTACCTGGGCGGCTCGCACAACTTCGAGGTGGACCGGGAGGCGGCCCGCAAGGCGATGGAGTTCATGCCGGGCCTCCCGAAGATCATGCAGGCGAACCGTGCGTTCATGCGGCGGGCGGTGCACCACGCCGTGGCGGAGGGCGTCACCCAGTTCCTCGACATCGGCTCCGGGATCCCGACGTTCGGCAACGTCCACGAGGTGGCACAGCAGGCCAGCCCCGAGGCCGCCGTCGTCTACGTGGACCACGACCCCGTCGCCGTCGCACACAGCCGTGCCGTGCTCGAAGGCACCGAGCGCACCGCCGCCCTCGCCGCGGACCTGCGCAAACCCCGGGACATTCTGGGCAGTTCGGAGGTCGCGTCGGTCCTCGACCTGGACCGCCCGGTGGCTCTTCTTCTTGTCGCCGTCCTGCACTTCGTCGAGGACGCGTACGATCCTTACGCGGCGGTCGCCGAACTGCGGGACGCACTCGCGCCCGGCAGCCTCGTCGTCCTCAGTCACGCCTCGTACGAAGGGATCCCCGTTCCCCCCGAGCAAGCCGGCCGGACGGTCGGTGTATACAAGGACATCCGCAATCCACTGATCATGCGCTCGCGCGACGAGATCGCGCGGTTCTTCGAGGGATACGACATGGTGGAACCCGGCCTGGTGCCGATGCCGCACTGGCGGCCCGACACTGCTCCCGAGGAGGAGGATCCGTACTCCTTCTCGGGATACGCGGGCGTGGGACGGAAGCGTTGAGCGGCGAGCAGGACGGACCCGAGGGCAGAATCCGGCGGTTCGCCACCATCTGGAGCCGTGCGATCTTCCCCGTGACGGCCACCTCGCTGACCCGTCCCGAATTCGAACAGCAACTGGTGCCGCTCGCCAGGCGGTTGAGTGTCGCGCTCCAGGAGCGGGTCTTCGACGCGGCGGAGAGCCAGGCCGTCGGCGCCGCGCTCATCGGCACGCACTGCACGGACCCCGAGGCGCTCAGCCGCACGCTCGACTGCGTCGACGCCTACCTGGTCCTGTACTGCGGCGGCGACGGACCGCGCGAAGAGCTGCGGGCCCGCTCCGCGCGGATCCAGCACGCCATGGCCGCGGGCTTCGCCCAGGCGCTCCGCGAGCGCACCCTCGCCGAGCAGGAGGCCATCTCCCGGGCCGCGCTGAACGCGCGCAGCGCCGTCGCCGAGGCCCTGCATGCCAGCGAGGCACGCTTCCGCGCCGTCTTCCAGGGCGCCGCGATCGGCATCGGGATCGCCGACCTCGACGGCACGGTCCTCGAGGTCAACGACGCGCTGATCCGCATGTTCGGCGGCCTGGAACACCAGCTGCGCGGGCGCAACGTGGGGGAGTGGACGCACCCCGACGACTCGCCCCACGTCTGGAAGCTCTACGAGGAGCTGGTGCGCGGCGAGCGCGAGCACTACCGCGTGGAAAAGGCGTTCTACCGCCCGGACGGCACGGTCCTGTGGACCAACCTGACGGTGTCGCTGCTGCGCGACGCGGACGGAGTGCCGCAGTACCAGCTGGCGCTGATGGAGGACACCACCGAGCGCCGGCTGCTCAACCTCCGCCTGCGGTACGAGGCCACCCACGACGCGCTCACCGGACTGCCCAACCGCACCCTGTTCTTCGAACGCCTGGACAAGGCGCTCTCCGCCGGGCAGAACGCCCGGTTCGGGCTCTGCTACCTCGACCTCGACGGCTTCAAGACCGTCAACGACAGCCTCGGGCACGCGGCCGGCGACCGGCTGCTCGTCGAGGTCGCCGACCGGTTGCAGTCCTGCGCGACCGCACCCGGCGAGATGGTGGCCCGGCTCGGCGGCGACGAGTTCGTGGCCCTCACCACGGGCCCCGACACCGAGACCGAGGTCGACGAGCTCGCCGGGCGCATCATGAACGCCCTCGCGACGCCCATCCGCGTCGACGGGCGCGAGCTGACCGTGCGCGGCAGCATCGGTGTCGTGGAGGGCCCGGCCAACGAGCGCGGTGCCGCGGAGGTCCTGCGCAGCGCCGACATCACGATGTACCGGGCCAAGTCCGCGGGCGGCAACCGCTACGAACTCGCCGACCCCGAGGCCGACGCCCGCGCGATCACCCGGCACGGCCTGACCACGGCGCTGCCCGCCGCCCTGGAGCGCGGCGAGTTCTTCATCGAGTACCAGCCGCTCGTCCACCTCGGTGACGGCAGCGTGCGCGGCGCCGAGGCACTGGTGCGGTGGCTGCACCCCCAGCACGGCATCATCGGCCCGGACCGCTTCATCCCCCTCGCCGAGCACACCGGCCTGATCGTGCCGCTCGGCCGCTGGGTCCTCGAGGAGTCCGTACGCCAGGCCCGCCGCTGGGAGGCCCGCCACACCGAAGCCGGCCCGCTGCGCGTCAACGTCAACCTGTCGCCGATGCAGCTGACCCACCCCGGGCTCGTCTCCGACACGGTCGACATCCTGGAGCGCGAGGGCCTGGAGCCGGGCGCCCTGTGCCTGGAGGTCACGGAGTCCGCGCTGATAGGGGCCGACGACGACCTGCTCAAGCCGCTGCGCAGGCTCGCCGAGATGGGCGTGGACATCGCCCTCGACGACTTCGGCACGGGCTACTCCAACCTCGCCAACCTGCGCCGCCTGCCGGTGAGCGTCCTCAAGCTGGACCGCTCGTTCACCCAGGGCATGCAGCACTTCCCCGCCGACCCGGTCGACCTCAAGATCGTCGAGGGGATCGTCGCCCTCGCGCACAGCCTCGACCTCGCGGTCACGGTGGAGGGTGTGGAGACGGGCGCACAGGCGGACCAGCTGCGGGAACTCGGCTGCGACACGGCCCAGGGGTGGTACTACGCCCGCCCGGGCCCGCCGGACCGCCTGCACGAACTGGCACTCGCGGACGCGACGGGCTGACCATGACAACAGGACGGCTCGTACCGTGATCCGCTGGGCATACGCGTTCGTCGACCGGCCGCGCGACCGCTTCCCGCAGGCGTGCGCCTTCTGGGCGGCGGTCACCGGCTCGCACCTCTCCGCACCCCGGGGCGCGACCGACGAGTTCGTGACGCTGCTCCCCCCGGACCCCGCCGACGCGTACGTCAAGGCGCAGGCCGTCGACGGCGGTCCGGGCGGTACCCACCTGGACCTCGCCGTGGACGACGTCGCCGCCACCGCGGCCGAGGCGCGCGCACTCGGCGCCGCCCCGGTCCACGCGGAGGACGGCCTGGAGGTGCTCCGCTCCCCGGCGGGCGTGCTGTTCTGCGTCGTTCCCTGGTCCGGCGAGACGTCCCGCCCCGCACCGCTCACGGCCCCCGACGGCACGGTCAGCATCCTGGACCAGGTGTGCGTGGACATCCCCCCGCAGTCGTACGACACCGAGATCACTTTCTGGGCGACCCTCACGGGCTGGGAGTCCACGCCGAGCACCCGCCCCGAGTTCCACCGCGTCACTCCACCCCGGACGCTCCCCCTCCGCCTCCTCCTCCAACGCCTGGAATCCCCGTCCCCCGCCGGAGCCCACCTGGACCTGGCCTGCTCGTCCCCGGACGCGGTCCGAGCCCGGCACGAGACGCTCGGCGCCACGTACGTGTCACGCGGCGCGAACTGGCTCGTGATGCGGGACCCGGCGGGCGTGCCGTACTGCCTGACGGGCCGCGATCCCGGGACGGGCGGGTTGCCGTAACCGGGCCCCACAGAGCTTGGGTCTCAGCGTTCCAGCAGCATCCGCTGGAGTTCGCGTGCCGCCCGCGGCGGTGCCACGTCGCTGCGGTGGGCCAGGGCGATCGTTCGGTGGAGGCTCGGCTTGGCCAGGGGGGTCATGCGGAGGTCGGGGCCCGAGCGTTCCGCGACCATGCGGGGGACCACCGCCACGCCCAGGCCCGCTCGGACGAAGCCGAGGACCGCGTCCATTTCGCCGCCCTCCACCGCGAACTCGGGCTCGAAGCCCTCGGCGCGACAGGCGGAGACGGTGAGTTCTCGCAGGTCGTAGCCGTGACGGAACATCACGAGGCGTTCGCCCTGGAGGTCGGCGATGCGGACCTCGCGGCCGAGTGAGCGTGCACCCGGTGCCGAGACCACCACCAGGTCCTCGCGGAGCAGTTCGAGGGTGGTGAGGGCCGGGGAGGGGGACGGGAGGGGGAGGACCACCAGGGCCAGGTCCAGCGCGCCGCGTGCCAGTTCGCGGACCAGATCGTGCGAGCCGCCCTCCTCGATGAGGAGCTGGATCCCCGGGTGGCGGTCGTGGAAGGCGCGCAGGACGTCCGGGAGCAGGCCCGTGCACACGCTCGGTGTCGCGCCGAGCCGGATCCGGCCACGGCGCAGCTGTGCCAGTTCCTGCACCTCGATGCGGGCCGTGTCCGCGTCGGCCAGGATGCGTCGGGCGAGGGGGAGCAGCGCCTCGCCCGCGTCCGTCAGGGTGATGTTGCCGCGTGCCCGGCTGAAGAGTTCGGCGCCCAGTTCCTTCTCCAGGGCGCGGATCTGCTGCGAGAGGGAGGGCTGGGAGACGTGGACCTCTTCCGCCGCCCGCGTGAAGTGCCGGGTCTCGGCGACGGCCACGAAGTAGTGGAGCTGCTGGAACTGCATGGGACCACCGTACGACCCTGCATAGGCTCAGGCTATGGAGATGAGCCGAACCATCTCTTGGACCGATCGGGACTTTCGGCCTTAGCGTCTCTGACATGGCTCTGGCAACGCGGACGGACAAACGGCCGTCCATGACCCGTACGCTCTGGGACTCCACCATCGGCAAGAAAACGGTGATGGCGGTCAGCGGCTTGATCATGCTGCTCTATCTGTTCCTGCACATGATCGGGAACCTGAAGATCTTCTTCGGCCCCGCGGAGATCAACCACTACGCGCACTGGCTCCGCACCCTCGGCGAGCCCTTCATGCACTACGAATGGACGCTCTGGCTGTTCCGCGTCGTGCTCGTCGCCGCCGTCGTCGCGCACGCCGTGTCCGCGTACCAGCTGAGCCGCCGCGACATCAAGGCGCGCCCCACCCAGTACGTGCACAAGCGGCGCGAGGCGAGCTTCGCGACCCGCACCATGCGCTGGGGCGGCATCATCATCGCCCTCTTCATCGTCTGGCACATCCTGGATCTGACGACCGGCACCGTGCACCCGGACGGCTATGAGCACCTGAAGCCGTACCAGAACATCGTGGACACCTTCTCCACCTGGTACGGCAACGTCGTCTACATCGTCGCCGTGGTCGCCGTCGGCTTCCACGTGCGGCACGGACTGTGGAGCGCCGCGCAGACCCTGGGCGTGGGCACCGCGACCCGCAACCGCGTCCTCAAGCCCCTCGCCAACGGTCTCGCCCTCGTGCTGACCGTGGGCTTCGTCTCCGTACCCGTGGCCGTCATGACCGGACTGGTGAGCTGACCCATGAACTACTCCAGTGAGTACTCCGCGTACACGACGGGCGAACCGGTCGTCGACACCAAGGCGCCCACCGGGCCCATCGCCGAGCGCTGGGACACCCGCCGCTTCGAGGCGAAGCTCGTCAACCCGGCCAACCGGCGCAAGCAGACCGTGATCGTCGTCGGGACGGGGCTCGCCGGCGGATCCGCCGGGGCCACCCTCGCCGAACAGGGCTACCGCGTCGTGCAGTTCTGCTACCAGGACTCGCCGCGTCGAGCCCACTCCATCGCGGCGCAGGGCGGCATCAACGCCGCGAAGAACTACCGCAACGACGGCGACTCCGTCCACCGGCTCTTCTACGACACCGTCAAGGGCGGCGACTTCCGCGCCCGCGAGTCCAACGTCCACCGGCTCGCGCAGATCTCCGTCGAGATCATCGACCAGTGCGTCGCACAGGGCGTGCCGTTCGCCCGCGAGTACGGCGGGCTCCTCGACACCCGCTCCTTCGGCGGCGTGCAGGTGTCCCGGACGTTCTACGCCCGCGGACAGACGGGCCAGCAGTTGCTGCTCGGGGCCTATCAGGCGCTCAGCCGGCAGATCGCGGCGGGCAACGTGGAGATGCACCCGCGGACCGAGATGCTGGACGTGATCGTCGTCGACGGGCGGGCACGCGGCATCGTCGCCCGCGACCTGATCACCGGGAAGATCGACACCTACTTCGCCGACGCCGTGGTCCTGGCCTCCGGCGGCTACGGCAACGTCTTCTACCTGTCGACCAACGCCATGAACTCCAACGCCACCGCCGTGTGGCGGGCCCACCGGCGCGGCGCGTACTTCGCCAACCCCTGCTTCACCCAGATCCACCCCACCTGCATCCCGCGCACCGGTGACCACCAGTCCAAGCTGACGCTGATGAGCGAGTCGCTGCGCAACGACGGACGCATCTGGGTGCCCAAGGCCAAGGGCGACGACCGGCCCGCCGCCCAGATCCCCGAGGACGAGCGCGACTACTACCTGGAGCGCATCTACCCCTCCTTCGGCAACCTGGTGCCGCGTGACATCGCCTCGCGCGCCGCGAAGAACGTGTGCGACGAGGGGCGCGGGGTCGGGCCCGGTGGCCAGGGCGTCTACCTCGACTTCGCCGACGCCATCCAGCGGATGGGCAAGAACAAGGTCGAGGAGAAGTACGGCAACCTCTTCGACATGTACGAGCGGATCACCGCGGAGAACCCGTACGAGGTGCCGATGCGGATCTACCCCGCCGTCCACTACACGATGGGCGGCCTCTGGGTCGACTACGACCTGCAGACCACCGTCCCCGGCCTCTTCGCCATCGGCGAGGCCAACTTCTCCGACCACGGCGCCAACCGGCTCGGCGCGAGCGCCCTCATGCAGGGCCTCGCCGACGGCTACTTCGTGCTGCCGTCCACCATCAACGACTACCTCGCACGCAACCCGCACAAGGACGAGGTGAGCGACGACCACCCGGTCGTGCAGGAGGTGCTCGCCGAGACCGAGGACCGCCTCAACCTGCTCCTGTCCGTCGACGGCGACCGCACCCCCGACTCCTTCCACCGCGAACTCGGCGAAGTGATGTGGGAGTTCTGCGGAATGGCCCGCACGGAGAGCGGCCTGCTCAAGGCCCTCGAGCGCATCCCGCAGATCCGCGAGGAGTTCTGGCGCCGCATCAAGGTGCCCGGCACCGGCGAGGAGTTCAACCAGTCCCTGGAGAAGGCGAACCGCATCGTCGACTACCTCGAACTCGCCGAGCTGATGTGCCTCGACGCCCTGCACCGCGCCGAGTCCTGCGGCGGCCACTTCCGCGAGGAGTCCCAGACCCCGGACGGCGAGGCGGCCCGCGTCGACGAGGAGTTCTCGTACGCCGCCGCCTGGGAGTTCACCGACACCGGCGCCGCCCCCGTCCTCCACAAAGAAGACCTCGTCTTCGAGTACGTCCACCCCACCCAGCGGAGCTACGCATGAAGCTCACCCTGCGCGTCTGGCGCCAGAAGAACGCCGACGCCGACGGAGCGATGTCCACGTACGAAGTGGACGGAATCTCCTCCGACATGTCCTTCCTCGAAATGCTCGACACCCTCAACGAAGAGCTCATCGTCAAGGGCGAGGACCCCGTCGCCTTCGACCACGACTGCCGCGAGGGCATCTGCGGGGCCTGCTCGCTCGTCATCAACGGCGACGCGCACGGCCCCGAGCGCACCACCACCTGCCAGCTCCACATGCGCTCCTTCGAGGACGGCGACACGATCGACATCGAGCCGTGGCGCGCCTCGGCCTTCCCCGTCGTCAAGGACCTGGTGGTGGACAGGTCCGCCTTCGACCGCATCATCCAGTCCGGCGGCTACATCAGCGCACCGACCGGCTCGGCGCCCGAGGCGCACGCCGCGCCGGTGCCCAAGCCGGACGCGGACTCCGCCTTCGAGCACGCCGAGTGCATCGGCTGCGGGGCGTGCGTGGCGGCCTGCCCCAACGGGTCGGCGATGCTCTTCACCTCGGCCAAGGTCAACCACCTGAACGTGCTTCCGCAGGGCGCCCCCGAGCGGGAGACCCGGGTGCTCGACATGGTCGCGCAGATGGACGCCGAGGGCTTCGGCGGCTGCACGCTCACCGGTGAGTGCGCCACCGCCTGCCCGAAGGGCATTCCGCTGCCGTCCATCGCCGCCATGAACAAGGAGTGGCTGCGGGCCACCCGGAAGGTGAGCCGCTAGCGAGGACGCCTATCGGAGCGGTCGGCGCGCCCGTGCCAGGTACGGCGCGGTGCGGCTGCCCTCCGCGCGCGCCACCTCCGCGGGCGGGCCCGCCGCCACCACGAGTCCGCCGCGGTCGCCACCGCCGGGGCCGAGGTCGATGACCCAGTCCGCGCCCGCGACCACCGCCATGTCGTGCTCGACGACGACCACGGAGTTGCCGCCGTCGACCAGTTCGTGCAGGCGGTGGGTGAGGACCTCCACGTCGGCCGGGTGCAGGCCGGTCGTGGGCTCGTCCAGGAGGTAGAGCGTGTGGCCACGCCGGACGCGCTGCAACTCGCTCGCCAGCTTGATGCGTTGGGCCTCGCCGCCCGAGAGCTCCGTGGCGGGCTGGCCGAGGCGCAGATAGCCGAGGCCGACGTCGAGGAGCGTGCGCAGGCTGCGCACGACGGCCGGGGTGTCGGCGAAGAAGTCCGCGGCGGCCTCGACGGTCAGGTCGAGGACCTCCGCGATGTTCCGTCCCTGGTACGTCACTTCGAGAGTCTCGGGGTTGTAGCGGGCGCCCGCGCAGTCGGGGCACGGCGCGTACGTGCTCGGCAGGAAGAGCAGCTCCACGCTGACGAAGCCCTCGCCCTGGCAGGTCTCGCAGCGGCCGCCCGCCACGTTGAAGGAGAACCGGCCCACCCCGTAACCGCGCTCCTTCGACGTGTCCGTGGCCGCGAAGACCTTGCGCACGACGTCGAAGAGGCCCGTGTACGTGGCGAGGTTGGAGCGCGGGGTGCGCCCGATCGGCTTCTGGTCGACACACACCAGCCGTCCGACCCCCGGCAGCTCCTCGGTGATCTCGCCGACGAGCGTGGACTTGCCCGAACCCGACACACCCGTGACGGCGGTGAAGGCGCCGAGCGGGATCTCCGCCGTCACTCCGCGCAGGTTGTGCCGGGCGACCGGGCCGACCTTCAACCAGCCCTGCGGAGTGCGCACGTCACGGGCGGACGGGGCCGCGCGGTCGAAGAGGAAGCGGGCCGTCGCCGACTCGTCGACGCCTTCGAGTTCCGCCACCGGACCGCTGTGCAGGACCCGCCCGCCGTGCTCGCCCGCCTGCGGCCCGACGTCGACGAGCCAGTCGGCGTGCCGTACGACATCGAGGTGGTGCTCCACGACGAAGACGGAGTTGCCCGCCGCCTTGAGCCGGTCCAGGACCGTCAACAGGGCCTCAGTGTCGGCCGGATGCAGTCCCGCCGACGGCTCGTCCAGGACGTACACGACCCCGAAGAGCCCCGAGCGCAGCTGCGTCGCGAGGCGCAGGCGCTGCAGTTCGCCCGCCGACAGGGTGGGCGTGGCGCGGTCCGGGCTGAGGTAACCGAGACCGAGCTCGGTGACGGTCGCGATGCGCGCGAGGAGGTCCTCCGTCAGGACACGCGCCGTCTCGGACGTGTCCGCGGCCCCGGCCAGGGCCTCGGCGAGCTCGGACAGCGGCAGCGCGGCGAGTTCGGCGATCGTGCGGCCCGCGAATGTCACCGCCATCGCCTCCGGACGCAGCCTGCTCCCGCCGCACCCGGGGCACGGCGCGCTCGCGAGGAACCGCTCGGCCTTCGCGCGCAGCGTCTGGCTCTTGGAGTCCGCGAAGGTCTTCAGGACGTAGCGCCGGGCGCTCATGTACGTGCCCTGGTAGGGGCGGTGGATCCGGCCCGCCTCGCGCACCGGGTGCACCGTCACCACGGGCTGCTCGTCCGTGAACAGGATCCAGTCGCGCTCCGACTGCGGGAGTTCGCGCCACGGCCGGTCCACGTCGTATCCGAGCGCGTCGAGGACATCGCGCAGGTTCTTGCCCTGCCACGCCCCGGGCCAGGCCGCGATGGCGCCCTCGCGGATGGACAGCGACGGGTCGGGGACGAGCAGTTCCTCGGTGGTGCGGTGCACGCGGCCGAGGCCGTGGCACTCGGGGCAGGCGCCGGCCGCCGTGTTGGGCGAGAAGGCGTCCGAGTCGAGCCGCTCGGCGCCCTCCGGGTAGCGGCCCGCGCGCGAGAAGAGCATGCGCAGGGAGTTGGACAGGGTGGTGACCGTGCCGACTGAGGAGCGGGACGTCGGCGCCGAGCGGCGCTGCTGGAGCGAGACGGCGGGCGGCAGACCGGTGATCTCGCCGACCTTCGGCGCACCCACCTGGTGGATCAGACGCCGCGCGTACGGGGCGACGGACTCGAAGTACCGCCGCTGCGCCTCCGCGTAGATCGTGCCGAACGCGAGCGACGACTTTCCGGAGCCGGACACGCCCGTGAAGACGACCAGGACATCACGCGGAATGTCCACGTCGACGCCCTGCAGATTGTGCTCCCGGGCGCCCCGGACGCGTACGAACGGATCGTGAGGGCTGTGCATGGGCGGGGCTCCGTACGCGGCTCGGGGGCAAACCCCACGATTCTAGTCCGCGTGCTCGACCCGCTGCCAATCGTGCCGCCGTTCGCCGCGCGCCCGCCGATCGGCTGTATCGGAGAAAGCATTTCTCCTTACCCTGTCCGGTCGTGCCCCGGTATTCAATTGCCGATGGACGCTTGAATTCCTCCCGCTCGTCGTGTCAGCCGTCGCGCCGCACCGTCCGCAGTTCCCGCGCCGCCGCCGCGTCCGGGCACCCCGCGAGGCCCAGCGCGTCCCGGAACTCGTCCGCCAGCAGGTCGAGGACCCGCCGCACCCCGCCCTCGCCGCCCGCGGCAAGACCCCAGAGCGCGGGCCTGCCGACGAGGACGCCGGACGCGCCGAGCGCCAGGGCTCGCAGCACGTCCGTACCGCAGCGGATGCCGCTGTCCATGAGGACCTCGCAGCGTCCGGCCACCCGGCCGACCACGTCCGGCAGCGCGTCGACGCTCGGCAGGGCGCCGTCCAGCTGGCGGCCACCGTGATTGGACACCACCACGGCGTCCACCCCGCACTCGACGGCGCGCACCGCGTCCTCGGCCGCCAGGATCCCCTTCAGGACCAGCGGCAGCCGGGTGTGTTCCCGCAGCGCCTCCACCGACGACCACGTCAGGGCGGGCGAGAACACGGCCGCCGTGTGCGCGGCCAACGCGGACGCGCGACCGGACGGTGCCCTGTGCGCCGCGGACGGGCCTTCCTCCAGGTGGGCGGCGCGCACATGGTCCGGCAGCGCGAACCGGTTGCGTACGTCGCGCAGGCGCCGCCCCATCCACGGCACGTCGACCGTGAGCATGACCGCCGTCGCGCCGGCGTCCTCGGCGCGGCGGACCAGGTCGAGGGAGCGTTCGGTGTCGCGCAGCCAGTAGAGCTGGAACCAGACGTCCCCGCCCAGTGCCGTGAGCGCTTCCACGGGGACGCTGCTGAGGGTGCTCACGGTGAACGGCACCCCGGCAGCCCGCGCCGCTCGGGCGGCGGCCGGCTCCCCCGCGGGGTGCACGAGCCGCTGGTAGGCGACCGGCGCGAGCGCGAGGGGCAGCCGGGCCGGACGCCCGAGCAGTGTGGTCCCCGTCGTGCACCCCGACACGTCCCTGAGCACGCGCGGGACGACGAACACCCGGTCCAGCGCGGTGCGGTTGGCGTCGAGCGTCACCTCGGCGCCGCTTCCCCCGGCGACGAAGTCGCGGACAGCGGCGGGCAGTACGGCGGCGGCGGCGCGCTCGGCGTCGGCGAGGCAGCGCAGATCCTCGGGGCGTACGGCGCGGTCAGCGCTGGTCGAATCCATGCTGCTTGGTCCGCTCCAGCTCCACCGCCTCGTAGAGCGCCTTGATGTTCGCGCTGCCGAAGGTCGCCGCTCCCTGGCGCTCGATGACCTCGAAGAACAGCGTCTTCCGCGGATGGGTCGACGCGGTGAAGATCTGGAAGAGCCGCCCGTCGTGGTCCTCGTCCGCGAGGACGTGCGTCGACCGCAGATCGGCCAGCCGCTCCTCGCCCAGGTCCACGCGCTGCCCGAGCAGGTCGTAGTACGACGCCGGGGTGCGCAGGAACGAGACGCCGCGCCCGGCCAGCGCCCGCACCGATTCCACCGCGTCCCGCGAGGAGAACGCCAGGTGCTGCACGCCCGCGCCCTGATGGCCCTTGAGGAACTCGTCGATCTGCCCCGTGGCGGCCGAGGTGTCCGGCTCGATGAGGGTGAGGGTCACCGTGCCGGACCGGCTCTGCACGACCTTCGACTCCATGGCCTGCGCGCCCACGACGATGTGCTCCTCGAAGACGAACCGGAAACCAAGGGCGTCGCGGTAGTACGCGACCATCGCGTCGAGGTCACCCGCGGGCAGACACACGGCGACGTGGTCGAGCTCCGACAGGCCGACGGCGGCGGCCCGTTCGGCGTTCGACTCCGCGCCCTCCACGGGCACGTGGCCGGCGGGCAGCCCGGGTCCTTCGTCGGGACCGCGGCGGACGAGTGTGTGGACCAGGTCGCCGAAACCGCGGAACGCCGCGGGCTCCTCGGCGCCGCTCTCCGTACGCTGCCGCGGGAAGCGGTGGGCGATCGCGCCGCGCGCGAGCCCCGCGTGGAAGGCGGCGTCGGGGTCCGCGGTGCGCAGCGCGATGTCCGCGACGCCGTCCCCGTGGCTCATGACGTAGGCGGACGCGGGATGCAGCTCGGACGTCGCCTGGGTCAGTACGAGGGTGATCCGTCCGTGTCGCACGGTGACGCCGCGGTGCTCCGCGGAGGTGCCGGTGCCGACGACCGTGAAGGCGTACCGGTCGGTCCAGTGGGCGACCGCCGCCTCCAGGTCCTCGACGTACATCTCCACGTAGTCGATGGAGAGATCCGCGAGCGGATCCGCTGCTTCGGGTGATTCCGCTGATTCTGCTGCTTCCGGTATATCCCTCATGAGTGTCTCCAGATCCGGAGAGAAATGAGCTTCTGGACTCTACGATCCGCTTTCGGATCTGGCCACGCGCGCAATGGACGGCCCATGGGTGTCCAAGACGCGTAGCGTCCAAGAAACCGAAGGGAAAATGTGGGGCGGGATTCCGGCCGTAAAATCGGCGGGCCTTTCCGTTTATGGGCGGTGCCTTTTCGAACGGGTGCTACACCGACGTGGCGTCGGTGAAGGCGGGCCCCTAGCGGGCCGCCCTGAGCCACGCCCCCGACCCGCACCGCTACATCGGCGGGCATCCGCTCGCGGGCCGTGAGCGCGCCGGCCCGCTCGCCGCCCGCGCCGACCTCTTCCGCGACCGCAACTGGGTGCTCACGCCGTCCCGGCTGACCACGGACGACGCCTTCGACCGGGCTCTGGAGCTGGTCGCCCTGTGTGAGGCCGTCCCGGTCGTGGTGCGCAGCCAGAACCACGACGCGGCGGTGGCCGTGACCTCTCACGTGCCCCACCTCATGGCCGGCCTGATGGCCGCGAGGCTGTGCGAGGGCCCGGCCGACGTGCCCAGCCTCGCCGGACAGGGGCTGCGCGACGCCACCCCGCCTCGTACCGGTGCTCGACGAGCTTGCCCGGCCCGGCGGCGGGCGCGACCACGGCATGCTCACCCTCGTGGACCTCCTCGACCGGGGCGTCTCCGGGCTCGCGGAGATCCCGGACACCCGGCCGGACGCGACGGGCCGGGCCAGTCGGGTGTGGGTCGCCGTCGCTGACCGCCCCGGAGAGCTGGCGCGGCTGCTCACCGCCGCGGCGGAGGCGGGAGCTGCCGCGGACGACGCCCGCGTCGAGAGTGCGGGCCCGGCGGGCGGTGTCGACGGTGCGGACGACGCGGGCGGTGCGTCCGTCTCGCGGTTCGTCGTACGCTTCGGCGTTCCGGCCCGGACCGCCGACCGGCTCGTGGCCGTGCTCGACGCCGGGGGCTGGGATGTCGTACGAGAAGACCCCCACGGCTCCGCCGACGCGCTCGACCGCGACCTCGATGGAGTGCCGCTCGCGGACACGGTCCGATCCGGCCGTCGCCCACCGTCACCGTCGGCGAGCATGTTCACGCGTGTCCGTGCGTGTCCGTGTCTGTCCGCCCCTGTCCAAGTGTGCGAATCGGTCGGTTGGACGCGCTGTTGGTCCGTCGAGAACCGTGTGACTCTGAGCGACGGATGGCACTTTCCCGATAACTTCCGGACGCCTGGGAGACATTCATGCCGGAACAGACCGAGGACGCGGATCAGGGTGGCGCGTCGGCCGCGAACCGCGAGGCGTTCGAGCGCAGGGGACTGCGCCAGGGCGGCCCGCCGACTCCCGGGCCGCCCGACACCACCGTGAAGGTCCTCGGCCGCGTGTGGTCGGCGCCCCTGGTCGTCGGACCGCTCGCCGCCCCCGCACGGCCCGGCGGTGAACTCGCCGTGGTCCGGGCCGCAGGAGCTGCCCAACTCCCTTGCGTTGTCGGCGCCTTCGCCGAGCGGACCTTCGCCGAACTCGGCTCGGCGACCGAGGTCCCGCCGTGGCTGCGCACCTACGCCTTCCGCGCGCACGCCACCGAACGGCACCTCGCCGAACGCGCCGAGGACGCCGGATTCGGCGCCGTCCTCCTCGCCGTGGGCGGCCTCGACGACATCCGCCTCAAACGGGCCGCCGCCCCCGCCAACCTGACGGAGCGGGGGCCACTGGGCGACGTACGCTCCCTGCTCACCGCCCACGCCGACTGGGCCGATGTGGAACGTCTCCGCGCCACCACGACCCTGCCGCTGCTCGTCGCCGGGGTACGGACCACGTCCGACGCGCGGCGCGCCCTCGACAGCGGTGCCGACGGTGTCGTCGTCACCTCGCTCGACGCGCTCCCCGGCATCGCGGAGACCGTCGGGGGGCGTTGCCCCGTCCTCCTGAGCGGCGGTGTCCGGCGCGGTGCCGACGTGCTGACGGCGGTCGCGGACGGCGCCGACGCGGTGTTCGCGGGGCGCCCCGTCCTGCACGGGCTGCGGTCCTGCGGGCGGGCGGGCGTGGCGGAGGTCCTCGATGGCCTCGTCCGGGAGCTTGGCGACGCGATGACGTTCACCGGCACCGCCACGGTCGCGGACATCGGCCCCGGCCTGGTCCGCACCGGACCCCGCCCGGCAGCCGACCCGGCGCCGCCCCCGGCCACCCGGCCGCTGCGGAGGGCCGAACTCCACGCCAGCGTGTCCGACCCCGTCCTGGACACCATGACGTTCCTCAACGAGATCACCACCCGCTACCCCGAGGCGATCTCCTTCGCGCCGGGCCGCCCCTACGACGGGTTCTTCGACAGCGAGCAGATCTTCACCCACCTGCGCAGGTACCTGAACCACCTGGAGGAACAGGGAAGTTCGCCGCAGCAGGTGCGGACCGCCATGTACCAGTACGGACCCACGGCGGGCCTCATCCGCGAGATCATCGCCGAATCGCTGCGCGCCGACGAGAACATCGACGTACCGGCCGGGTCCATCGTGGTGACGGTCGGCGCGCAGGAAGCCATGCTCCTCGTGCTGCGCGCCCTGATCACGGGCCCCGACGACGTGCTCCTCGTCTCCAGCCCCTGCTACGTCGGCATCACCGGCGCGGCCCGCCTCCTGGACGTCGCCGTGACCCCGGTGGACGAGCGCGAGGACGGCGTGTCCTGCGCCGACCTGGAGGCGGTGATCAGGAGCGAACGGGCCCGCGGACGCAGGCCCCGCGCCTTCTACGTCGTCCCCGACCACTCGAACCCGTCGGGCACCACCATGGGCCCGCGGGCCCGCGCCGAACTCCTCGAACTCGCCGCGCGGCACGGCATCCTGATCATCGAGGACAGCCCGTACCGTCTGGTCAGCCCCGGCCCGCCGCTGCCGACCCTGAAGTCCCAGGACCCCGCCCACACGGTCGTGCACATCGGCTCCTTCTCCAAGACGGTGTTCCCCGGCGCCCGCGTCGGGTTCGTCGTCGCCGACCAGCCCGTCGTCGACGCGTCCGGACGCACCGGGCTGCTCGCCGACGAACTCGCCAAGATCAAGAGCATGGTGACGGTCAACACCTCGTCGCTCAGCCAGGCAGCCGTGGCGGGCACGCTCCTCGCGGCGGGCGGGAAGGTCTCGGAGCTCAACAGCGCGGCGGCCGCGTACTACGGCGACGCCATGCGGGCCACGCTCAGGGAGCTCGGCGCGCACCTTTCCCCGGGGCGCCGCGAGGCCCTGGGCGTGCGGTGGAACGAACCCACCGGCGGCTTCTTCCTCACCCTGCGGGTGCCGTTCCGCGCGGACAACGACGCGCTGATCCGCTCGGCGCAGGACTTCGGTGTCATCTGGACACCGATGACGTACTTCCATCCCGGCGGCGGTGGCCTGCACGGCATCCGCCTGTCGACCAGCTATCTGACGCCCGCCCAGATCAGCGAGGGCGTCGCACGGCTCGTGCGGTTCATCGAGTCCGAGACCGCATGACCCCGCGCCACACACGACTCCGCCCCACGAGAAGGGACCTGACCGTGACCGGCACCACGCGGCATCTGCGCAGCAAACCACGTATGTGGGGGTGGACCTTCCGATGACCACGGCCCCGGCCACCCGCCCCCGCATCACCGGAGTGGGCACCGCCGTCACTCCCGCCTCCTACTCGCAGCAGGAAGTGCTCGACGCCTTCGGGATCACCGACCCCAAAGTGCGTTCCGTCTTCCTCAACAGCGCCATCGAGCGCCGCAACCTCACCCTCCCGGCGCGGGACGCACACGGCGTCCGCACCCCCGAGTCCCAGGGCGACCTGCTCGACAAGCACAAGGCACTGGCCCTGGAGATGGGGGGCGAGGCCCTGCGCGCCTGCCTGAAGGAAGCGGGCGCCGAACTGTCCGACCTCCGCCACCTGTGCTGCGTGACCTCCACCGGCCTCCTCACGCCCGGCGTCAGCGCCCTGCTCATCCGCGAACTGGGCATCGACCGCCACTGTTCGCGGACCGACATCGTCGGCATGGGCTGCAACGCCGGCCTCAACGCACTCGGCGTGGTGGCCGGCTGGGCCACCGCCCACCCCGGTGAACTCGCCGTCGTGCTCTGCGTGGAGGCGTGCTCCGCCGCCTACACGGTCGACTCGACGATGCGGACGGCGGTCGTGAACAGCCTGTTCGGCGACGGCGCTGCGGCAGTCGCCCTGCTGGCCGGCGAGAGCCCCGCGCCCTCCCCGGCGGGGGCCGAGCCGCCCACCGTCCTGAAGTTCGCGAGCTGCGTCATCCCCGAAGCGGTCGACGCCATGCGCTACGACTGGGACCGCGTCCAGGGCCGGTTCAGCTTCTTCCTCGACCCGCAGATCCCGTACGTGGTGGGCGCGCACGCCGAACTCGTCGTCGACCGCCTGCTCGCGGACACGGGGCTGCGCAGGAGCGACATCCGGCACTGGCTGGTCCACTCCGGGGGCAAGAAGGTCATCGACGCGGTCGTGGTCAACCTCGGCCTGACCCGCCACGACGTGCGCCACACGGTCGGTGTGCTGCGCGACCACGGGAACGTGTCCAGCGGCTCGTTCCTGTTCTCGTACGAACGTCTCCTCGAAGAGGGCGTCGCGCGACCCGGCGAGTACGGAGTGCTCATGACGATGGGTCCGGGCTCCACGATCGAGACGGCGCTGATCCGATGGTGAGGACGGGAGAGGCCATGCACCCTCTGTACGCACTGGAACTGGACGGCTCCGAGCCGATCTCGGCCACCGCCGTCAAGGCGGTCTCCGCCCTCTGCGACCGCGCCGAGGACGCGGAAGGCACGGGTGCCCGCAGCCCCGTCGTGGCCGTCCACGTCACCGGCGCGCCTGCCGACGGCTGGGCCGGGAGCCTCGACGTCATGCTGGTCACCAAGTGGGAGCGTGCGCTGCGCCGCCTGGAGCGGCTGCCCGTCGCCACGGTCGCCGTGGCGCACGGCGACTGCGGGGGCACCGCGCTTGAGACGTTCCTCGCCGCCGACGTCCGCGTCGCCACCCCGGACACCCGGCTGCTGCTCCCACGCGACGCGACGGCGACCTGGCCGGGAATGGCCGGCTACCGCCTGGTGCGGCTCGCCGGAGTCGCCCGGACCCGCGGGGCACTCCTGTTCGGGCGTCCGGTCCAGGCCGCCGAGGCGCTCGCCCTCGGCGTCGTGGACGAGCTGACCGACGACCCGGCGGCGGCGGTGGCGGCCGCGGCCGCGCTCGTCGGCGACCTGTCCGGCAAGGAGATCGCGATCCGGCGGCAGCTGATGTTCGACGCGGCGACCACCGGCTTCGAGGACGCGCTCGGCGCCCACCTCGCGGCCTGCGACCGGGCGCTGCGGCAAGGTGCGGCGCCGGAGACAGCGGCGGAGGCGTGATGAGCGCCTCCGTGCAGACCGTCTGGTTCGGGCTCCTCGCGTCGTCCGGAGCCCCGGCCCGCGTCGACGACCTCGTGGCCGCCCTGCCGGAACCGCCCGCACGCACCCCCGCGCAACGCGCGCGGATCGCGGCGGCGAAGGACGCGGCGCGCGCCCTGCGGTCCGCCTTCCTCGACACGCACGCGGACGCCGTGTACGCCCTGCTGACCACGGACCGCGCCGAGTCCCCGCGCATCGACGCACTCCTCGACGCCGCCGCCGCGGCGTTCCCGGGGCTCGTGCCCGACGAGAAGCTGCTCGCCGCCGAGCGGAGCAAGCCGCAGGCGGCCAAAGAGGGGCACGAGATCGACCAGGGCATCTTCCTGCGCGCCGTGCTCCGCTCCGCGTACGCGGGACCGCACCTGCTCGACGCCATGCTCCGGCCGACCCCCCGCGCCCTGGCGCTCCTGGACGAGTTCACGCGCACCGGGGCGGTGGAGATGGAGTCCGTGCGCGTCGAGCGGGGCGGCGACGGAGTGGCCCGGCTGACCATGTGCAGGGACGACTGCCTGAACGCCGAGGACGTCCGGCAGGTCGACGACATGGAGACCGCCGTCGACCTCGCCCTGCTCGACCCGGCCGTGCGCGTCGGTCTGGTGCGCGGCGGCGAGATGCGCCACCCGCGCTACCGCGGCAGGCGCGTGTTCAGCGCCGGCATCAACCTCAAGAGCCTCAGCTCAGGGGACATCCCGCTCCTGGGGTTCCTGCTGCGCCGCGAACTCGGCTACCTCCACAAACTCGTCCGCGGGATCCGGACTGATCACCCCGGGCAGTGGCACGCGCCGTGTGTGGAGAAGCCGTGGGTCGCCGCCGTCGACGGATTCGCCATCGGCGGCGGCACCCAGGTCCTGCTGGCCTGCGACCACGTCCTCGCCGCCTCCGACGCCTATCTGAGCCTCCCCGCGGCGAAGGAGGGGATCATTCCCGGCGTCGCCAACTTCCGGTTCGGCAGGTACGCCGGGCCGCGCCTGTCCCGGCAGGTCATCCTCGAAGGCCGCCGCATCAGGGCGACCGAGCCCGACGCGCGGCTCCTCGTCGACGAGGTCGTGGAGCCCGAGGACATGGACGCCGCCGTCGAGGCGAGCCTGGCACGGCTCGACGGCGACGCGGTCCTCGCCAACCGGCGCATGCTCAACCTCGCCGAGGAGCCGCCCGACGCGTTCCGCGCGTACATGGCGGAGTTCGCGCTGCAACAGGCTCTGCGCATCTACGGACAGGACGTCATCGACAAGGTCGGCCGGTTCGCCGCGGCCTCGCCGAGCGCCCGGTGAGGGGACACCGCGATGCCGATCGCCCGGATCAACGGGACCTGTCTCGGTTACGACGAGTACGGCACCGGGGAGCCGGTGGTCATGGTCACCGGCACCGGCGCGCCAGGACGCATGTGGCGGACGCACCAGGTGCCGGCCCTCACCGCCGCAGGCCACCGGGTGATCACCCTCGACAACCGGGGCATCCCGCCGAGTGATCCGTGCCCCGAGGGGTTCACGCTCGCCGACATGGTGGCTGACGTCGCGGGGCTCATCGAGCATCTGGGGGAGGGGGCGTGCAGGATCGTCGGGTACTCGCTCGGCGCGATCGCCGTCCAGGAACTCCTGCTGGCCCGCCCCGACCTCGTCCACCAGGCCGTCCTGATGGCCACGAGCGGCCGCACGGACGCCCTGACCGCGGCGATGACCGCCGCCGACCTGGAACTCAGCGACGCCGGCGGCAAACTCCCGCCCCGTTTCGCCGCCTACGTACAGGCCCTGCAGAACCTCTCCCCGCGCACCCTCAACGACGAGGAGCGGCTGCGGGACTGGCTGGCCGTCTTCGAGATGTCCGCCGTGGACATGACGGGCGTACGCGGGCAGCTCGGCCTGCAACTCGTCCCCGACCGGCTGGCCGCGTACCGGAACATCACCAGGCGCTGTCTGGTCATCGGGTTCCAGGACGACCTCGTGGTCCGCCCGCACCTGTCCCGTGAGGTCGCGCGGTCCATTCCCGGCAGCCTCTATACCGAGATTCCGGGGTGCGGCCACTACGGATATCTGGAGCGGCCCGCCGAAGTGAATTCAGCGATCACCGGCTTCTTCGCCGGCCGGCACCCGTGAAAAGCGCGCTTTCTGGACGGCCTTGTCGGCCCCGGACCGCCCGGCTAGCGTGAAACACGTCCTGCCGACGGAAATTGATCGGAGTGGTTATGCCGAACCCGTTCGACGACGAAAACGGCACGTTCCTGGTTCTCGTCAACGAGGAGAACCAGCATTCGCTCTGGCCCGCCTTCGCCGAAGTCCCGGCCGGCTGGCGGACCGTGTTCGGAGAAGACACGCGGAAGGCCTGCCTGGACTACATCGAGGAGAACTGGACGGACATGCGTCCACAGAGCCTCATCGACGAGATGGAGAAGTCCGCAGCCGCCGGCTAGGCGTACCCCGACCGGAACGACAACGAAAACAGGAGGTTTTCGTGGCCATGATCGGCGGCCCGGGGCCGGTACTGATGCGGGGGATGGGTCCCGACGAGGCGGTGACCAAGCAGAAAATCAAGCGCGGCACGGCCAAGCGAATCCTCCCCTATACGAAACCGTATCGCTTCAACATAGGCGTTCTCCTGGTCGTCACCGTGCTCAACGCGTGCAACGTGGTGGCCACTCCCATTCTGTTCAAGTACCTCATCGACGACGGCATCGTCGCCAGGGACACCTCGGTGGTCGTGTGGATCTCCGTGGCGGTCGCCGTCCTCGCCCTGTTCAGCACCGTCTTCGGCTTCGCGGAGGCCTGGTACTCGGGCCGCGTCAGCGAAGGGCTCATCTACGACCTGCGCACCAAGATCTTCGACCATGTGCAGCGACAGCCGCTGGCGTTCTTCACCCGCGCCCAGACCGGGTCCCTCGTCAGCCGCCTCAACACCGATGTCGTCGGCGCCCAACAGGCCGTCACCGCCCTGCTGTCCACGGTGATCTCCGCCGGACTGACCCTGATCCTCGTCCTCGGCGCGATGTTCTACCTGTCCTGGGTGGTCACCGTCGTCTCCCTCGTGGTGATCCCGCTCTTCATCCTGCCGGGCCGTGTCGTCGGCCGCAGGCTGCAGCGGATCATGCGCGAGCACATGCAGGTCAACGCCGAGGTCGGCTCGTTCATGAACGAGCGCTTCAACGTCACCGGCGCCCTGCTCGCCAAGCTGTACGGCCGCCCCGCCAGTGAGACGGGCATGTTCTCCCGGCTGGCCCGCAAGGGCCGCGACCTGGGAGTCCTGACCTCCGTCTACGGCAAGATGCTCTTCCTTACGATGACGCTCGTCGGCGCCATCGCCACCGCACTCGTGTACGGCATCGGCGGCGCCCTCGTCATCGAGGGCACGTTCCAGATCGGCACCCTGGTGGCCCTCGCGACCCTGCTCACCCGGCTGATGGGCCCGATCAACCAGCTGTCCAGCGCCCAGACGAGCGTCCTCACGGCCCTCGTCAGCTTCGACCGGCTCTTCGAGATCCTCGACCTGAAACCGCTCATCTCCGAGAAGGAGAACGCGGTGCCGCTGCCCGCCGCCTCGGCCACGGCAGCCGCCGACGGCAGCCGCACGGCACCGGAGGTCACGTTCGAGAACGTCTCGTTCCGCTACCCGAAGGCCGCGGACGTCTCGCTCGCCTCCCTGGAGTCCATCGCCCTGCCCGCGCAGGAACGCACGCAGAACACATGGACGCTGCGCGACCTGACCTTCACCGTCCCGGCGGGCAGACTCACCGCCCTGGTCGGCCCGTCGGGCGCGGGCAAGACCACCATCACCCACCTGGTGCCGCGCCTCTACGACCCCGTCGAGGGCGTCATCCGGATCGGCGGCCACGACATCCGCGACGTCACCCTGAAGTCGCTGAACGACACCGTCGGCATGGTCACGCAGGACGCGCACCTCTTCCACGCGACCATCCGCGACAACCTCACCTACGCGCGGCCCGACGCCACCGAGCAGGAACTCGTCGACGCGTGCAAGGCGGCACAGATCTGGGACCTGATCTCCTCGCTGCCCGACGGCTTCGACACCGTCGTCGGCGACCGCGGCTACCGCTTCTCCGGCGGCGAGAAGCAGCGCGTCGCGATGGCACGGCTGCTGCTCAAGGCCCCGCCCATCGTCGTGCTCGACGAGGCGACCGCGCACCTCGACTCGGAGTCCGAGGCGGCACTCCAACGCGCCCTGCGGTCCGCACTGAAGGGCCGCACCTCCCTGGTGATCGCCCACCGCCTCTCCACCATCAGGGACGCCGACCAGATCCTGGTCGTCGACAAGGGCCGGGTCCAGGAGCGCGGTACGCACGAGGAGCTCATGCGACTGGACGGCCTGTACGCGGAGTTGTACCGCACGCAGTTCTCCCGCCAGCCCTCCGACAACGGCGACGCACCCGTGCCCGAGCCGGTCGGCGGCCCGCACGGCCCGGGACCGGTGCTCACCGGCGGGCCCGGCGGCCCCGGCGGTCCGATGCCGGGCGGCCCGCACGGCGCCTTCCCCGGCGGGCCGGGCGTCTTCCTCGCGGGACCCGGTGGCGGACCGGGCGGACCCGGTGGGCCGGGTGGACCCGGTGGGCCGGGAGGTCCACGCCACCACCACGGCCCGGGACCCGGCGGTCCACCGCCCCCCGGCCACGGATGAGACCAGCCCTCCCCTCCCCACGGCATCCGCGGCGCGGCACCCCGCGCCGCGGATGCCGTTCCGCCGTACCGGTCCCGCGCGGGCCCCCCGCCGGTAGGCTGAGCGTGGGCGGTGGGCTGTGACCAGTGTGTGACCCCCGCTCGGACATCCTGGTCAGCCATGATCCATCGGGGGGTGGGGCTGTGCGGGTGCTGGTGGCCGAGGACCAGACCGAACTGGCGGACTCCGTGGCCAGAGTGCTGCGCAGGGAAGGCATGGCCGTCGACGTCGTCTACGACGGCGAGGACGCCCTGGAACGCACCTCCGTCGTCGACTACGACGTGGTGGTGCTCGACCGCGACCTCCCCACCGTGCACGGCGACGAGGTGTGCGGAGCGCTGATGGCGGAGCCCGCCCGCACGCGGGTCCTCATGCTCACCGCGTCCGGCACGATCGCGGACCGCGTCGAAGGGCTCAGCCTCGGCGCCGACGACTACCTCCCGAAACCCTTCGCGTACGCCGAACTCGTCGCCCGCGTCCGGGCGGTGGCCCGCCGCGCCCAGCCGGCCGTCCCGCCGATCCTTGTCCACGGCGACCTGCGACTCGACCCCGCCCAGCGCATCGCGACCCGGGCCGGGCACCGACTGGCCCTCACCCCCAAGGAGTTCGCGGTCCTCGAATACCTGCTGGCCGCCCGCGGCCGCGTCGTATCGGCCGAGGAACTCCTGGAACGCGTGTGGGACGAGGCGACCGACCCGTTCACGACGACGGTCAAGGCGACCATCAACAGGCTGCGGCCGAAACTCGGGTCACCGCCGCTGATCGAAACCGTGCCCCGCGGCGGATACCGGATCTGACGATGTGAGCGAGACGGGATGACGATGCGTCTGCGAAGCGCGGCCCGGACGGCCCGGTCACGTACAAACCGGATACACGGCGCCCTCCCCCGAGCAGTCGCGTCCCGCGCCGGACTCGTCTCGCGGCTCGTGCCCCGGCGCGTCCGCATGCGGCTCACCCTCCTGTACGGCCTGCTCTTCGTCATCTCCGGCGCCGTCCTGCTCACGATCACCTACCTGCTGGTCAACCGCCCCACCAGCACCGTCCTCGTCAGCCGCCGCGGAGGCTCCGGATCACCCGGCGATGCGGGCATCCACATGTACACGCGCGACGAGGTCCCCGGTGCGGTCGACCGCTTCGCCCACGCCCAGCAACAGCAGGCGATGCGCCAGCACACCGCCGAGATGCAGCACCTGCTGACCCAGTCCGGCATCGCACTGGCGATCATGTCGGTGATCGCCATCGGCCTCGGCTGGCTCGTCGCGGGCCGGGTCCTGCGCCCCCTGCGCACCATCACCACCACCGTCCAGCGCATCTCCGCGCACAACGTGCACGAACGCCTCGCCGTCGAAGGACCCGGCGACGAGCTGAAGGACCTGGCCGACACCGTCGACGGCCTCCTCGGCCGCCTCGAAACGGCCCTGGACTCCCACAAACGGTTCGTCGCCAACGCGGCACACGAACTGCGCACCCCCCTGACCGTGGAGCACGCACTCCTGGAGGAGTCCCTCATCGACCGGGACGCCACCGTCGATTCCTTCCGCGCGAACTTCGAGCGCCTCCTGACCCTCAGCGAGCAGCAGGCCCGCCTCCTGGAGTCGCTCCTGACCCTCTCCGGCAGCGAACGCGGCCTCGACCGCAGGGAACCCCTCGACCTGGCGGAGCTGACCGGCAACGTGCTGGTCGGCGCCCGCAAGGAGGCCGATCGCCGGAACCTGCGGGTCGAGGCGCACATCCATCCCGCGGGCCTCTGGGGCGACGACGCCCTCATCGAACGTCTCGTCGCCAACCTCGTGGACAACGCCATGGGATACAACGTGCCCGACGGCTGGGTGACGGTCGTGACCGGCGTCAAGGACGGCCTTGCCTTCGTCCGCGTCTCCAACACCGGCCCGCGGATCCCGCCCGCCGGTGTCAGCCGCCTCTTCGAGCCCTTCCAGCGCATCGGCAGGAAAGCCGACAACGGCCATCACGGGCTCGGCCTGTCGATCGTGCGCTCCATCGCCGCCGCACACGACGCGACCCTGAACGCGCACGCGCGGCCGCAGGGCGGCCTCGTCGTGGAAGTCGGCTTCCCCCTGCGGACGACGGCACCGGCCACGGAGACGTACGACGACATGGCCCGCGCCTTGAGCACCGCCCCGGAATAGGGAATGGCCGGGGCGACCCCGTGAATGCCCAGCCCGGACGGTCGCGCCCATTCCTTCCGCGGTCATAGCATCAAATTCTCCGTGCGAGGCCGCGCGCATTTCCCGTGTACGCCTTCCGGCATGCCCGAGCGCGCGCCCGGCTCACCGTCCAAGTGCAAAAACTGCGCGGTTGGACGGCTCTCGCCCTCGTGCGGCCCGGACAGACGGAACAGCCGAGGGAATTGCTCGGCCAGGGGGAATGATGAACGGCAACGCTGCTCGCACTCTGCCCCTCCTCGACGCCCAGGAGGGAATCTGGCTCGCGCAACGCGTATCGGGCTCGCGCCGGCTGTACAGCGTCGGACAGTACGTCGACATCCACGGGCCCGTCGTTCCGCACTTGTTCGAACGTGCTTTGCGGCAGTTGACGGACGAGACGGAAATACTCCACGCACGATTCGAGGACGACGGCGCGGGCGGCGCACGCATGACGTTCCCGCCCCCGGAAACACATGCCCTCCTCGATTTCCACGACCTCACCGAGGAGGAAGACCCGAGAAAGGCCGCCGAGGCGTGGATGCGGGCCGAACTCGACCAGGAGATCGCCTCCCACGCCGACCGCCTCTACGCGCACGCCCTGTTCCGCCTCGCCCCCGACCACCACATCTGGTACCAGCGCTACGACCACCTCCTGATGGACGCCTACGGCTGCTCCCTGCTCGCCCGCCGCACCGCGGACGTCTACACGGCACTCCTCACCGGCCGCCCCTGCGCCCCGGCGCAGCACGCGCCGCTCCGCGCGCTGATGGACGAGGAGTCGGCGCACCGCGCCTCGGAACGCCAAGAGGCCGACCGGCGGTACTGGCACGAGCACTTCGCGGACCGCCCCGACCTGACCGGCATCCCGGGCCACACCACGCCCGAGGCCGGCCCCGGCGACGTACTGCGCGAGACCGGCCACCTGCCGTCCCACGCCGTCACGGCGCTGCGCGCGGCGGCCGCCCGCGCCGAGGCGAGCTGGCCACGCCTCGTCGTGGCGGCGGTCGCCGCCTTCGTCGGCCGCCTCGGCGGAACGGACGAGGCGATCCTGAGCCTCCCGGTCGCGGGCCGCACCGGCGACCGGGCCCGGCGCACGCCTTGCACGATGGCCAACATCCTGCCGCTCCGCGTCCCCGTCACCGCGTCCACGAGCCTCCTGGATCTCACACGGACGACGGACACGGAGATCGCCGCCCTCCTCGACCACCAGAGTCTGCGAGGAGAACAGCTGCGCCGCGAACTCGGCTGGCCGTCGGGCGACCGCTGGCACTTCGGGCCGTACGTGAACGTCATGCCCAAGGCCGGCGAAACCCTGTCGTTCGGTGGCCACCGGTCCGTCGTGCGCGACCTGTCGAGCCGCCGCGTCGAGGAGTTCGGCGTACTGGTGAGCGGCGCACCCGAGGGCCAGGACATGGAGATCACCTTCGAGGCCAACTCCGCCTTGTACGACCGGCCTTGGCTCCGGTCCGCCCTCCAGGCCTTCCTGCGGTTCCTGACACGGACGACCGCCGACCCGTCGCAGCCGGTCGGCGCGGTGCCATGGCTGGACGCGGCGGAGCGCGCCCACGTGCTGGACCGCTGGAACGCCACCGAAGGACCGGCGGCCCCCGCCGCCGACACCGTCCCGAAGCTGCTGGCCCGCCACCTCGCCTGGTCGTCGGACGCGGTGGCCGTGACGGACGGCGAACGAACGGTCACCTACGCGGAGTTGGACAGGGAATCCGGACGCCTGGCGGCGTACCTCGCGCACGAGGGAGTCGCCCGCGGCGACCGCGTCGCCGTCGTGATGGAGCGTTCGGTCGACCTGATCGTGGCGTTGCTGGCGGTGTGGCGGGCGGGGGCGGCGTTCGTGCCGGTGGATGTGGAGTATCCGGCGGAGCGGGTGGCGTTCCTGCTGGCCGACTCCCGGCCCACGGCCGTGCTGTGCGCCGAGGCGCACCGCGACGCGATCCCCGCGGTCCACGAGGCGTGTCTGGTGGTGCTGGACGACCCGCGCGTGTGTGCGGCCGTCGCGGGGTGTCGTGCGGATGGTCCTGGGGTGTGGGTGGGTGGGGGTGATGTGGCGTATGTGATGTACACGTCGGGGTCGTCGGGGGTGCCGAAGGGTGTGGTGGTGGCGCATGGGGCGGTGGCGGGTCTGGTGGGGGGTTCGGGTTGGTCGGTGGGTGCTGGTGATGCGGTGTTGATGCATGCGCCGCATGCGTTTGATGTGTCGTTGTTCGAGGTGTGGGTGCCGTTGGTGGCGGGTGGCCGGGTGGTTGTGGCGGGTGCGGGTGTGGTGGATGCGGGGGGTGTTCGGTCGGCTGTTGGTGTGGGTGTGTCGGTGGTGCATGTGACGGCGGGTGTGTTCCGGGTGTTGGCGGAGGAGTTTCCGGGGTGTTTTGCCGGTCTGCGTGAGGTGTTGACGGGTGGGGATGTGGTGCCGGCGGGTGCGGTGGCGCGGGTGCGTGGGGCTTGTCCTGGGGTGGCGGTGCGGCATTTGTACGGGCCGACGGAGATCACCCTCTGCGCGACCACACACCACCTGGGCCCGGAAGCCCGGGCGGGCCGGACGCTGCCCATCGGCCGCCCGCTGGCCGACCGGCAGGTGTACGTCCTGGACACGACGCTGCAGCCGGTCCCTGCCGGAGTGGTGGGGGAGCTGTACATCGCGGGAACGGGTCTGGCGTACGGGTATCTGGGTCGGCCGGGTCTTTCGGCCGGGCGGTTCGTGGCGTGTCCGTTCGGCGACGGGCTCGGGGCCGGGCGTCGGATGTACCGCACGGGTGACCTGGTGCGGTGGACGGCGAACGGCGATCTGTTGTTCGTGGGGCGTGCGGACGAACAGGTGAAGGTCCGTGGGTTCCGCGTGGAGCCGGGCGAGATCGAGGCGGTACTCGCCGGGCACGAGGCGGTCGGGCAGGCCGTGGTGGTGGCCCGGCAGGACGGGCAAGGCGCTGAGAAGCGGCTCATCGGGTACGTCGTGCCGGACGGCGGCGGACGTGACGTGGACGCCGATTCGCTGCGCGCATATGTGGCGGAGCGGCTGCCGGAGTACATGGTCCCCGCCGCCGTGCTGGTCCTGGACGCCTTGCCGCTCACCGCCAACGGCAAGGTGGACCGCGCCGCCCTTCCGGCACCCGACTTCGAGGGCGCGGGGACAGTGCGGGGCCCTGGGACACCCGTGGAGGACGTCCTGAGCGGACTCTTCGGCGAGATCCTCGGCCTGGGCCGGGTCGGCACCGACATGTCGTTCTTCGATCTGGGTGGGGATTCGCTGTCGGGGATGCGGTTGGTGGCGCGGGTGCGTGCGGTCCTTGATGTGGAGGTGGGGATCGGGGAGTTGTTCGGGGCGCCGACGGTGGCGGGGTTGGCGCGGTGTGTGGGTGAGCGTCTGGGTTCTGGTTCGGGTTCGGGTTCTGGTTCTGGGTTTGGTCGTCCGGTGTTGGCGGCGCGGGTGCGGCCTGATGTGGTGCCGTTGTCGTTCGCTCAGCAGCGGATGTGGTTCTTGAACCGGTTGGAGGAGACGGTTCCGGGGGCGGCTTCGGCGTACAACTTGCCTTTGGTGTTGCGGATTTCGGGTGCGTTGGACCTCGCCGCGTTGGAGGCGGCCCTCGGTGATGTGGCGGACCGCCACGAAAGCCTGCGGACCGTCTTCCCCGAAGCGAACGGCGTTCCCCGCCAGCAGATTCTGGACGGTGCGGCGGGACGGCCGTCCCTGATCACCGTCGAGTGTGCCGCGTCCCGGGTCGAGGAAGTGCTGGCGGAAGAGGCGGGTCACGGCTTCGATTTGCGTACTGATCTGCCGTGGCGGGTGTGTGTGGTGGTGGTTGGTGCGGGTGAGTGTGTGTTGTCGGTGGTGGCGCATCACGTGGCGGTGGATGGCTGGTCGATGGGGGTGTTGGCGAGGGATTTGGAGCGGGCGTATGGGGCGCGGTGTGAGGGTCGGGCGCCGGGGTGGGCGGGGTTGCGGGTGCAGTATGCGGATTACGCGTTGTGGCAGCGGGAGGTGCTGGGGGAGCTGGAGGATCCGGCGAGTGTCCTGAGTGGTCAACTCGCGTACTGGCGGGACCGGTTGGACGGTGTGGTGCAGGAGTTGGCGTTGCCGGTGGATCGGGCGCGTCCTGTGGTGCCGTCGTTTCGTGGGCGGTTGGTGCCGGTGGCGGCGGATGCGGAGACGCATGCGCGGTTGGTGGGTGTGGCGGGTCGTGGGCGGGCGACGATGTTCATGGTCGTGCATGCCGCGGTGGCGGTGTTGTTGTCGCGTTTGGGTGCGGGGGATGACATCACGGTCGGTACGCCCACCGCGGGGCGTGAGGATGCGGCGTTGGAGGAGTTGGCGGGGTTCTTCGTCAACACGCTGGTGCTGCGTGCGGATGTGAGTGGCGATCCGACGTTCGCCGAGCTCGTGGAGCGGGTGCGGGCCGTGGACCTGGCCGCGTACGCGCACCAGGACGTCCCCTTCGAACGCCTCGTCGAAGAGGTCAACCCGACGCGGTCCGTGTCCCGCAACCCTCTCTTCCAGGTCATGCTCGCCCTGGACCACGTGCCCGAGCCGCGGTGGCGCCTTCGGGGCGTGGAGGTGCGTTCCGCTTCGATGAGGGCGCCGGCCGCCCGTTTCGACCTCGCGGTGACCCTGACGGAACGCCGTGACGGACGCGGGGCCCCGGCGGGTCTCGACGGCGAGATCCTCTACGCCACCGACCTCTTCGACCACGCCACGGCCCTGTCGCTTGCGGACCGGCTCGCCCGCGTCCTCCAACAGGTCGCCGCCGACCCGGACCTCCGCCTCAGCGAGATCGACCTCCTGGCACCCGCCGAACGCACACAGATCGTGCGGCGCTGGAACGACACGGCGACCGACGTCCCGGACGCGTCGGTACCGGAGCTCTTCGAACGGTGCGCGGCTCGTTCGCCCGGGGCGGTCGCGGTCAGGTGCGGAGGTCAGACCCTGTCGTACGGGGAGCTGGAGGCGCGGGCGAACCGGCTGGCCCGACATCTGGTGGGGCTCGGGGTCGGTCCCGAGTCACGGGTGGGGCTGTGCCTGCCGCGGGGCGTCGACATGGTCGTCGCGGAGCTGGCGGTGTGGAAGGCGGGCGGTGCGTTCGTCCCGCTGGACCCGGAGTACCCGCCGGACCGCCTCGGCCACGTGCTCGCCGACAGCGCGGCGTCCGTCGTGTTGGGCGTCGCGGACACCCTCACAGCGGTTCCCGTGGGTGCGGCGCGAGTGGTCCTCCTGGACGACGGAGACATCGGGCGGGCGCTGGAGGCGGAGTCCCCCGCCTCACTCGGCGGGCGGCCGACCCGGCACCAACTGGCCTATGTGATCTATACGTCGGGTTCGACGGGTCGTCCCAAGGGTGTGGCGGTCGCGCACGGTGGTGTGGCCAATTTGGCGGCGGCGATGTGTCCGGTGCTGGGTGTGGGTGTGGGTGTTTCGGTGTTGCAGTTCGCGTCGTTCAGTTTCGACGCGGCGGTGCTGGATGTTGCGGCGACGCTGTCCGGGGGCGGCACGCTGGTGATCGCTTCCGCGGCCGAGCGGGCTGAGCCGTCGGCGCTGGCGGCGGTGATCGAGTCGGCGGGGGTGAGCACGGCCAGCGTCGTGCCGTCCCTGCTGAGCGTCCTGGACCCGGCCACGGTCTCCGGCGTACGCACCTGGGTGCTCGGAGCCGAGCTCCTCACCGCCGGCCTCGCGAGCCGCTGGACGCCACAGGCGCGGGTGTGGAACACGTACGGCCCGACGGAAGCCACGGTGATGGCCACCGCAGGACCCGTCGACGCCGGGATCGGGCCGGACGACGAGGCACCGCCCATCGGACGCCCGCTCGGCAACGTACGCCTGTACGTCCTTGACGGATTCCTGCGCCCCGTCCCGCCGAAAGTCGTCGGCGAGCTGTACATCGCGGGTGCGGGCCTCGCCCGAGGCTATGCGGGGCGGCCGGACCTGACGGCTGAACGCTTCGTGGCGTGCCCGTTCCCCGGAACCTCCGGCGGCGGCGAACGCATGTACCGCACCGGGGACCTGGCCCGCTGGACGCCCGACGGGCAGTTGTCGTTCGCCGGCCGCGCGGACGAGCAGGTGAAGGTGCGCGGGTTCCGCGTGGAGCCCGGGGAGGTCGAGGCCGTGCTGACCCGGCACGAAGCGGTCGGCCAGGCGGTCGTCGTGGCCCGCCAGGACGGCGGACCGGACAGCGACAAACGCCTCGTCGCCTACGTGGTCCCCGACGACCGGCGGCTTCACCACCAGCACTCGCGTCGCGACGACGCCGACCTCATCGACTCCATTGATCCCATCGACCCCATCGACCCCGTCGACCCCCAGGAACTGCGCGCGTACGCGGCCCGGACCCTGCCCGAGTACATGGTCCCGGTGGCCGTGCTGGTCCTGGACGCCCTGCCGCTCACCGTGAACGGCAAGCTCGACCGGGCGGCTCTCCCCGCTCCCGACTTCGCCGCCCGCGTATCCCGGCGCGAACCGCGGACGCAGACCGAGGAGATCCTGTGCGGCCTGTTCGCGGAGGTACTCGGCCTGGAGTGGGTCGGGATCGAGGACGGGTTCTTCGATCTGGGTGGGGATTCGCTGTCGGGGATGCGGTTGGTGGCGCGGGTGCGTGCGGTCCTTGATGTGGAGGTGGGGATCGGGGAGTTGTTCGGGGCGCCGACGGTGGCGGGGTTGGCGCGGTGTGTGGGTGAGCGTCTGGGTTCTGGTTCGGGTTCTGGTTCTGGGTTTGGTCGTCCGGTGTTGGCGGCGCGGGTGCGGCCGGATGTGGTGCCGTTGTCGTTCGCTCAGCAGCGGATGTGGTTCTTGAACCGGTTGGAGGAGACGGTTCCGGGGGCGGCTTCGGCGTACAACTTGCCTTTGGTGTTGCGGATTTCGGGCGCGTTGGACCTCGCCGCGTTGGAGGCTGCGCTGGGTGATGTGGCGGACCGCCACGAAAGCCTGCGGACCGTCTTCCCCGACATCGACGGCGTCCCCCACCAGCAGGTGCGGCACGGCGATGCCGGACGGCCGCCTCTGGTCGTCGTGCGGGCCGACGACATGACCGACGGGGGCGGGACCGCTGTCGACCGCATGCTCGCCGCGCAGCTGGCGACCGGCTTCGATTTGCGTACTGATCTGCCGTGGCGGGTGTGTGTGGTGGTGGTTGGTGCGGGTGAGTGTGTGTTGTCGGTGGTGGCGCATCACGTGGCGGTGGATGGCTGGTCGATGGGGGTGTTGGCGAGGGATTTGGAGCGGGCGTATGGGGCGCGGTGTGAGGGTCGGGCGCCGGGGTGGGCGGGGTTGCGGGTGCAGTATGCGGATTACGCGTTGTGGCAGCGGGAGGTGCTGGGGGAGCTGGAGGATCCGGCGAGTGTCCTGAGTGGTCAACTGGCTTATTGGCGGGACCGGTTGGACGGTGTGGTGCAGGAGTTGGCGTTGCCGGTGGATCGGGCGCGTCCTGTGGTGCCGTCGTTTCGTGGGCGGTTGGTGCCGGTGTCGGCGGATGCGGAGACGCATGCGCGGTTGGTGGGTGTGGCGGGTCGTGGGCGGGCGACGATGTTCATGGTCGTGCATGCCGCGGTGGCGGTGTTGTTGTCGCGTTTGGGTGCGGGGGATGACATCACGGTCGGTACGCCCACCGCGGGGCGTGAGGATGCGGCGTTGGAGGAGTTGGCGGGGTTCTTCGTCAACACGCTGGTGCTGCGTGCGGATGTGAGTGGCGATCCGACGTTCGCCGAGCTCGTGGAGCGGGTGCGGGCCGTGGACCTGGCCGCGTACGCGCACCAGGACGTCCCCTTCGAACGCCTCGTCGAAGAGCTGAACCCCACCCGCTCCCTCTCGCGCAACCCGTTGTTCCAGGTGATGCTCGCCCTCCAGAACATTCCCGAGGTCACCTGGGGCCTGCCGGGCGTGGACGTCCGCCCCGCACCCCTGCCGCCCGAACTCGCCGCCCGTTTCGACCTGGCCGTGTCCGTCGTGGAGCGCCGTGACGAACACGGCGCCCCCGCCGGTCTCGACGGCGAGATCCTCTACGCCACCGACCTCTTCGACCACGCCACGGCCCTGTCGCTTGCGGACCGGCTCGCCCGCGTCCTCCAACAGGTCGCCGCCGACCCGGACCTCCGCCTCAGCGAGATCGACCTCCTGGCACCCGCCGAACGCACACAGATCGTGCGGCGCTGGAACGACACGACGGCGCCCGTCCCGGACGCCCTGGCCCCCGAACTGTTCGGCCGACGGGTCGAGGCGTCGCCGGACACCGTGGCGTTGGTGTCCGGCGAACAGTGCCTCACCTACGCGGAGTTGGGGGCGGAGGCGGGCCGTCTGGCGCGGTATTTGGTGGGGTTGGGTGTGGGGCCTGAGGTGCGGGTGGCTGTGGTGGGTGAGCGGTCCGTGTCGTTGGTGGTGGCGTTGTTGGGGGTGTCGTTGGCGGGGGGTGTGTTCGTTCCGGTGGATGCGGGTTATCCGGCGGAGCGGGTGGGGTTTGTGCTTCGTGATGTGGGTCCTGCGGTGGTGGTGTGCTCGGTGGGGTCGCGGGGTGTGGTGCCGGAGGGGTTTGCGGGTCGGGTCGTGGTGGTGGATGACCCGGTGGTGGCGGCGGAGATCGCCGGGTGCGCTCCCGGACCGGTGCAGGGCGGGGAGCGGCTGGGGGCGTTGTCGGCCGCGCATGCCGCGTACGTCATCTACACCTCCGGTTCCACCGGCACCCCCAAGGGCGTCACCGTCTCGCACGAAAGCCTGCGCAACCTCGTCGCGGAGAACGTGCGGCGCTACGCCCTCGACCCGGACAGCCGGGTCCTGCAACTCGTCTCGCCGAGCTTCGACGTCTCCCTCGCCGACATCTGGCCCACCCTGTGCGCGGGCGGCCGACTCGTGCTCGCCCCGACCCGCCTGGACATATCCGGCGACGAACTCTCCCGCCTGCTGCGCACCCGGCGCGTCACCCATGCCGCGATCCCCCCGACCTTTCTCTCGCAGCTGCCCCCGGAGGAACTGCCCGACCTGGGCCTGCTCATCACGGGCGGCGAGGCCATGCCGGCGGAGGTGCGCAGGCGCTGGTCGGCCGGACGCGCCATGTACAACCAGTACGGGGTCACCGAGTCGACGATCATCTCGACGACCGCCCTGATCCGCGACAGCGAGGGGCCGCCCCCGATCGGGCGCCCGGTCGCCAACACCCAGGCGTACGTCCTGGACGCGTCTCTGCGCCCCGTCCCCGTGGGTGTGGCGGGGGAGCTGTACGTCGCCGGTGCCGGGCTCGCCCGCGGCTACCTGGGCCGCGCGGGCCTCTCCGCCCAACGGTTCGTGGCGAACCCGTTCGGTCCCGGCCGCCGGATGTACCGCACCGGCGACGTCGTCCGCTGGACCGGCGACGGCGAGCTCGTCTTCGCGGGCCGCGCCGACGACCAGATCAAGATCCGGGGCCACCGCATCGAACCCGGCGAGATCGAGGCCGCCCTCGCGAGCTGCCCCGGCGTACGCCACGCCGCCGTCACCATCAGGGAGGACCGGCCCGGCGAGCCGCGCCTCATCGGCTACGTCGCCGCGGACGACGGCACGGTCGACGGCCGGACGGTCCGCGAGTACGTCACCGGCGTACTCCCCGAATACATGGTGCCGACGGCCGTACTGGTCCTCGACGCCCTGCCGCGCACCGCCAACGGCAAGGTCGACCGGGCCGCGCTGCCCGCCCCCGACTTCACGGGACGCGTCACGAGCCGCGAGCCGAGGACCGCCACCGAGGAGATCTTCTGCTCGCTGTACGCCGACATGCTGGGCCTCGACCGGGTCGGCGCCGAGGACAGCTTCTTCGAGCTGGGCGGCGACTCGATCAGCTCGATGCAACTGGTGTCCCGGGCCCGCCGCGCCGGTCTGGTCGTGACGCCCCGGCAGGTCTTCGAGGAGAAGACCCCGGAACGCCTCGCGGAAGTGGCGGAGCTCGCCGGGGCCCAGGCCGAGACGGACGACGTCGGCGTCGGCGAAGTGCCGTGGACGCCGGTGATGCGGGCCTTCGGGGAGAAGGTCGCGGGCCCGGACTTCACCCAGTGGATGACACTCGGCGTACCGGCCGGGCTCGGCCTCGACGTCCTCACGGGCGGCGTCGCCGCGCTCCTGGACACCCACGACATGCTGCGCGCCCGCACCGTGCCCGGCGAGCCGAAGCTGGTCGTCGGCGAGCCCGGGTCGGTCCAGGCGGAGGCCGCGGTGTCCCGCGTCGACGCGACAGCCGCCGACAGCGGGTCCCTGGACGACATCGCGGGCCGGGCAGCACGGGAAGCGGCCCGCGGGCTCGACCCGGCGGCAGGAACGATGCTGCGGGCCGTCTGGGTCGACGCGGGCCCGGACCGCACCGGCCGCGTGGTCCTGATCGCCCACCACCTGGTGGTGGACGGCGTGTCCTGGCGCGTCCTCGTCCCGGATCTGCGGGCCGCCTGCGAGGCGGTGGCCGCGGGCCGCACACCCCGGCTCGACCCAGTGGGAACGTCCTTCCGCCGCTGGTCCGAACTCCTGACCGCACAGGCGACGGACGAGTCCCGCCTCGCGGAACTGCCGGACTGGCTGACCCTGCTCGGGGAACACCGGCGACCCCTGGCGGGCCGGGCCCTGGACCCGCACGTCGACACCTCCCGCACCCTGCGCCGCCGCTCGTGGACCGTTCCGCCGGAGCAGGTCGAAACGCTGGTCGGCAGGGCACCGGCCGCCTTCCACTGCGGGGTGCACGAGGTGCTCCTCGCCACCCTCGCGGGCGCGGTGACGCACTGGCGCCCCGACACCGCCTCCGGGCTGCTCCTCGACATCGAGGGACACGGGCGCGAGCCGATCGACGGGACCGACCTGCTGCGCACCGTCGGCTGGTTCACGAGCGCACATCCGGTGCGTATCGAGGTGACCGGCACGGACCTGGACGACGCTATGGCCGGCGGCAGGGCTGCCGGTACGTTGGTGAAGGCCGTCAAGGAGCAGGTGAGGGCGGTCCCCGGAGACGGACTCGGCTACGGCCTGTTGCGCCATCTGAACCCCCGGACGGCCCCGGTCCTGCGGGCCGCACCGGCGGCGGAGATCGGCTTCAACTACCTCGGCCGGTTCGCGGCGGCGGCCGACGCCGGACCAGAGACCGCGGGCCCCGGGGCGGGCGCCGGAGGGGTCGGCGCCTGGCAGCTGGCGGGGCCGACCGGAGCCGGCGGCACGGACGGCTCGGACACACCGGCCCCGCACGTACTGGAGGGCATCGCGGTCGTCCGGGACACACCGGATGGCCCCGAACTCACCGTCACGCTCAGCCGGCCGCGACGGCTCCTCACCGACACCGACGTGGAACGGATCGGCGGGACCTGGGTGCGGCTGCTCGCCGGCCTAGCCGCCCACACCGACGACCCGGACGCGGGCGGACACACTCCGTCCGACTTCCACCTCCTCGACCTGGAGCAGGACGAGGTCGACCAGTTCCAAGCGATAGCAGCGAAGCTCGAGGGAGGCCTGTCCCGGTGAAGTCTTCAACCGCCGCCCACGGCGCGGCCCTGGCCGAGGTGTGGCCCCTGTCGCCACTGCAGGAAGGGCTGCTGTTCCACGCGGACTTCGACGACCGGGGCCCCGACGTCTACGCCGTCCAGTTCCTCCTGGACGTGACAGGACCCCTGGACCCGGACCGGCTTCGCGCCTCCTGGAAGACGCTCCTCGACCGGCACGCGGCACTGCGGGCCAGCTTCCACCGCAGGAAGTCCGGCGAGGCGGTACAGCTCATCACCCGCAACGTGCCGCTGCCCTGGCGCGAGGTCGACCTCACGGACCTCACCGAGCCGCAGCACACGACCGGCCAGAACGCGACCAGCCAGGGCATGACCGAGCAGGACATGACCGACCGGGCGGAGAAGCTCGCCGCCCAGGAACGTGCCCAGCGCCTGGACCTGACCGTCCCCCCGCTGCTCCGCCTCCTCCTGCTCCGCCTCGGCACGGAACGGCACCGCCTCGTCGTGACCTCCCACCACCTCCTGATGGACGGCTGGTCGATGCCGGTCCTCCTGAACGAGCTCTCACAGGTGTACGAGGCGGGCGGCGGCCCGCCCGTACTGAAGCGCGCGGCCTCCTACGGTGAGTACCTGGCGTGGCTGGGACGCCAGGACAAGGAGGCCGCGCGCACGGCATGGCGTGCGGAGCTGGCCGGAGCCGACGAGCCGACGCTCGTGGCACCCGCGGACCCGAGCGGCGCGCTCGTCCTGCCGGAGGAGACACCCCTGCGCCTGTCCGAGGACGACACGCGGGCCCTGACGGAGACGGGCCGCGCCCATGGACTCACCGTGAACACGCTGGTGCAGGGCGCGTGGGCCCTGGTGCTCGCCCGCCTCACCGGACGCACGGACGTCGTCTTCGGCGCGACCGTAGCGGGCCGCCCCGCGGAACTTCCCGGCGTGGAGTCGATGATCGGCCTGCTGATCAACACGCTGCCGGTGCGCGTACGCCTCGACGGCGCGCAGCCCGTCGCCGAGCTGCTGAGCGGCCTACAGGAGCGCCAGTCCGCCCTCATCGCCCACCAGCACCTCGGCCTGGCGGAGATCCAGAAGCTCGCCGGCCCGGGAGCTGTCTTCGACACCCTCGTGGTCTACGAGAACTACCCCACGCCGCCCGCCCGCCCGACCACCCCCGACCTCCCCGCCTTCACCGCCTCGGCGGGCCACCAGGCGACCAACTACCCGGTGACCCTCGGCATCCTCGCCACCGACCGCCACCTCCACGTGCACGTCACGTCCCGGCCGGACCTCATCCCCCAGGAGCAGGCCGCCGAGCTGGGCCGACGCCTCATCCGCGTCCTCCGGCAGATCGCGACCGACCCGACGACACCGACGGCCCGCATCGACGTCCTGGACACACCGGAGCGCGAACGCGTCGTCCGTACGTGGAACGACACGCACCGTCCGCTGCCGGGCACCTCCGTCCTGCACGACTTCGAGCACTGGGCAGCCCGTTCACCTGATGCGGTGGCGATGCGGTGTGGTGAAGAGGTTGTGTCGTACGGGGAGTTGGAGGCGAGGGCGAACGGGTTGGCCCGGTGTTTGGTGGGGTTGGGGGTGGGTCCGGAGTCGTGTGTGGGGCTGTGTCTGCCGCGTGGGGTGGGCATGGTGGTGGGGAGTTGGCGGTGTGGAAGGCGGGCGGTGCGTTCGTTCCGCTGGATCCGGAGTATCCGGCTGACCGGTTGTCGTTCATGGTGGCCGACAGTGGTGCGCGGGTCGTTGTGAGCGCGGGCGAGGGTCTGGCGGGGGTGGCGGTCGGCGACGCGCGGGTCGTGCTGCTGGACCAGGAACAGATCGACTCCTCCGACGCCCTCCTCGACGTACGGCTTTCTGCGGATCAACTCGCGTATGTGATCTATACGTCGGGTTCGACGGGTCGTCCCAAGGGTGTGGCGGTCGCGCACGGTGGTGTGGCCAATTTGGCGGCGGCGATGCGTCCGGTGCTGGGTGTGGGTGTGGGTGTTTCGGTGTTGCAGTTCGCGTCGTTCAGTTTCGACGCGGCGGTGCTGGATGTTGCGGCGACGCTGTCCGGGGGCGGCACGCTGGCGATCGCCTCCGCCGACGAGCGGACCGAACCCTCCGCGCTCGCGGACATGATCGAGTCGACCGGCGTCACGACGGCCAGCGTCGTGCCGTCCCTGCTGAGCGTCCTGGACCCGGCCACGGTCTCCGGCGTACGTAACTGGGTGCTCGGAGCCGAGCTGTTGACGGGGGAACTGGCGAGCCGGTGGGCGCCGCAGGCGCAGGTATGGAACACCTACGGCCCGACCGAAGCCACCGTGATGGCCACGGCGGGGCCGGTGGACGCCACGACCCGGCCGACCGGCGAACCGCCGCCCATCGGGCGCCCGTTGGGCAACGTGCGGACGTACGTCCTTGACGGTTTCCTGCACCCGGTGCCGGTCGGGGCGACGGGGGAGCTGTACGTCGCCGGACCCGGTGTCGCCCGGGGGTATGTGGGGCGGCCGGAGCTTACGGCTGAGCGGTTCGTGGCGTGCCCGTTCGCCGAGGGGGGTGGCGGGGAGCGCATGTACCGCACCGGGGACCTGGCGCGGTGGACGACCGATGGGCGGTTGTCGTTTGTGGGGCGTGCGGATGAGCAGGTGAAGGTGCGTGGGTTCCGGGTGGAGCCGGGTGAGGTCGAGGCGGTCCTTGCCGGGCATCCCGGGGTGCGGCAGGCCGCCGTGGTCGTGCGTGAGGACCGGCCCGGGGACAAGCGGCTCGTCGGGTATGTCGTGCCCGAGGCCGAGGCCGGGGCCGAGGCCGGGGATCTGGAGATCCAGTCCGTGCAGGAGCACCTGGCGCAGGCGCTGCCCGACTACATGCGGCCCGCCTCCGTCGTGGTCCTGGAGACGCTGCCGCTGACGGTGAACGGGAAGGTGGACCGGTCTGCGCTTCCCGCGCCGGACTTCGCCGCGCGGGTCATGGGCCGTGAGCCGCGTACCGATGTCGAGCGGGTGCTGTGTGTGCTGTTCGCCGAGGTGTTGGGGCTGGAGCGGGTCGGTGTCGAGGACGGGTTCTTCGAGCTGGGCGGTGACTCCATCAGCTCCATGCAGTTGGCGTCGCGGGCGCGCCGCGCGGGGCTCGTCGTCACACCCCGGCAGGTGTTCGAGGAGAAGACGCCGGAAGGCATCGCGGCCGTCGTGCGGCGGACCGACGAGGCACGCACGGCGGTGGACATCGGCGTGGGCGACGTGCCGTGGACGCCGGTCATGCGGGCGTCGGGGGAGCGGGCGGCGCGGCCGGGGTTCGCGCAGTGGGTGGTGCTGGCGGTGCCGGGCGGTCTCGGAGCGGACATTCTGGCGGCGGGCCTCTCGGCCGTGCTGGACACGCACGACATGCTGCGGGCCCGGACCGTTCCCGGCGAGGCGCGGTTCACGGTGGGGGAGCGTGGTTCGGTCGACGCGGCTTCGCTGGTGTCGCGCGTGGACGCGGTGAGGGCCGGGGCCGAAACGGTGCGGGAGCTGACGGAGCGTGCCGCGGGGGACGCGGCGGGGCGACTGGATCCGGTGTCCGGAGCGATGGTGCGGGCGGTGTGGGTGGACACGGGGCCCGAGCGGGTCGGGCAACTCGTTTTCGTCGCGCACCACTTGGTGGTGGACGGCGTGTCGTGGCGGGTGCTGGTGCCGGATCTGCGGGTGGCGTGCGAGGCGGCGGCCGAGGGGCGGGTGCCGGAGCTGGATCCGGTGGGCGCGTCGTTCCGGCGCTGGGCCGAGCTGCTGGCCGCGGAGGCCGTGACGGAGAAGCGGGTCGCGGAACTCGACGGCTGGCTGCACCTGCTCGGCGAGGCCGGAACCCGGGCCCAGCTCGCACGGCGGGAGCTGGACTCGTGCGTCGACACGGTCGGCACCCTGCGCCGGCACACCTGGACGGTGCCGCCCGAGCAGACGGAGACGCTGCTGAACAGGACGCCGACCGCGTTCCACTGCGGAGTCGACGACATCCTGCTGGCCGCCCTGGCCGGTGCGGTCGCGCACTGGCGGCCCGAGGCGGCCGCGGGCCTCCTGGTCGACGTCGAGGGGCACGGCCGCGAACCGTTAGGCGGGCATGACGTGGACCTGTCGCGCACGGTCGGCTGGTTCGCCGCCACCCACCCCGTCCGCCTGGACACCTCGGGGATCGACCTCGTCGAGGCCCGAGCGGGCGGCCCCGCGGCGGGCGCGCTCCTGAAGTCGGTCAAGGAGCAGCTGCGCGCGCTCCCGGGCGGCGACGGGCTCGGCTACGAGCTTCTGCGCCACCTGAACCCGCGGACCGCACCCGTACTCCGTACCCGTCCTGCCCCGGACATCGGCTTCAACTACATGGGACGGTTCGCGTCCGACGTACGCGCATCCTCGGCGGACGGCGCCTGGCAGGTGCGGGGCGAGACGGCCATCGGCGGCTCGTCCGACCCCGACACGCCACTGCGGCACCTCGTGGACGCGGGCGCGATGGTCCAGGACGCCCCGGGAGGAGGACGGCCGGAACTCACGCTCACCCTCAGTCGGCCCGCGCACCTCGTGACGGACGACGAGGCCGCGGAGCTCGGCCGGACCTGGCTGGAGCTCCTGGGCGGCCTGGCCGCCCACACCGACGCACCCGCCTCGGGCGGCCACACGCCCTCCGACTTCCCCCTCCTCGATCTGGCGCAGGACGAAGTCGACGAATTCGAGGGGACACCGGGCCCGACCGCGGGCCCGGAACCCTCCTGACCCACCCGTCATCCCCCCCCGTGACCCGGCCCACTGAGGAGACAGAGACGATGACCCGCTCCGTAGTCGAGGACGTCTGGCCGCTGTCGCCGTTGCAGGAAGGCCTCCTGTTCCACGCGGCCTTCGACGACCGGGGACCGGACGTCTACCAGGGGCAGCGCATGCTGGAGCTGGTCGGCCCCCTGGACACGGACCGCCTGCGCAGGACGTGGGAGGCGCTGCTGGCCAGGCACGGCGCGCTGCGGGCGAGCTTCCGTGGCCGCAAGTCCGGCGAGGCCGTGCAGGTCATCGCGCGCGAGGCGGAACTGCCCTGGCGGGTCATGGACGTCTCCGGTCTCGCGGAGGACGAGGCGCTCGCCGAGACCGACCGGCTGGCCGCGGACGAACGCGCACGGCGCTTCGACCCGGCGGTCGCCCCCTTGCTGCGGCTTCTCCTCGTCCGGCTCGGCGACGCGCGGCACCGCCTGGTCGTCACCAGCCATCACGTCGTCATGGACGGCTGGTCCATGGCCGTGCTCTTCAACGAGCTCCCCGCCGTGTACGCGGAGGGAGGCCATACGCGTGCCCTGCCGCGCGTGACGTCCTACCGTGAGTACCTGGCCTGGCTGAACCGCCAGGACAAGGAGGCTGCGCGGGACGCCTGGCGGGCCGAGCTCGCCGGGGCCGACGAGCCGACCCTGGTGGCACCGGCCGACCCGGGCCGGGCCCCCGTCGCCCCGGAGAGCCTGATCACCTACCTCTCCGAGGAACTGACCGCGGGCCTCGCGCAGCTGGCCCGCAAGCTCGGGGTCACCGTGAACACCGTGATCCAGGGAGCGTGGGCACTGGTCCTCGCCCGCCTCGCCGGGCGCACGGACGTCGTGTTCGGTGCGACGGCGGCGGGCCGCCCTGCCGAACTGCCCGGCGTGGAAGCGATGATCGGCCTGTTCATCAACACGCTCCCGGTCCGCGTACGTCTCGACGGCGCGCAGCCCGTGGCGGAGATGCTCACCGCCCTGCAGCGGCGCCAGGCCGGCCTCATGGCCCACCAGCACCTCGGACTGCCCGAGATCCAGCGGCTCGCCGGTCTCGGATCGGTCTTCGACACGATCATCGTGTACGAGAACTACCCGCGGCCCCCGGAACGGGAGCCCGCGCCCGACACCTTCGCCATCCGCTTCCTCGGCGGCGAGGAGGCGGCGCACTACCCGCTGACGCTCGTCGTCGCCCCCGAGGGCGACCGCATGGGCTTCAAGCTCGACCACCGCCCCGATCTCTACGACCGCGCCGACGCCCGGTCGGTCGTCGACCGGTTGACACGCGTCCTCGAACAGGTGGTGGCGGACCCGTCGGCACCGGTGGGCCGCGTCGACGTGGCCGGGGAGACCGAACGGTCACTGGTCGTCGAGGAGTGGAACGCGACCCGGAGGCCGGTGACGGCCGGGTCGGTGCCGGAACTGCTCGCCCGCCAGACGCGCCGCACACCTGCCGCGGTCGCCGTGACGGACGGCGAACGATCCCTGTCGTACGCGGAGTTGGAGGACTCCGCCGCACGCCTCGCGCGGCATCTGACGCACGTCGGGGTGCGGCGCGGGGACCGCGTCGCGGTGGCGATGGAGCGTTCGGCCGACCTGATCGTGGCGTTGCTGGCGGTGTGGCGGGCGGGGGCGGCGTTCGTGCCGGTGGATGTGGAGTATCCGGCGGAGCGGGTCGCGTTTCTGTTGCAGGACTCGGCGCCCGCTGCGGTGGTGTGCACCCGGCTCACGAGCGGGTCCGTCCCGGAGGACGCGGCCGGTGGCCGACGCGTGGTGGTGGATGACCCGGAGACCACTTCTGTCCTCGCCGGGTGTCGTGCGGATGGTCCTGGGGTGTGGGTGGGTGGGGGTGATGTGGCGTATGTGATGTACACGTCGGGGTCGTCGGGGGTGCCGAAGGGTGTGGTGGTGCCGCATGGGGCGGTGGCGGGTCTGGTGGGGGTTCGGGTTGGTCGGTGGGTGCTGGTGATGCGGTGTTGATGCATGCGCCGCATGCGTTTGATGTGTCGTTGTTCGAGGTGTGGGTGCCGTTGGTGGCGGGTGGCCGGGTGGTTGTGGCGGGTGCGGGTGTGGTGGATGCGGGGGGTGTTCGGTCGGCTGTTGGTGTGGGTGTGTCGGTGGTGCATGTGACGGCGGGTGTGTTTCGGGTGTTGGCGGAGGAGTTTCCGGGGTGTTTTGCCGGTCTGCGTGAGGTGTTGACGGGTGGGGATGTGGTGCCGGCGGGTGCGGTGGCGCGGGTGCGTGGGGCTTGTCCTGGGGTGGCGGTGCGGCATTTGTACGGGCCGACGGAGATCACCCTCTGCGCGACCACACACCACCTGTCGCCGGGTGCGCCGATGGACGACGCCCTGCCCATCGGCCGTCCGCTGCCCAACCGCCACGCCTACGTCCTGGACGCCTTCCTCCGCCCCGTCCCGCCCGGAACGACGGGCGAGCTCTACCTCGCCGGGACCGGTCTCGCACATGGCTACCTGGGTCGGCCGGGTCTTTCGGCCGGGCGGTTCGTGGCGTGTCCGTTCGCGTTGGCGGGTGGTGGTGGGGAGCGCATGTATCGCACGGGGGATCTGGTGCGGTGGACGGCGGACGGTGAGTTGTTGTTCGTGGGGCGTGCGGATGAGCAGGTGAAGGTGCGTGGGTTCCGGGTCGAGTTGGGTGAGGTCGAGTCGGTGCTTGCCGGGCATGGGGCGGTGGGGCAGGCGGTGGTGGTGGCCCGGCAGGACGTGTCGGGTGGCGAGAAGCGGTTGGTCGGGTACGTGGTGCCGGACAGCGGCGGACGTGAGGTGGAGGCCGGGGCGCTGCGGGCGTATGTGGCGGAGCGGCTGCCGGAGTACATGGTGCCGACGGCCGTGGTGGTGCTGGACGAGCTGCCGCTGACGGTCAACGGGAAGGTGGACCGGTCTGCGCTTCCCGCGCCGGACTTCGCCGCGCGGGTCATGGGCCGTGAGCCGCGTACCGATGCCGAGCGGGTGCTGTGTGCGGTGTTCGCCGAGGTGTTGGGGCTGGAGCGGGTCGGTGTCGAGGACGGGTTCTTCGAGCTGGGCGGGGACTCCATCAGCTCCATGCAGCTGGCGTCGAGGGCGCGCCGCGCGGGGCTCGTCGTCACACCCCGGCAGGTGTTCGAGGAGAAGACCGTCGAGCGGCTGGCGTCGGTCGCGGAGGCGGTGGGGCGTGAGGTCGCGCCGGTCGCCGATGTCGGTACGGGTGTGGTGCCGTGGACGCCGGTCATGCGGGCGTTGGGGGAGAGGGCGGCGTGGCCGGGGTTCGCGCAGTGGGTGGTGCTGGGCACTCCGGCGGGGTTGCGTCCGGAGGTTCTGGCGGCGGGTCTGCGTGCGGTGCTGGATCGGCATGACATGTTGCGGGCCCGTGTGGTGCCGGGTGAGTTTCGGTTGGTCGTCGAGGAGCCGGGTGCGGTCGGTGTGGAGGGGCTGATCGAGCGCGTGGATGCGTCGGGCGGCGCTGTGGATGTGGGCGAGCTGGCTCGTGTGGCTGCTGGACGGCTCGATCCGGCGCGCGGGGAGATGGTGCGGGTCGTCTGGGCGGATGCCGGGCCCGGCCGACCGGGCCAACTGGCTCTCGTATTGCACCACTTGGTGGTGGATGGCGTGTCGTGGCGGGTGCTGGTGCCGGATCTGCGGGCGGCGTGTGAGGCGGTGGCCGAGGGGCGGGTGCCGGAGCTGGATCCGGTGGGCACGTCGTTCCGGCGCTGGGCCGAGCTGCTGGCCGCGGAGGCCCTGGGGGAGGAGCGGGCCGCGGAAGTCGACGGATGGGTGGAACTGCTCGGAGAGTCACAACATGTGCTGGGAGAGCGGGAGGTGGACCCGCACGTCGACACGGTGGCGATCTTGCGGCAGCGGTCGTGGGTGGTCCGGTCGGAGCAGGCCGAAGTGCTGCTGGGCAGGGTGCCGACCGCGTTCCACTGCGGTGTCGACGATGTCCTGCTTGCTGCTCTGACGGGGGCGGTCGCGCATGGGCGGCCGGAAAGCATGTCAGGGCTCTTGATCGATGTGGAGGGTCACGGCCGTGAGCCGTTGGGCGCGGACGGCGGTGTGGATCTGTCGCGTACGGTGGGCTGGTTCACCAGCGCGCACCCGGTGCGGACGAACGCGTCCGGGATCGATCTCGCCCAAGTCCTCGACGGCGGTCCTGCGGCGGGCGCGCTGCTCAAAGCGGTCAAGGAGCAGCTGCGTGCGGTCCCGGGCGGTGACGGACTGGGCTACGAGCTGCTGCGCCACCTCAACCCGCGGACCGCACCCGTGCTCCGGGCCCGGCCCGCTCCCGAGATCGGCTTCAACTACATGGGCCGGTTCACGGCACCGGTACGTGCCTCCGGGGCCGATGCCGCCTGGCAGCTGACCGGCGAGACCGCCATCGGCGGCACCGTCCCCCCGGACATGCCCCTCCACCACACCCTGGAGGCGAACGTCACCGTCCGTGAGACGCCCGAAGGTCGCCCCGAACTGGAACTGCGGCTGAGCTGGCCCGACGGCGTACTGACGCAGGACGCGGCGGAGCGGCTCGGCGGCACCTGGGCCGCCATGCTGAACGGTCTGGCCACTCACGCGACGGACGACCCCCACGCAGGCGGGCACACCCCCTCCGACTTCCCGCTGCTCGGCGCCGCCGCTCTCACACAAGACGATGTGGACAGGGTGGAGGCGGCGGTGCGGGAGCCGGCCGACGTATGGCCGCTGTCACCGCTGCAAGAAGGCATGCTGTTCCACGCCACGTATGACGCGGAGGGCCCGGACGCCTACCAGAGCCAGCGCGTGCTCGCCGTCGACGGACCGCTCGACGCCCGGCGCCTACGGGCGGCCTGGGAAACGCTGGTCGCGAGGCACGACGCGCTGCGCGCCGGTTTCCACCGCCTCACCTCCGGCGAAGCCGTGCAGGTCGTGGCCCGGAACGTACAACTGCCCTGGACCGAATTCGACGTGACACACCTCCCGTCGGACGAGGCGCTGGCCGAGGCCGAACGCCTCGCCGGGAACGAAGCGGCACAACGCCTGGACCTGACGGCCGCCCCGCTCCTGCGCCTCGTTCTCATCCGCCTCGGCGCGGAACAGCACCGGCTCGTCGTCACCAGCCACCACATCGTGGCCGACGGCTGGTCGACGCCCCTCATGCTCAACGAGGTCTCGGCGCTCTACGCGGCGGACGGCGCCGCCGCACCGGACAGGCCCGCCTCCTACGGGGACTACCTCGCCTGGCTGCACCGGCAGGGCAAGGAGGCGGCACGGGACGCCTGGCGGGCCGAGCTCGCCGGGACCGACGAGCCGACCCTCGTGGCGCCGGCGGACCTGCCCGACGGCCTCGTCCTGTCCGAGGAACGCTCCGTGCGACTCTCCGGCAGGGCCACGCGCGCCCTCACCGCACTGGCCCGCGCGCACGGGCTGACCGTCAACACCTTCGTCCAGGGTGCCTGGGCGCTGGTCCTCGCGCGGCTCGCGCGGCGCACGGACGTCGTGTTCGGCACGACCGTGGCGGGGCGCCCACCGGAGATCCCCGGCGTCGAGTCGATGATCGGTCTGTTCATCAACACGTTGCCGGTGCGCGTACGGCTGGACGCGCGGGAACCCGTCCTGACCCTTCTCGCACGACTCCAGGAACGCCAAACCGCTCTGATGCCTCATCAGCACACGGGCCTCGCCGAGATCCAGGCGCTCGGTGGACCCGGCGCCGTCTTCGACACGATGCTGATGGTCGAGAACTATCCCCGGAACACCTCACGCCTCCCCGGTTCCGCCTCCCCGGTCACGCTCACCCAGCTCAGCAGCCAGGCCGGCACGCACTACCCCCTGGCCATCGGCGTCGTCCCCGACGACCGCATCGAGGTCCGCGTGACCTACCGGCCCGACGTGTTCGACGGACAGCGCGCCCTCCAGGTGGGACGGCAACTGACGCGCGTCCTCGAACAGATCGCGGCCGACCCGACGCTGCGGGTCGGCGACATCGACGTCCTGGCGACGGCCGAACGCACCGCCGTCGTGGAGCGGTGGAACGACACGGACCGGCCGGTCGAAGCCGGAACGCTGGGCGAACTGTTCGACGCGCAGGCACGCCGCAGCCCCGACGCACCGGCCGTGATCGGCGCGGACCGGCAGTGGACCTACGCGGAACTCGCCCGCGCCGCCGACCGCGTGGCACACGGCCTGCTGGCACGCGGCGTGGGCAGGGGCGACCTGGTCGGCGTGGTCATGGAACGCTCCGTCGACGTGGTCGCGGTGCTCCTGGGCGTGGCACGGGCCGGAGCGGCGTTCGTGCCGGTCGCCCCGGCCTATCCGGCCGAGCGCATCGCGCACGTCCTCGCCGACGCGGAACCCGCGCTCGTGGTGTGCACGACCGTGACGGAGCCGGTGGTCCCGGCGACGCAGTCGGGGCCCGGACGCTGGGTCTACGACGCCCCGGACTCTGTCCCCGAGGGGGCTCTCCGCCTCCCTGCTCAACCGCCCCGGCCGGGCGTGCCCGGTGCCTGCCACGTGTCGGACGCCGCGTACGTCATCTACACGTCCGGTTCGACGGGCACACCCAAGGGTGTCGTCGTCACGCACGGCGGCATCGCCAACCTCGCCAACGGCCAGATCGAGCGCTTCGCCGTACGCCCGGACTCACGCGTCCTGCAACTGGCCTCCTGGAGCTTCGACGCCGCGGTCTCCGAAATGTGCATGGCGCTGCTGTCCGGCGCGGCACTCGTCGTGGTCGACGGCGAACGGCTGCCTCCGCACGGCTCGTTGGACGAGGTCGCCGCCGAGTTCGGCATCACGCACATGACCGTGCCGCCGTCCGTCCTGGGAACCGTCGACGCGCTGCCGGACACCGTGGAGACGCTGGTGGTGGCGGGTGAGGAGTGCCCGCCCCGCCTCGCGCGTCGCTGGTCGGACCGCCGCCTCGTCAACGCCTACGGCCCCACCGAGGTGACCGTCTGCGCGGCCATGAGCGAGCCACTGCGCCCCGGACGGGGGCAGGGGCAGGGTGAGGTGCGGGGGGACGGACCCGTGCCGGTCGGCCGCCCGCTGATCAACACCCGGGCGTACGTGCTCGACGACTTCCTGAAACCGGTCGGGCCGGGCACCGAGGGCGAGCTGTATGTCATGGGACCCGGCCTGGCGCGCGGGTATCTGGGTCGGCCGGGTCTTTCGGCCGGGCGGTTCGTGGCGTGTCCGTTCGCGTTGGCGGGTGGTGGTGGGGAGCGCATGTATCGCACGGGGGATCTGGTGCGGTGGACGGCGGACGGTGAGTTGTTGTTCGTGGGGCGTGCGGATGAGCAGGTGAAGGTGCGTGGGTTCCGGGTGGAGCCGGGTGAGGTCGAGGCGGTCCTTGCCGGGCATCCCGGGGTGCGGCAGGCCGCCGTGGTCGTGCGTGAGGACCGGCCCGGGGACAAGCGGCTCGTCGGGTATGTCGTGCCCGAGGCCGAGGCCGGGGCCGAGGCCGGGGATCTGGAGATCCAGTCCGTGCAGGAGCACCTGGCGCAGGTGCTGCCCGACTACATGCGGCCCGCCTGCGTCGTGGTTCTAGAGACGCTGCCGCTGACGGTGAACGGGAAGGTGGACCGGTCTGCGCTTCCCGCGCCGGACGTCGCCGCGCGGGTCATGGGCCGTGAGCCGCGTACCGATGCCGAGCGGGTGCTGTGTGTGCTGTTCGCCGAGGTGTTGGGGCTGGAGCGGGTCGGTGTCGAGGACGGGTTCTTCGAGCTGGGCGGGGACTCCATCAGCTCCATGCAGTTGGCCTCGCGCGCACGCCAGGCGGGCTTGATCCTCACGCCCCGCCAGGTGTTCGAGGAGAAGACCGCGGAACGGCTGGCGATGGTCGCGGAGACGGCGGAGTCCGACGCCGCGCCGGTCGTCGATGTCGGTACGGGTGTGGTGCCGTGGACGCCGGTCATGCGGGCGTTGGGGGAGCGCGTCACGAGTGCGCAATTCGCGCAGTGGGTGGTGCTGGGCACTCCGGCGGGGTTGCGTCCGGAGGTTCTGGCGGCGGGCTTGGGCGCGGTGCTGGATCGGCATGACATGTTGCGGGCCCGTGTGGTGCCGGGTGAGTTGCGGTTGGTCGTCGAGGAGCCGGGTGCGGTCGGTGTGGAGGGGCTGATCGAGCGCGTGGATGCGTCGCGTGGCGCTGTGGATGTGGGCGAGCTCGCCCGCGACGCCGCCGGACGACTCGATCCGGCGCGTGGCGAGATGGTGCGGGTCGTCTGGGTGGACGCAGGGCTCGAACGTCCCGGTCAACTCATCGTCCTGGTGCACCACTTGGTGGTGGATGGCGTGTCGTGGCGGGTGCTGGTGCCGGATCTGCGGGCGGCGTGCGAGGCGGTGGCCGAGGGGCGGGTGCCGGAGCTGGATCCGGTGGGCACGTCGTTCCGGCGCTGGGCCGAGCTGCTGGCCGCGGACGCCACCGGCGAGCACCGAGTCGCGGAACTCCAGGACTGGCTGGCCTTCCTGGGAGACGACGTAAAGCCTTTGGCGCGACGAGCGTTGGACCCGGCTGTCGACACGGCCCGTACCCTGCGTCGGAGTTCCTGGGTCGTGCCGTCGGAGCAGGCCCAGGCGCTGCTCGGCAGGGTGCCGGTCGCGTTCCACTGCGGTGTCGACGACGTCCTGTTGGCGGCTTTGACCGGCGCGGTCGCGCATGGGCGGCGGGAAGCCATCTCAGGGCTCCTGATCGATGTGGAGGGTCACGGCCGTGAGCCGTTGGGCGCGGACGGCGGTGTGGATCTGTCGCGTACGGTGGGCTGGTTCACCAGCGCGCACCCGGTGCGGACGAACGCGTCCGGGATCGATCTCGCCCAAGTCCTCGACGGCGGTCCTGCGGCGGGCGCGTTGCTCAAAGCGGTCAAGGAGCAGCTGCGTGCGGTCCCGGGCGGTGACGGACTGGGCTACGAGCTGCTGCGCCACCTCAACCCGCGGACCGCACCCGTACTCCGGGCCCGGCCCGCTCCCGAGATCGGCTTCAACTACATGGGCCGGTTCACGGCACCGGTACGTGCCTCCGGGGCCGAAGCCGCCTGGCAGCTGACCGGCGACACCGCCATCGGCGGCACCGTCCCCCCGGACATGCCCCTCCACCACACCCTGGAAGCGAACGCCGCCGTCCGTGACACCCCCGAAGGACCCGAGCTGACGCTCACCCTGAGCTGGGCGGGCGACCTCGTGCCGACCGCGGAGGCCGAGCGGCTCGGCAGCACCTGGGCGGCGATGCTGGGCGGCCTCGTCGGGCACACCGTCGACGACGCCACCGCGGGCGGCCACACCCCGGCCGACTTCCCGCTCCTCGGTACCGCCCTGACGCAGGCCGACGTGGAGGAGCTGGAGACCCTGGTGCCCGGCCCGGCCGACGTATGGCCCCTGTCGCCGCTGCAGGAGGGAATGCTCTTCCACGCCACGTACGACGACAGCGGACCCGACGTCTACGAAGGGCAGCGGGCCCTGGAGCTGGACGGGCCGCTGGACGCCGACCGGCTCCGCGCGGCCTGGCAGGCGATGCTGCGCCGGCATCCGACCCTCCGTGCGAGCTTCCACCGCCTCACCTCGGGCGAGGCGGTGCAGATCGTGGGCAGCGACGTCGAACTGCCGTGGTGCGAAGCGGACGTGACCCACCTCGGGCCCGCCGAAGCGCGCACCGAGACCGAGCGTCTCGCCGAACGCGAGCGGGCGCAGCGGATCGACGTCACCCGGCCGCCGCTGGTGCGGCTGCTCCTGATCCGGCTCGCCGAGCACCGGCACCGCCTGGTCATCACCAGCCACCACCTCATCATGGACGGCTGGTCCCTGCCTGTTCTCATCGGCGACCTGACCGCCGTGTACGAGGCGCTGGCCACGGGCGGCGACGAACGGGACCTCCCGGCGGCGACGTCCTACCGTGAGTACCTCGCCTGGCTCGGCCGGCAGGACGGCGACGTGGCACGGCAGGCCTGGCGCGCGGAGCTCGACGGCCTGGACGAGCCGACCCTCGTCGTGCCGTCGGACGCGGTGCGCGTGCCGGTTGTCCCCGAGCGGGTGCGGTTCGCCTTCCCCGAGGAACTGTCACGGGGTGTCTCCGCGCTCGCCCGTGACCGTGGGCTGACGGTGAACACCCTGGTGCAGGGCGCGTGGGCCCTGCTGCTCGCGCGTCTCGCCGGACGTGCCGACGTGGTGTTCGGCGCGACCGTGGCGGGGCGGCCCACCGATCTGCCGGGCGCGGAGTCGGCGATCGGCCTCTTCATCAACACGTTGCCGGTGCGCGTACGACTCGATGCCCGGCAACCCGTTGCGGAGATGCTGGCCGAACTCCAGCAGCGTCAGGTCGCTCTGATGGCCCATCAGCACATGGGGCTTTCGGAGATCCGTCGACTCGCCGGGCCCGGCGCGGAGTTCGACACGCTCGTGGTCTACGAGAACTACCCCCACCCACCCTCCGACGACGCGACGCCCGCTTCCCTCACGGTCCGTCCCGCGGGCGCGCCACAGGACATGGGTCACTACCCGCTGACCTTCGTCGTGTCGCCGGGCACGCCCATGCAGGGCGACTTCGTCCACCGCCCGGACGTGTGCGACCGCGCACGCGCCGAGCAGATGATCGCGTCACTGATACGGATCCTCGAGCAACTCGTCGCCGACCCGCAGGCCCCGGTCGGGCAGTTGGACGTGGCGGACACCGCCGCGCGCGAGACGGTCGTACACGCGTGGAACGCCACGGAGGCGCAAACTGCGGAGGTGCTGGCTGCGGGGGTGCCGCTCCCTGAGCTGTTCGGCCGCCAGGTGGAGGCGTCGCCGGACGCGGTCGCCCTGGAGGCGGGCGAGACCCGTTTGACGTACCGGGAGTTGGGGGCGGAGGCGGGCCGTCTGGCGCGGTATTTGGTGGGGTTGGGTGTGGGGCCTGAGGTGCGGGTGGCTGTGGTGGGTGAGCGGTCCGTGTCGTTGGTGGTGGCGTTGTTGGGGGTGTCGTTGGCGGGGGGTGTGTTCGTTCCGGTGGATGCGGGTTATCCGGCGGAGCGGGTGGGGTTTGTGCTTCGTGATGTGGGTCCTGCGGTGGTGGTGTGCTCGGTGGGGTCGCGGGGTGTGGTGCCGGAGGGGTTTGCGGGTCGGGTCGTGGTGGTGGATGACCCGGTGGTGGCGGCGGAGATTTCCGGGTGCGCTCCCGGACCGGTGCAGGGCGGGGAGCGGCTGGGGGCGTTGTCGGCCGCGCATGCCGCGTACGTCATCTACACCTCCGGTTCCACCGGCACCCCCAAGGGCGTCACCGTCACCCACGCCGGACTGCGGAACCTCGCGCGTGCCCAGATCGACCGCTTCGGTGTGCGGGCGGACTCGCGCGTCCTGCAGTTCGCGTCGCTCAGCTTCGATGCGGCCGTCTCCGAGCTGTGCATGGCGCTGCTCTCGGGCGGCACGCTGATCCTCGCCCCGGCCGACGAACTGCCGCCGCGGGTGTCGCTGGACGCCGCTCTGCACGCGTCGCGCACGACCCACGTCACCGTGCCGCCGAGCGTCCTGGCGGCCGAGGACGCGCTGCCGGACACCCTCGAAACCCTTGTGGTGGCCGGCGAGGCCTGCCCGCCCGGCCTGGTCGACCGGTGGTCGTCCGGGCGGCGCATGGTCAACGCGTACGGGCCGACGGAGACGACGGTCTGCGCCGCGATGAGCGAGCCGCTGGCCCCGGGACGCGACATCGTGCCCCTGGGGCGGCCGATGGCGAACACGCGGGTCTTCGTCCTGGACGACTTCCTGCTGCCCGTGCCGCCCGGTGTCACGGGTGAGCTGTACGTGGCCGGGGCGGGGCTCGCCCGCGGGTACCTGGCGCGCCCGGGACTGTCCGCGCAGCGCTTCGTGGCCTGCCCGTTCGGGGCGGGCGAGCGGATGTACCGCACCGGTGACGTGGCCCGGTGGACCGATGAGGGCGAGCTGGTCTTCGCCGGACGCGCCGACGACCAGGTCAAGATCCGGGGGCATCGCGTCGAGCCCGGAGAGATCGAGGCCGTGCTGGCAGCGCACCCGGACGTGACACAGGCCGTGGTCGTGGCGCGCCGTGACCGCGCCGAGGACGCGCACCGGCTGATCGCGTACGTCGGCGTGGGCGTCGCCGCGGAAGCGTCCCCCGGCGCCTCGGAGCCCCCCGGCCTCGCCGCATACGTACGCGACCGCCTGCCGGAGTACATGGTCCCCGCCGCGTTCGTCCCCCTGGAGCGGCTGCCGCTGACCCCGAACGGGAAGGTGGACCGGGCCGCGCTTCCCGCACCCGACTTCGCCGAACGGGTCACGGGACGCGCCCCGCGCACGGCGACCGAGCGTGCGCTGTGCGACCTGTTCGCGGAGGTGCTCGGCCTGGAACGGGTCGGTGTCGGCGACAGCTTCTTCGAGCTGGGCGGCGACTCGATCATGTCGATGCAGCTCGCCTCGCGGGCGCGCGGCGCCGGGCTCGTGCTGACCTCACGGCAGGTGTTCGAGGAGAAGACCCCGGAACGGCTCGCGCAGGTCGCGGAGACGGCGGAACCGGCCGCGGCGCCCGACGACATCGGCGTCGGCGAGGTGCCCTGGACCCCCGTGATGCACGCGCTGGGCGAACGGGCCACCAGCCCAGGCTTCGCGCAGTGGGTGGTCGTCGGCGCCCCGGCAGGACTGGGCCTCGACACGCTGGCCACGGGCCTTGCCACCGTCCTCGACACGCACGACATGCTGCGGGCCCGCACGGTGCCCGGCGAGCGGAAGCTCATCGTCGGCGAGCGGGGCTCGCTCGACGCGAAGGCCCTGGTCTCCCGCGTCGACGCGACGACCCTCCACCTATCCGGGGACGCGACGCATCCGGACTCGCCCGGGGACGCGACGCATCCGGACTCACCAGGGGACGACACCACGACCCCCGCCACCCCTTCCCTGGACACCGTCGCCGCCCGAGCCGCCCGAGAGGCCGCGCAGCGGCTCGATCCCGCTGGTGGCGTCCTGGCGCGTGCCGTGTGGGTCGACGCCGGGGGCGATCGCACCGGACGGCTGGTCCTCGTCGTGCACCACCTCGTCGTCGACGGCGTGTCGTGGCGTGTCCTCGTGCCCGACCTGCGGGTGGCGTGCGAAGCCGTGGCCGCGGGGCGGGAGCCGCATCTCGAACCCGTCGGGACCTCGTTCCGGCGCTGGGCGGAGCTCCTTGCCGCCCAAGCGGTCGACGCACACCGCGTCGCCGAGGCTGAGGAGTGGCTGACTCTGCTGGGAGAGACACAACAGCGGGTCGCGGCGCGCGAGCTGGATTCCGGAGTCGACACCGTCCGCACCCTGCGTCACCGCTCCTGGACCCTGCCGACCGAGCACGCCGCCACGCTCGTGGGACGCACGACCGCCGCCTACCACTGCGGCGTCGACGACGTGCTGCTCGCCGCCCTCGCCGGGGCGGTCGCCCGCACACGCCCGGACGCCGCTGCCCCCGGGCTCCTGGTCGACATCGAGAGCCACGGACGCCAACCCCTCGACGGAGTCGACCTGTTGCGGACGGTCGGCTGGTTCACCAGCGTCCGGCCGGTACGGCTCGACGTGACCGGCGTCGACCTGGACGGCGCTAGGGCCGGCGGTGTCGCTGCCGGTACCTTGGTGAAGGCCGTCAAGGAGCAGGCGCGGGCGGTGCCCGGCGACGGACTCGGCCACGAACTGCTGCGTCACCTCAACTCCGCGACACGCGCCGAGTTCGAGGCAGCGCCCACGGCACAGATCGGCTTCAACTACCTGGGCCGGTTCGCCACAGGCACAGCCGCAGGCGCAGGCCGCGCCCCGGGCTCGCCCGGCCCGTGGGAGATGGCCGGCGACACCGCCATCGGCGGCTCGGTCGACCCGGACATGCCCGCCACCCACGCACTGGACGCCGGCGCGGTGGTCAGGGACACCGCCGAAGGACCCGTACTGACGATCACCCTGAGCTGGGCGAGCCGGCTGCTCGACGAAGCCGACGCCGAACGGCTCGGCCGGGACTGGCTGGACATGCTGGCCGGCCTCGCGGACCACACCGCCGACCCCGCGGCAGGCGGACACACCCCGTCCGACTTCCGCCTCCTCGACCTCGCACAGCACCAGATCGAGGAGCTCGAAGCCGGATTCGCGGGCGAGCAGCCATAGATGCCATAGAAGCCGTGGCCGACAGGCCCAGGCGCTGTGAGGAGACAGAGCGATGACGACCCGACCCCGATCCCTCGTCGAGGATGTGTGGCCCCTCTCGCCGCTGCAGGAGGGGATGCTCTTCCACGCCTCCTACGACGACCAGGGCCCGGACGTCTACACCGTGCAGTCGACCCTCGACGTCGAAGGGCCCCTCGACACGGCACGGCTGCGCACGTCGTGGGAGGCGCTGCTGGCCCGGCACGCGGCGCTCCGCGCCTGCTTCCGCCCGGTGACCGGCGCCCGGATGGTCCAGGTGATCCCGCGCGAGGTCACGCTCCCCTGGAACGAGGCGGACGTCAGCACGCTCGTGGAGCCCGAGGCGCTCGCCGAGATCGACCGGCTCGCCGCACGGGAACGCGCGCAACGCTTCGACCTCGCCGTGCCGCCGCTGCTGCGACTCCTGCTCGTGCGGCTCGGTGAACGGCGGCACCGACTCGTCGTGACGTTCCATCACATCCTCATGGACGGCTGGTCGATGCCGGTCCTCCTGAACGAGCTGTCCCAGGTGTACGCGGCGGGCGGCGACGCCTCCGTGCTGGGGCGCGTGACACCGTACGGCGAGTACGTGGCGTGGCTCGGCCGTCAGGACAAGGACGCCGCCCGGGACGCCTGGCGGGCCGAACTGGCCGACGCCGACGGCTCGACGCTCGTCGCGCCGAAGGACCCGGGCCACGCCCCCGTGCTGCCCGACCAGACGCACACCAGCCTGTCGGCCGAACTCACCACCGCGGTCACCGAGTTGGCGCGTGCCAACGGGCTTACGGTCAACACCGTCGTGCAGGGGGCATGGGCTCTCGTGCTCGCCCGTCTCGCCGCACGCACGGACGTCGTCTTCGGCGCGACCGTCGCGGGCCGCCCCGCGGAACTGCCCGGCGTGGAGTCGATGATCGGCCTGTTCATCAACACGCTCCCCGTGCGCGTACGCCTCGACGGCGCGCAGCCCGTCGCCGAACTGCTCGCGCGGTTGCAGGAAGCCCAGTCAGGCCTGATCGCCCACCAGCACGTCGGGCTCGCCGAGGTGCAGAAGCTCGCGGGGCCCGCCGCGGTCTTCGACACCCTCGTCCTGTACGAGAACTACCCCCTGCCGCCCGCAGGCCCCGAGCCGGGCCCCGACGCCGTGACGATCAGGCCCGCCCAGGCGTCCCGCGACGCCTCGCACTATCCGCTGACCCTCGTCGCCGTGCCGGGCGGCGACCGCATGCGCTTCAAGCTGGACCACCGGCCCGACCTGTTCGACCGCGCCGCCGCGGAATCCGTCGTCCAGCGGTTCGTGCGCGTTCTCGAACAGTTCACGGCCGACCCGTCGGCCCGCGTCGGCGACATCGACGTACTGGAAGAGGCGGAGCGGACCGCCGTGACGGAGCTGTGGAACGCGACCGGGCGCCCCCTGGCGGCCGGGTCGGTCGTCGAGGCCTTCGAGACGCAGGCGCGCAGGGCACCGGACACGTACGCCGTGCGCTGCGGCGAGGACACCCTGACGTACGGCGAACTGGAGGAGCGCGCCAACCGCCTCGCCCGTCACCTCGCCGGGTTCGGAGTCGGCGGGGAACGGCGTGTGGGCCTCTGCCTGCCGCGCGGCACCGACATGATCGTGGCGGAACTCGCGGTGTGGAAGGCGGGCGGCGCCTTCGTCCCGCTGGACCCGGACCACCCGGCCGACCGGCTGCACCACATGATCACCGACAGCGGCGCCGACCTCGTCCTGGCCACCGGGACCACCCGCGCCGAGGTACCCGACGGGACCACCCCCGTGGTCGTCCTGGACGAGCCGCGGACCGCGCAGGCGATCGCGGCGGAGCCCGGCGAGCCGCTGGGTCTGCCCGTCGGCACCGAGCAACTCGCGTACGTCATCTACACGTCGGGCTCCACCGGCCGCCCCAAGGGCGTCGCCCTCGCCCACCGGGGCCTCATGAACCTGGCCGAGGCGATGCGGCCCGCGCTCGACCTGCGCGACGGCGTCGTGATGCTGCAGTTCGCCTCCTTCAGCTTCGACGGAGCGGTCCTGGACGTGGCCGTCACCCTGGCGGCCGGCGGCACCCTGGCCATCGCGTCCGCCGAGGAGCGCACGGAACCCGACGCGCTCGCCGGCATGATCCGCGCGAACGGCGTCGAAGCGGCCAGCGTCGTGCCGTCCGTGCTGCGCACCCTGGACCCGGAGACGGTCGCGGGCGTGCGCAACTGGGTCCTCGGCGGCGAGTGGCTGACCGCCGACCTCGCGAGCCGCTGGGCGGGCCGCGCCCGGCTGTGGAACACCTACGGGCCCACCGAGGCCACCGTGATGGCGACCGTCGGACGCGTCGACGAGGGCATCAAGCCCGTGGACGCCCCGCCCCCCATCGGACGACCGCTCGGCAACATGCGCACCTACGTCCTCGACGGCTTCCTGCGCCCGGTGCCGCCGGGCGTCAGCGGCGAGCTGTACGTCGCGGGGCCGGGCGTCGCGCGCGGCTACGTGGGACGGCCCGACCTGACGGCGGAACGGTTCGTGGCGTGCCCGTTCGGCACGGGCGGACGCATGTACCGCACCGGTGACCTGGCGCGCTGGACCGCGGAGGGACAGCTGTCGTTCGCGGGCCGCGCGGACGAGCAGGTGAAGCTGCGCGGCTTCCGCATCGAACCCGGCGAGATCGAGACCGTCCTCGCAGCGCACGCGTCCGTGCGCGAGGCGGCCGTGATCGCCCGCGAGGACCTGCCGGGCGACAAACGCCTCGTCGCGTACGTGGTGCCCGCGGGCGGGAACGCGGCGCCGCCCGCCTCCGGAACACCGTGCGACCTCGACACCGAAGCCCTGCGCGCTTTCGCCGCCACCCGTCTCCCCGCCTACATGGTCCCGGCGACGACGGTCGTCCTCGACGCGCTGCCCCTCACCGTCAACGGCAAGCTCGACCGCTCCGCGCTGCCCGCCCCCGAGCTCGCCGTGCGCGGCGGCCGTGACCCGCGTACACCCGTCGAGACCGTCCTGTGCGACCTGTTCGCCGACGTGCTCGGCATCGAGCGGGCCGGCGCCGACGACTCGTTCTTCGCGCTCGGCGGCGACTCCATCTCGTCGATGATGCTGGTGTCCGGCGCCCGCCGCGCGGGCCTCGCCATCACCGCGCGCCAGGTCTTCGAGCACCGCACCCCGGCCGCCCTGGCCCTGGTCGCCGTCCCCACGCAGGCCACACCCACCGGCGGCGGCGACCCCGGCACCGGCGACATCCCGCTCACGCCGGTCATGCACGAACTGCTCGACCGCGTCGGCGCCGAGGCGGCGGGCCGCGTCGTCCAGACCGCCGTCGTCGAGGCCCCCGCGGGCCTGAGCACCGAGACCCTGGCCGACGCGGTGCGCACGGTCGTCGACCACCACGACGTGCTGCGGGCCCGGCTCGAGACGGAACCGGAACGGCGCCTCATGGTGTCCGGCCCCGGCACCGTGCCCGCCGGGTCGTTCGTACGCCGCTACGACGCCACCGGCACGCCCTCCGACGAACTGCCCCGGATCATCGCCGAGGAGACGCGCGCCGCGGTGGCCCGGCTCGACCCGCGCACCGGCGTCATGCTCCAGGTGGTCTGGCTCGACCCGGGCCCCGACGACCCCGGGCGGCTCGTCCTGGTCGTCGACCACCTCGTGACGGACGCCGTCTCCTGGCGGATCCTGCTGCCCGACCTGGAGCAGGTGTGCGCGGCGACCGCCGCGGGCCGCACACCTGAGCTGCCGCCCGTGCCCACGTCGTTCCGGCACTGGGCCCGCGCTCTCGCCGACCAGGCGACGAGCACGGAACGGACGGCGGAACTGGACGCGTGGACGCGGCTGCTCCAGGGCCCCGACCCGCAGTTGACCGCGGTGTCCCCGGACCCCGTGCTCGACCTCGCCGACACCGTGCGGCGCGTGTCGGTCACCGTCCCCGCCCCTGTCACGTCGGCGCTCCTGACCGGCGTACCGGAGGCGTTCCACGCGGGCGTCGACGACGTGCTCCTGACCGGGCTCGCCGCGGCCGTCACGGAGTGGGCCGACGGCGGGGTGCCCGAGGGCGGCTTCCTCGTGGACGTGGAGGGACACGGGCGGATCGCGCTCTCCGAGACCATGGACCTCTCGCGTACGGTCGGCTGGTTCACCGGCACCCACCCCGTACGGCTCGATGTGGGAAAGCCCGACTTCGAGGACCTGCGGGAGGGTGGCCCCGACGCGGGCATCTCCCTCAAACGCGTGAAGGAACAGGTGCGCGCGGTGCCCGGCGACGGCCTCGGCCACGGCCTGCTGCGCCACCTCAACCCCGAGACCGCCGCCGCCCTCGCGGCCCTGCCCGCCGCCCGCATCGGCTTCACCTACCTCGGCCGCGTCCCGGCAGGCCCGGACGACGGCGCCACCGACGCACCGCCGAGCGACGACCAGCGGCCCGCGGACGGCCGGTACCCCGTGGCGCACCCGCTGGAGCTCGCGGGCGTCGTCCACGACGGTCCCGAGGGCCCCCGCCTCACCCTCAGCCTCGACGCCCCGCACCGCCTCCTCGACGAGACGGCCGCCCGCACTCTGGTCGAGGCCTGGGCCGACATGCTGACCGGCCTCGCCGCACACGTCGACGAGCCCACCGCGGGCGGCCACACCCCCTCCGACTTCCCGCTCGTCACCCTCGACCAGCCGCAGATCGACAAGCTGGAGACGGCCGCACCGGACCTGGTCGACATCTGGCCCCTCTCACCGCTGCAGGAAGGCCTCCTCTTCCACGCCCTGTTCGACCGGCAGAGCACCGACGTGTACGTCGAGCAGATGATCGTCGGCCTGGAAGGACCCCTCGACGCGGCACGCCTGCGCGCGGCCTGGCAGGCGCTCCTCGACCGGCACGCCAGCCTGCGGGTGGGCTTCCGCCAGGTGGCGGGCTCCGGACAGTCCGTACAGGTCGTCGCCGACCGCGTGACCGTGCCGTGGCGCGAGGAGGACCTCTCGGAACTCGACGAGGACGCGGCGTGGGAGGAGTCCGAACGGCTCGGCAAGGAGGACCGCGCCAAGGGCTTCGACCTGGCGAAGCCGCCGCTGGTGAAAGTGCTCCTCGCCAAGACGGGTGACGACCGTCACCGCATGATGGTGACGCTCCATCACATCGTGCTCGACGGCTGGTCGTTGCCCGTCCTGCGCCGCGAGCTGTGGGCCTGCTACGAAGCGGGTGGCACCGCGGCGGGACTGCCCCCGGTGACCCCGTACCGCGACTACCTGACCTGGCTGGCACAGCAGGACAAGGAAGCGGCACAGGAGGCCTGGCGCGCGGAACTGGCCGGTCTCGACGAGCCCACGCAGGTCGTGCCGATGGCACCCGGCGCGGTCGCCGCGCCGGACCCGGACGCCGAGTCCGGCGAGGTCTTCGCCGTCGCGGGACCCGCCCTCGACCGCAGGCTCGGCGAACTGGCCCGCGCCCAGGGCGTGACGCTGAACACCGTCGTCCAGACCGCCTGGGCCCTGGTGGTCGGGCAGCTCGCGGGCCGCCAGGACGTCGTGTTCGGCGCCTCCGTGGCAGGTCGCCCCGCCGACCTGCCCGGCATGGAGAACATGCTCGGCCTGTTCATCAACACCGTCCCGGTACGGGTGCGGTTCACCCCGGCGCGGACCGTCGCCGAGGTCCTCGCCGACGTCCAGGGCCGTCAGTCCGCACTGATGGACCACCAGTACCTGAGCCTCGGCGACATCCAGCGCGTGGCGGGCCGTGGAGCGACGTTCGACACGCTCATGGCGTTCGAGAGCTTCCCCACCGGAACCGACCCCTCGGCTCAGGATGCGGGGAACACCCGCGAGCCGGGACCCACGGGCGTGGAACTCACCGAAGCGGGCATGCGCGAGTCGATCAACTACCCGCTCGGCCTGGTCGTGGACCCGCTCAACGGCCTGCGGATGCGCCTGACCTACCGCCCGGACGCCTTCGACGAACCGGCGGCCCGCGCACTCCTCGACCGGCTCCTGCGGGCGCTGCGGCAGATGGCCGCGGACGCCGGGACGCCCGTCGGCAGGCTGCGGCTCTCCGACGACTCCGACCGGGCACGCGTCCTGGAGGAGTGGAACGACACCGCCGTGTCCCACCCGGACACCCTCGTCCCCGAACTGTTCGCGGCACACGCACGGAACACGCCTGATGCGGTGGCGGTGCGGTGTGGTGAAGAGGTTGTGTCGTACGGGGAGTTGGAGGCGAGGGCGAACGGGTTGGCCCGGTGTTTGGTGGGGTTGGGGGTGGGTCCGGAGTCGTGTGTGGGGCTGTGTCTGCCGCGTGGGGTGGGCATGGTGGTGGGGGAGTTGGCGGTGTGGAAGGCGGGCGGTGCGTTCGTTCCGCTGGATCCGGAGTATCCGGCTGACCGGTTGTCGTTCATGGTGGCCGACAGTGGTGCGCGGGTCGTTGTGAGCGCGGGCGAGGGTCTGGCGGGGGTGGCGGTCGGCGACGCGCGGGTCGTGCTGCTGGAGGAGGAACAGATCGACTCCTCCGACGCCCTCCTCGACGTACGGCTGTCTGCGGATCAACTCGCGTATGTGATCTATACGTCGGGTTCGACGGGTCGTCCCAAGGGTGTGGCGGTCGCGCACGGTGGTGTGGCCAATTTGGCGGCGGCGATGCGTCCGGTGCTGGGTGTGGGTGTGGGTGTTTCGGTGTTGCAGTTCGCGTCGTTCAGTTTCGACGCGGCGGTGCTGGATGTTGCGGCGACGCTGTCCGGGGGCGGCACGCTGGTGATCGCTTCCGCGGCCGAGCGGGCTGAGCCGTCGGCGCTCGCGGACATGATCGAGTCGACCGGTGTCACGACGGCCAGCGTCGTGCCGTCCCTGCTCACCATGCTCGACCCCGGCTCCGTGCCCGGAGTCGGCACCTGGGTCCTCGGCGCGGAACTCACGACCGCCGCCCTGGCGAGCCGGTGGACGACACAGGCGCGCGTGTGGAACACCTACGGGCCCACGGAAGCCACCGTGATGGCCACCGCGGGGCCCGTCGACGAGAACATCAGGTCGCAGGACAGGCCCCCGGCCATCGGGCGCCCGCTGGACAACGTGCGGACGTACGTCCTTGACGGTTTTCTGCACCCGGTGCCGGTCGGGGCGACGGGGGAGCTGTACGTCGCCGGGCCTGGTGTCGCCCGGGGGTATGTGGGGCGGCCGGAGCTTACGGCTGAGCGGTTCGTGGCGTGCCCGTTCGGCGCGGGCGGACGTATGTACCGCACCGGTGACCTGGCGCGCTGGACCGCCGACGGACAGCTGTCGTTCGTCGGGCGTGCGGACGAGCAGGTGAAGGTGCGGGGGTTCCGTGTCGAGCCCGGCGAGGTCGAGGCGGCGCTGGCTGCCCATCCCGAGGTACGACAGGCGGCTGTGATCGCCCGAGAGGACCGGCCCGGCGACAAACGCCTCGTCGGCTACGTCGTGCCCGAGACCGCGGACCTGGAGATCCAGTCGGTGCAGGACCACCTGGCGCGGTTGCTGCCCGACCACATGCGGCCCGCCTCCGTCGTGATCCTGGAGACGCTGCCGCTGACCGCCAACGGCAAGGTCGACCGGGCGGCCCTGCCCCGCCCCGACTTCGCGGGACGCATCTCCGGCCGTGAGCCGGAGACCGAGCTCGAAGCGACCCTGTGCGCGCTGTTCGCCGAGGTCCTCGGCCTGGAACGGGTGGGCGTCGACAACAACTTCTTCGATCTGGGCGGCGACTCGGGCCTGGCCATGCGCCTCGCCGCGCGTATCCGCGAGGAGTTCGGCAGCGAGCTGAGCATGCGGCGGTTCTTCGGCGAGTCCACGCCGCTCGGCGTGGCCCGGATGCTCACGTCCAAGGAGCTCCCGGAGCTGAAGCCCGTCGACCACCCGGACGAGATACCCGTCACCGCGGGACAGCTGCGGACCTGGCGGCTCGCCGCGGCCAACCCCGGCTCGGCGGCCCAGCGGGTGTCCATCGCCCTCAGCCTCGGCGGCAGGCTCGACAGGGACGCGCTCAAGGCGGCGCTCGGAGACGTCGCGGCACGGCACGACATCCTGCGCACGGTGTTCGTCGGACCCGACACCGGTGCCGACGACGGCGGTGCCGAAATCGGCATCGACGACGTACGTCAGTGCGTCCTCGCGCCCGACGCCGAAGCCGCCCGCCCCGCCCTGCCCGTGACCGACGTCACCGAGGAGGAGCTGCCGCGGCTGCTCGCCGACCACGCGGGGCACGAGTTCGACCTCACCCGTGACACGCCGTGGACGGCACGCCTGTTCGCGGTCACGGAGACCGAACATGTGCTGCTCCTCGTCGTGCACCGCATCGCCACGGACGACGCGTCGCTGATCGTCCTGGTCCGCGATCTGGCGGCCGCCTACGGCGCCCGCAGGGAAGGGCGGGCACCCGAACGGGCGCCGCTGCCCCTCCAGTTCGCCGACTACGCCCTGTGGGAGCAGGAGATGCTGCGGGACGAGGAGGACCGCGACAGCCTCATCGGCGAGCAGTTCGCCCACTGGAAGAAGGCCCTCGCGGACGCCGGACCCGAGCAGGAGCTGCCGGCCGACAGGCCCCGCCCCGCGCTGCCCTCGCACCGCGCCGACGAGGTGCCGCTGGAGCTCGACAGCGCCACACACGTCCGCCTCACGGAGATCGCCGAGGCCGACGGCGCCACCTTCTTCATGGTGGTGCAGGCAGCGCTCGCGCTGCTCCTCTCGGGGCTCGGCGCGGGCACCGACCTCACCCTGGGCACGGTGCTGCCGCGCCGGGACGAGGAGGGCGACCTGGACGGCGTCGTCGGCCCGTTTGCCGACCCGCTGGTCCTGCGCACGGACGCGTCCGGCGACCCGACGTACCGCGAACTGCTCGGCCGCGCACGGGACGCGTACCAGCGCGCGGTCCAGAACCCCGACGTCCCCTTCGGACGGCTCGTCGACGCCCTCGCGCTGCCCGCCGGGCCCCCGCACCCCGTGTTCCAGGTGGTCCTGGAGATCCTCAGCGACTCCGCCGAGATGTGGGAGTCGCCGGAGCTGCCGGGCCTGCGCACCACACGCCTGCCGGTGGGCACCCCGGCCGCCCAGCCCGACCTGGTCGTCGCCCTCACCGAGCGGCACGGCTCCGACAGCGGTCCGGACGGCGCCGACGGCGCGCTGCGCTACGCCACCGAGCTGTTCGACCGCTCCACGGCGTCCGCGCTCGCCCGACGGCTGACCCGCGTACTCCAGCAGGTCGCGGACGACCCCGAACTCCGGCTCAGCCAGGTGGAACTCCTCCTGGACGAGGCCGAGCGCCGCCAGGTTCTGGAAGCCCGTGGGACCACCGCGGCGCCCGTCCCGGACGGTACGGTCGTCGAACTGCTCGCCGAACAGGCGGCGCTGGCCCCCGACGCCGTCGCCGTCATGGACCACGAAGGGCTGCTCACCCACGGCGCGCTGGACGCCGCCTCCGGGCAGCTGGCACGGCGCCTGAGGGAGCTGGGCATCGGCGCGGAGGACATCGTGGTCCTCGCCCTGCCGCCCGCATCGGGCCTCGTCGTCGCGGTCCTCGGCGTGCTCAGGTCCGGCGCCGCATGCCTGATCGCCGACCCGAACCGGCCCATGGAGGACGTGGCGTCGTGCCTGCGGCAGGTCACACCCGCCGCCCTCGTCTGCACGTTCGCCATGGCCCCGCTTCTCGGCGACGGCGTGACGGTGCCCTTCCTGCTCCTCGACGACCCGAGGCTCCCCGCGACCGACGGCGCGAACCCGCCGTCCGGCCCGCCGCTGCCGACGCCCCTGCCCCGGCAGGCGGCACTCGTCATCGGCGCCCCGGCACCGGAGAGTGCGGACGGCACCGTCGTGAGCGCCGTCGTCGAGCACCGGACGCTCGTCGACCACGCCGTGCACCACCAGTACGCGGCCCCCACGCACCACGGGGTGACGTTCCTCGACGTGCGGGCCCCCGTGTCCGCCCTCCTGACCCCGCTGCTCTCCGCCCTGAGCGCGGGCGGCGGCGTCCGGCTCGGCGTACCGGGGGAGGACGCGGCACCGGACGCCGGACCGGCGGGCGCACAGCGTCTGGTCACCTCCCGGGACCTGCTGTCCGCAGTCGCCGAACGAGCCGCCGACGAGGCGGAGTTCGCCGAGGTGACCGTCGTCGACAACGGAGGCACCCCGGCCGTCGACGACACCCGTGCCTGGCTCGCCGCACACCCACGCACCACCCTCGTCAGCGCCCACAGCGCGGCGGAGACCGGCGGCCCCTGGCTCGACCACCGGACGGGACCGGGCGAACCCCTGCCCGACCGTGCCCCCGCCGGCACCCCCGTGCCCAACACACGCGCCTACGTCCTCGACGACTACCTGCGCCCGGTACCGCCCGGCGGCACCGGAGACCTGTACATCGCGGGCTCCTCCCTCGCCCGCGGCTACGCGGAAGCACCCGGCCTCACCGGCGACCGCTTCGTCGCCTGCCCCTTCGGGGCGACCGGAGGCGAACGCATGCTGCGCACCGGGGAACGCGCCAGGCGGAGCGCCGACGGACTGTTCACCCTGCGCGGCCGGGGGCACGGCGGAACCCGCGCCGCCGGGCGCCGCGCGGGCGGCGACCACGGCGACCTGGAGATGCTGCTGCCGCTGCGGCCCAAGGGCGACCTGCCGCCACTGTTCTGCATGCACACCGGTACGGGACTGAGCTGGGCGTACGCGGCGCTCCTCCGGCACCTGCCGCAGGACCGGCCCGTGTACGGCGTGCAGGCCCGCGGGCTCGCCGAACCGGAGCCGCTGCCCCAGAGCCTGGAGGAGATGGCGGCCGACTACATGGAGCAGATCAGGACCGTCCAGCCCGAAGGCCCTTACCACCTGCTCGGCTGGTCCCTCGGCGGGCTGATCGCCCAAGCCGTCGCCGCGCACCTGGAGGAACAGGGCGAACACGTCGAGCTCCTCGCGGTGATCGACGGCTATCCGGAGGGGTTCGGCGGGGCCCAGTACAGCGACGCGCAGGCCGACGGCGACCAGGACGGCGCCACCACGCCGCGCGCGAGCAACCTGGGGCTGCCGCCCGACGAGAACATCGGCCAGGACATGGACGAGGGACTCAGGGCCAACATGCGCCAGGTCATCGACAACGTGGGACGGCTCACCCCGCGCCACACACCGCGCCGCTTCGGAGGCGACCTGCTGCTCTTCGTCGCGACCGAGGACCGGCCCGTGGACACCGGGACGGTCTCGGCCGAGAGCTGGCGGCCGTACATCGCCGGTGACATCGAGTCCCACGAGATAGCCGCGAGCCACTACACGATGCTGCAGCCCGCCCCCTCGGCACGGATCGGAGCCGTCGTCGCGGAAAAGCTCCGGTGACGGCAAAACGGAATTCCCGCACTGAGCACATGAGTGAAAGAGCGTGGAGCGAAAGCGCCAAAGAGCGAAAGAGTCAAAGAGCCAAAGAATGGAAGGGCGAAAGGGCCTCCGAATGTCGAAGGCAGTGAGCACGTCCGCGCATACCCGCAGGAACGGCATCGAACCCGTACCGGAACTCGTCGAACTCGGCGCGCGCACTCCCATCGTCGAACTGGACACCGGCGGCCGCGCACCGAGCCGCCACTGGCTCGCGACCGGTTACGAGGAGGTGCGGGCCGTCCTCGGCGACGACAGGTTCAGCATGCTGCCGTCCGACGACGGCAGGAACGGGGGGAAGCGCCAGATCGAGGTCGGCAACCTGCGCCAGTACGACCCGCCCGAGCACACGCGGCTGCGCCGCATGCTCACACCGGAGTTCACGATGCGGCGGATCCGCAGGCTGGAACCCTTCATCGAGGAGATCGTCGAGCACTGCCTCGACGCGCTGGAAGGCGCCGGCAGGCCCGCCGACCTCATCCGGCACTTCGCCTGGCCCATCCCCGGCCTGGTCGGCTGCGCACTCCTCGGAGTGCCCCGCGACGACGCGGCGGAGATCGCCCGCAACCTCAACATCAGCAGGACCGGCACCGGCTTCGGCCGGCACACCAGCCGTGAGGAACGCGAACGCCAACGGGCCGCGGTCAACGCGTACATGACGTACATGCGCAGGCTCATCCGGCAGAAGCGCCGCGACCCCGGCGACGACCTGCTCGGCATGCTCATCCGGCGGCACGGCGACGACCTCAACGACGAAGAGCTGACCGGCATGGCCGCCGCCATCATGGGCTCCGGCCTCGAGGACATCGGCGGCATGCTCGGCCTCGGCCCGCTGGCACTCCTCGAACACCCCGACCAGCTGGCCCTGTTCCAGGACCGGCCCGACCTGCTCGACTCCGCAGTCGAGGAACTCATCCGCTACGTATCGTCGGTGCAGAACGCCACACCCCGCACCGCCCTGGAGGACGTGACCGTCGGCGGGCAGCTGATCAGGGCGGGCGAGTCCGTCATCTGCTCTCTGCTCGCGGTGAGCCGCGACCCGGCGGGCGGCGCCGCGTCGAACGGCGTACCGCAGGACACACTCGACATCACCCGCGACAACTCCGGGCACCTGGCGTTCGGCCACGGCGTCCACCACTGCATCGGCGCGGTCCTCGCCCGCGTCGAACTCCGCATCGCGATATCGGCGCTGTTTCGCAGGTTCCCCGGGCTGTCACTCGCAGGGCCCGCCGAAGAAATCCGCTTCCGCACCTGGACACCCAATTATGGCGTCGACGAACTCCTGGTGCGGTGGTGACGCGGCTTCCTGGACATCCTTGACCGATGTGCGAAGCCGAATTCAGACTCGTGAGAAAGGGCGAAAGGACTCCGAGAAATGCCCAAGCCACTGGACGAAACCGAGCAGTCGCCGCTCGTCGAGACCACCCCTCCCGGGACCCTGGACCGCGCATGGCTCGCCACCGGATACGACGAGGTGCGGGCGATCCTCGGCGACTCGGACCGCTTCACCACACTGCCGCCCGCGGACAACATCGAGGACTCCAGGCGTCTCGTGCAGCCCGGCAACCTGCTGCACTACGACCCGCCGGAGCACACCCGGCTGCGGAAGATGCTCACCGGCGAGTTCACGCTCCGCAGGGTGCGCACCCTGGAACCCCTCGTCGAGAGCATCGTGACCGAGCGCCTCGACGCCATGGAGGGTGCCGCCCACCCCATCGACCTCGTACCGCACTTCGTCTGGCCCACCACCAGCCTCATCGGCTGCACCCTGCTCGGCATACCCCGCGACGACCAGGCCGAACTCGCCCGCCACCTCGACACCAACCGCATCGACAACCCCGACAGGGACCAGCGGGACGCGGCCGGCAACTCATACCTCGTCTACCTCAGCAAGTTCACCGCACAGAAGCGCCGCAACCCCGGAGAGGACCTGCTCGGCCGCCTCATCCAGCGCCACGGCGACGACCTCACACCCGCCGAACTCACCGGAACCGCCGCCACGCTCCTCGCCTCCTTCATCCAGAACGTGGGCGGCACGCTGGGGCTCGGCATCCTCGCCCTCCTGGAACACCCGGACCAGCTCGCCCTGCTCAAGGAGCGCCCGGAACTCATCGACCACGCGGTGGAGGAGCTGATCAGGAGCGTCTCGATCATCTCGCACGCCTCGCCCCGCACCGCCCTGGAGGACGTCACCCTCGCGGGCAAGACGGTCAAGGCAGGGGAGCCCGTGGCCTGTTCGCTGCTCGGCGCCAACAACACCAACTCGCCCGGGGAGCCGACGGAACCCATCGACATCACCCGGGACAACAGCCGCCACATGGCGTTCGGACACGGCATCCACTACTGCCTCGGGGCGCCGCTGACCAGGATGGAACTGCGCATCGCCATCGCGGAACTGCTCCGCAGGTTCCCCGGGGTACGGCTCGCCGCGCCGCGCGACGAACTCCGCTTCACGTCGAAGGCCGTGGAGACGCTGCCGGTGGCCTGGTGAGGGGCGACATGCCGCACGAGAGCGCCCCGGTACCGCTGCACACCCGCCGCACGCACTTCGACCCCGCGGACGACCTGCGGCGCCTCACCGCCGACGGGCCCGTCACCCGCGTCAGCCTGGCACCCGGCGCGGGCGGCGAACCCCTGTGGCTGGTCACGGGACACGAAGAGGTGCGCAGGGTCCTCGGCGACCACACCCGGTTCTCCACCCGCCGCCGCTTCGGCTCACGCGAACCGGCCGGCGGCGACGGCGAACGGCCCGACGAAGGCGTCGGGCTCCTCATGGACTACGACCCGCCCGAACACACCCGGCTGCGCAAAATGCTCACGCCCGAATTCACGGTGCGGCGGATGCGCAGACTCCAGCCTCGCATCGAGGCCATCGTCGCCGAGCGCCTCGACATCATGGAGCGCGCCGGACACCCCGCCGACCTGGCGGAACTCTTCGCCTCCGCGATCCCGGGACCGGTGCTGTGCGAACTCATCGGCGTGCCGCGCGACGACCGCGACGACTTCCTGCGCCGCTGCCACGCCCACCTCGCCACGGGGCGCGGCCGCCAGGAGCGCACGGCCGCCGGATCCGCCTTCACCCGCTACCTCGCCGCCCTGGTGGCCCGGCAGCGCAAGAACCCCGACGACGGCTTCCTCGGCATGCTCGTCCGCGACCACGGCGGCGACTTCACCGACAAGGAACTGCGGGGCATCTGCGTCCTGCTGATGCTCGCCGGGCTCGACAACATCTCCGGAATGCTGGGCCTCGGCGCCCTCGCCCTCCTGGAGAGCCCGGACCAGCTCGCCCTCGTGCGCGACGATCCCGCCGCCCTGGACCGCGCCGTCGAGGAACTGCTCCGCTACCTGTCGGTGCCGCACGCCCCCACGCCCCGCACCGCCGTCGAGGACATCACCCTCGGCGGCAGGCTGATCAGAGCGGGCGACACCGTCGTCTGCTCGATCCCGCTGGCCAACCGCGACCCGCACCTGACCGCCGATCCCGACCGGCTCGACCTGACCAGGGAACCCGTGCCGCACGTCGCTTTCGGGCACGGCATCCACCACTGCATCGGCGCCGCCCTGGCCCGGATGGAACTCCGCATCGCGTACACGGCGCTGCTGCGGCGCTTCCCCGGACTGCGGCTCGCGGTGCCCGCACAGGACGTGGCATTCCGTGTCCGCTCGACCGCCTACGGGGTGGAGCGGCTGCCGGTCACCTGGTGAGAACAGAGAGGAAACAGAGATGGAGGTACACGTCGACCGCGGCCGGTGCGCGGGCTCCGGCCTGTGCATGAGCTACGTTCCCGCCGTGTTCGACCAGTCGGAGGACGACGGGAAAGTGCTGCTCAAAGCGGCGCGGCCCGAACCGGGAACGGCCGCGGCCGTGCGCGGCGCCGCCGCGCGATGCCCGGCAGGCGCGATCACGCTGAGCGGCAGGGACGCGCCGGGCGGCACGGACACGCGCGGTCGCTAGGACTTCGGCACGACCGGTGCTCGAACATCGCTCAAACATCACAGTGGGGTGGGGAAATGACGCATGCTCCCGTACGCGACGTCGTCATCGTCGGTGGCGGCACGGCCGGCTGGATGACGGCCGCGTATCTGACGGCGGCCTTCGGCGACCGCATCAACGTCACGCTCGTGGAGTCGGCGGACGTCGGCACCATCGGCGTCGGCGAGGCCACGTTCAGCGACATCAGGCACTTCTTCGAGTTCCTCGGCCTGGCCGAGCGGGACTGGATGCCCGCCTGCAACGCCACGTACAAACTCGCGGTCCGCTTCGAGGACTGGCGTGAACCCGGACACCACTTCTACCACCCCTTCGAGCAGCTCAGGTCGGTCAAGGGGTTCCCGCTCACCGACTGGTGGCTGCGGTATCCCACGAGCGACCGGTTCGACGTGGACTGCTTCGTGATGGCGTCCCTCATCGACGGCAACCGCAGCCCCCGCTACCTCGACAACCGCCTGCTCGAACAGGACTTCGTCGAGGGCGAGGCCGCACCGAACACCATCGCCGAGTACCAGGGCGCCCAGTTCCCGTACGCCTACCACTTCGAGGCGCACCTCCTCGCCAAGTACCTGACGAAGTACGCCACCCAGCGCGGCGTGCGGCACGTCGTCGACAACGTCGTGGACGTCGGTCTCGATGAGCGCGGCTGGCTCTCACACGTGCAGACCGCCGAACACGGGCGCCTGGAGGGCGACCTCTTCGTCGACTGCACGGGTTTCCGCGGCCTCCTGCTCAACAAGGCCCTCGAAGAACCGTTCGTCTCCTACCAGGACACCCTGCCCAACGACAGCGCGGTCGCCCTGCAGGTCCCCATGGACATGGACAAGGACCCCATCCGCCCCTGCACCACCGCGACCGCCCAGGACGCCGGATGGATCTGGACCATCCCGCTGATCAGCAGGATCGGCACCGGCTACGTCTACGCACGCGACTACATGGACCCCGAAGAGGCCGAACGCACCCTGCGCGCGTTCGTCGGCCCCGCCGCGGCCGACGTGCCCGCCAACCACATCCGGATGCGGATCGGCCGCAGCCGCCGCTCCTGGGTCAACAACTGCGTGGCCATCGGTCTGTCCAGCGGCTTCGTCGAGCCGCTGGAGTCGACCGGGATCTTCTTCATCCACTACGCGATCGAGCAGCTCGTCAAGTACTACCCGGCGGGCGACTGGGACCTCACGCTGCGCGAGCAGTACAACAACGCGCTGATGAACGTGATGGACGGCGTACGGGAGTTCCTCGTCCTCCACTACCGCGGCGCGAAGCGCGCGGACAACCAGTACTGGCGGGACACCAAGACCCGCGCCATCCCCGACGCGCTCGCCGAGCGCCTCGAACTGTGGGAGAGCAAGGTCCCCGACACCGGCACGGTCTACCCCCGCTACCACGGTCTGCCGCCCTACTCGTACAACTGCATCCTCCTCGGCACCGGCGGCATCCCCGTCCGGCCCTCGCCCGCCCTCGACCTGATCGACGAGAAGGCGGCGCTCGCCGAGTTCCAGGCCATCAAGGACAAGGCGCGGTCGCTGGTCCGGACGCTGCCCACGCAGAACGCCTACTTCAAACGCATGCGCGACGGGGTGTGACCGGGACACATGGACATCGAGTTCCGCGACATGATGGCGTCGTTCCCGACCGGTGTGTCGGTCGTGACGGCCCGGGACGGCAGCGCGGGGCCCCGGGGGATGACGTGCTCCTCGCTGTGCAGCATCAGCGTGAACCCGCCGACGCTGTTGACGTGCCTGCGCAGCGGCAGCCCGACGCTGAGAGCGGTGACCGACAGCGGCGCGTTCGCGGTCAACCTGCTGCACGGCGAGGCGGGCTGGGTCGCCGCGCTCTTCGCGTCCGGGGCACCCGACCGCTTCGAACGCGTCGCCTGGCGGCCCTTCGGCCGCGGGCGCAGCCCCGCGCTCGTCGAAGCCGCGCACGCCGTCGCCGAATGCACCGTCGAACGCACCCACCCCTCCGGCGACCACGTGATCGTCGTCGGAGCGGTGCGCGCGGTCGAGCGCCTGCGCCACGAGAGCGCCCTGCTCTACGGCTTCCGGCGCTACAGCGAACTCGCCCCGTCCCCGGGTGAACCGGCCGTGGGGGCCCTCACCGAACGGGGCGGGTGAACGCCGTGCCCCACGCCGGCCCGCCCGCGGCCACCGAGCTGCTGTCGGCCGCCCCCGTGCCGCCGATCGCGGCCCACCCCCTGCTGATCTTCCTGCTGCAGGTCGGTGTGCTGCTGCTCCTCGCGATCATGCTCGGCAGGCTGGCCTCGCGCTGCGGACTCCCGCCCATCGTCGGGGAGTTGAGCGCGGGCGTGCTCCTCGGCCCGTCCCTCTTCGGCTGGGTGGCACCGGACGCCGCGGCCTGGCTCCTGCCGTCCGACCCGGCCCAGGTGCACCTGCTCGACGCCGTCGGACAGATCGCGGTCCTCCTCCTCGTCGGGCTCACCGGCATCGAGATGGACCTGCGGATGATCCGACGCAGGGGCGGCACGGCACTGCGCGTCAGCCTGGCCGGGCTGCTCGTGCCGCTCGCCCTCGGCGTCGGCCTGGGCCATCCCGTGGCGCACATGCTCGGCATCGACACCTCCGACCGCCAGATGTTCGCGTTCTTCCTGGGCGTCGCCATGTGTGTCAGCGCCATCCCCGTCATCGCCAAGACGCTGATGGACATGGACCTCATCCACCGCGACGTGGGCCAGCTGACGCTCGCCGCGGGAATGATCGACGACACCTTCGGCTGGCTCATGCTCTCCGTGGTCTCCGCGATGACCGTGGGCGGCCTCACGGCGGGTGTCTTCGCCGAGGCCGTCGGCTCGCTCCTGCTGGTCCTCCTGATCGCGCTGATCGTCGGCCGCCCGCTCGTCCGCAGAGCCCTGCGCCTGTGCAAGGGCTCGGACGAGCGGACGGTGTCCGCGGCCGCCGCGATGATCCTGCTCGCGGCGGCCGGCACCCAGTCACTGGGTCTCGAAGCGGTCTTCGGCGCGTATCTGTGCGGCATGCTCATCGGCTCCAGCGGGGAGTTCGACCGGGCCCGCACGGGGTCGCTGCGCATGGTCGTCCTCGCCGTCCTCGCGCCCGTCTTCTTCGCGACCGCGGGGCTCCGCATCGACCTGCGCGCGCTCACCGAACCCGCGGTGCTCGGGGCCGCCCTGATCGTGCTCGTCATCGCCGTCCTCGGGAAGTTCGCGGGCGCGTACATCGGCGCGCGGCTCAGCAGACTCAGCCGATGGGAGGCGCTCGCGCTCGGCGCGGGCATGAACGCCCGCGGTGTCATCGAGATCATCGTCGCGATGGTCGGGCTGCGGCTCGGCATCCTCGACACCAGGACGTACACGATCATCGTCCTGGTCGCGGTGGTCACCTCCGTCATGGCGCCGCCGCTGCTCAAGGCGGCCGTGAAACGCATCGACTGCACTCCGGAGGAGCAGCGCAGGCACGTGGCGTGGCGCGGGGCGCGGGAGCGGGGGAGTCCGGAGCCGGGGGGCCCGGCGCGCGGGAGTCCGGCGGAGCGGGGGAGTCCGGAGCGGGCGGAGACCTGATCCGGCCGGCCGGGCGCGTGTCCCGCGCGGCGGAACCGGAACGGCCGCACGCTCCGCGTGTGCGGCCGATCCGGCCTGCCCGCGCACGCACCCCCGCACCCTTCAGCGCACTGTGCGGACGCCCCGCTTTGTGCCCGCCGTGTGACCGGCCGCCGCGTAGAAGTTGGGTCCATGTTCACCTCACACAAGCGAGCAATCGCACGCAAGCGAGCCGTCGCGCCCGCACTTGTCGCCGCGTCCGCCCTCCTCACCGGAGCCGTCCTCACGGGCTGCTCGGGGGACTCGTCCGCCGCCTCCTCGGACAAGGACCCGTCCGCGTCCCCGACCAGCCCCTTCGACCAGGGACTCGCGTACTCCAAGTGCATGCGCGAGAACGGGGCGCCCGACTATCCCGACCCGCAGCAGGACACCGGCGGCGTCAGGCTCACCCCCGGCGAGGGCGTCGACCCGAACTCCGAATCGTTCAAGAAGGCCGAGGAGGCCTGCCGCGACAAGGCCCCGCAGGGTCTTGGCGGCGGCGGTGGCGGTGGCGCCGCCCTCGACTCGGGGAAGGTCTCGGCCTGGGCGAAGTGCCTGCGCGAGAACGGGCTCCCCAAGTTCCCCGACCCGGAGATCGAGGGCAGCAACATGAAGATCGACATCAACGGCACCGGCATCACCCCGGGCGGCCCCGAGTTCACCAAGGCCATGGGCGCCTGCCAGAGCAAGTACCCCGGCGGCGGCATGATGATGAACAACGGTCAAGGGGGAGGCGTCCCGCAGTGACCGGCCGCGACGAGACCGAAGCGCTGTCCGTGGCCGGCGAGCCGTCCGGCGCGCTGGAACGGCACAGCTCGGGCGAGGTGTCCACGAAGCGGCACGGATCCGGCGAGGTGTCGACGAAGCGGCACGGAGCGGTCGACACCGCCGAGGAACCCTCCACGGACACCCGCCCGCAGACCCGCGACCTCGAGACGTCCCTGACCGCGGAGGCCGCCACCGCGCCGGACACCGCGTCAGGTGGCGGCTCCGACGACGGCGACGCGGCGCCGCACGGCAACGGCCGCAGGCGCCGCCCGCTGCGCACCTCGCTGATCGCGCTCGCCGCGATCACCGTCGCCGCGGCGGCAGGTGTCGCCGCCACCGGGACCATCGGCGGCGACGGCGGCGACTCCGGGAGCTCCGCGCCCTCGGGACCGCCCGCCACGGCGAAGGTGGAGCGCACGACGCTGACCGACACCGAGACCGTCGACGGCAACCTCGGCTACGGCGACGCGACGACCGTGCAGGCACCGGCCTCGCCCTCCGGCACGGGCGACGGGCAGTCGGGCCAGGGCCAGTCCGGCCAAGGACAGTCCGGTCGGTCCGACCAGTCCGGCCAGGGCTCCTCCGCCGCGGGGAGCGCGGGCGACGGCATCGTCACCTGGGTGCCCGAGGAGGGCAGGAGGATCGAGCGCGGCGACACCGTCTACCGCGTCGACCAGCAGCGGATCCCGCTCCTGTACGGCTCGTTCCCGCTCTACCGGACCCTGCGGTCCGGCAGCGAGGGCGACGACGTCGAGATGCTGGAGAAGAACCTCCGCGCCCTCGGCTACAAGGGGTTCACCGTCGACGACACGTACAACTCCGCGACCGCCGAGGCCGTCAAGGAGTGGCAGGACGACCTGAACCGCGAGGAGACCGGCACCGTGGCCGCCGGGGACGCCGTGGTGGCCGACGGCGCCCGGCGCGTCGCCGACGTGAAGACCTCGCCCGGCGCCGCCCTCAGCGGCAACGTCCTGTCCTGGACCGGCACCCAGCGGATCGTCGGTGTCGACCTGGACGTGCAGTTCGAGGACCTGGTGGGGAAAGGCACCGAAGTCACCGTCGAACTCCCCGACAACACCACCGTCCGGGCCGAGGTCACGGACATCGGGACGCCCTCCACCTCCCAGGGCGACGACTCCGCGGACGGCTCGGGCTCCGGCTCCGGCGACTCCGGTTCCGGGGGCTCCGACGACAAGGCCACGCTGCCCGTCGAGCTGACGGTGAAGGACCAGAAGGGCCTCGGCCGCTACCAGGCCGCCGCCGTCCAGGTCACGCTGAAGGCCGAGTCCCGCAAGGACGTCCTCGTGGTCCCGGTGAGCGCCCTGGTGGCGCAGCGCGGCGGAGGGTACGCGGTGGAGGTCGTCACCGCCGACGGGACCGAGTACCGCCCGGTCGAGCTCGGCATGTTCGCGGACAGCAGGGTCGAGGTGTCCGGCAAGGGCATCAAGGAAGGCACCGTCGTGGGGGTACCCAAGTGACCTCTTCCACCCCGGAGTTGACCTCGTACGCCCCCGAGCCCGCCACCGTCGCGGACCGGCCCGTGGTCGAGCTGACGGGCGTCTCCAAGACGTACGAGGACGTCGCCGCCCTGCGCGGCGCCGACCTGCTCATCCGGCGCGGTGAACTCCTCGCCATCGTCGGCCCCTCGGGGTCCGGCAAGTCCACGATGCTCAACATCATGGGCACCTTGGACCGCCCGTCGGCGGGCCGCGTCCGCATCGACGGACACGACGTGGCGGACCTGACCGACCGTGAACTGTCCGCGCTGCGGGCCGACACCATCGGCTTCGTCTTCCAGCAGTTCCACCTCGCCTTCGGCGTACCGGCGCTGGACAGCGTCGCGGACGGGCTGCTCTACAGCGGCAGGCCGCGCGGCGAGCGCCGCCGCCTCGCCGAACGGGCGCTGCGCCGCGTCGGCCTCGGCCACCGCCTCTACCACGAGCCGCACCAGCTGTCCGGCGGCGAGAAGCAGCGCGTGGCCATCGCCCGCGCCGTGCTCGGCGACCCGCCGCTGCTGCTCGCCGACGAACCGACCGGCGCGCTCGACTCACGGTCGGGAGCCGTCGTCATCGAGCTGCTGCACGAGCTGCACGAGGCCGGGACGACCGTCGTGGTCATCACCCACGACCGGGACATCGCGGCGACCCTGCCCCGCGAGGTGCGCCTCAAGGACGGCCGGATCGAACACGACTCGCTCATCGCCGACGGCAGCCCCGCCCCGCACGTTTCCCAGGACGCCCTCGTGCCGCAGGAGGCCCTGCGATGACCGCGATCAAGGAGCTGGAGCGCGCCGCGGCCCCCGAGCCGCCCGAGCCCCCACGACGGCCGAAGCCCGCCCGGATGAACCCCGCCGACGTGCTGCGGGTCGGCGGCTCCGGGCTGCGCTCCCGGCCGATGCGGGTGTTCCTCTCGGCGCTCGGCATCGCCATCGGCATCGCCGCGATGGTCGGCGTGGTCGGCATCTCCACCTCCTCCACCGAGGACCTCGACCGCAGGCTGCGGGCGCTCGGCACCAACCTCCTGACGGTGACCCCGGGGCAGAACTTCAGCGGCGGCGAGGCCCACCTGCCGGAGGGGTCGGTCGACATGATCGCGGCGATGGACGACGTAGAGTCGGTCTCCGCCCTCGGCAAGACGAGCGCCAAGGTGTACCGCAGCGACCACACGCCCGTGGAGGAGACCGGCGGCCTCAACGTGTCTGCGGCCCGCACGGACCTGCCGAAGTCGGTCGGCGCGGAAATCGTCGACGGCCGCTGGCTCAACGCCGCCAACAGCCGCTACCCGGCGGTCGTCCTCGGTCCCAAGGCCGCCGAGCAACTCGGGGTGCACCGGGCGGGGGACGACGTGAAGGTCTGGATCGGCGGCCGCTGGTTCACCGTCCTCGGCCTGCTCGCCCCGAACGAACTCGTGCCCTCGCTGGACTCGTCCGCCCTCGTGGGCTGGTCCGTCGCGGAGCGCGAACTGGACTTCGACGGCTCGCCGACCACCATCTTCACGCGCGCCGACGAGTCGTCCGTCAACGACGTGCAGGAGGTGCTCGGCGCCACCACCAACCCCGAGAACCCCAACGAGGCCAACGTCTCCCGGCCCTCGGACGCGCTGGCCGCCAAGGAGGCCACCGACGACGCCCTGAGCGGACTGCTGCTCGGCCTCGGCGGGGTGGCCCTGCTCGTGGGCGGCGTCGGCGTCGCCAACACCATGGTCATCTCCGTCCTGGAACGCCGCTCCGAGATCGGCCTGCGCCGCTCGCTCGGGGCCACCCGCGGCCAGATCCGCACCCAGTTCCTGGCCGAGGCCCTGCTCCTGTCCGCGCTCGGCGGCCTCGGCGGTGTCCTGCTCGGCATCGCCGTCACCGGCGGCTACGCCTCATACCAGGGCTGGCCCTCCGTCGTCCCCGTCTGGGCGATGGCCGGCGGCGTCGGCGCCACGCTCGTCATCGGCGGTCTCGCCGGGTTCTACCCGGCGGTACGCGCGGCACGGCTGCCCCCGACCGAGGCCCTGGCGACGACATGAGACCGCCACCGGCCGCCTGAAGACCGTCCGCGAGGCACCAGCAAGGGCCTCAGGGACCGCGGTGCTCCTGCTGGAGCCGTCCCCCGTGCCACAGGCGCACCGCGCCCGTCCGCGCCGCCTCCGGGCCGATCCCGGAACGCGACGCGGGCGGGACCCGGCGCTGTCCGGCCGCGATCAGCCACCGGTCAGCGGATCAGCCCGTCAGATGGCCGGTCGGCCCGTCAGCCCCGCCACCCGTGCCAGCCGCCGGAACGAGTCGAGGAGCGCGGCCCGGTCGTACGTACTGGTCGTGACCAGCACCTCCTGCGCCCCGCTCTCCTTGATCACCCGCTCCAGCTCGTCGGCGACCTGCTCCTCCGTGCCGTGCACGTGGCCGGTCAGCCCCGACTCGTAGAAGCCGCGCTCCTTCTCCGTCATGGTCAGGGACTCCACGCGCTCGGCCGGCGGCAGCGGCGGGAACGTGCCGTGCGTGCGCGAGTACGCCATCGACCAGGCCTCCGGCACGAGCAGCCGCCGTGCCGCCTCGCGGCTCTCCGCCACGGCGACACTGCCCGCGATCATGACGTACGGCTCCGCGAGCCACGGTGAGGGGCGGAACCCGCTCCGGTACCGCTCGATGCCGCGCAGCATCTTCTCGCGGCCCCGGATGTCCCCGATGACCAGCGGAAGGCCCGCGTCGGCGGCGATCGTCGCACCCTCGCCCACCGCCAGGACGTACGGCGGGACGGTCAGGCCCTCGGCGGGCCGGGCCCGCACGCCCGTCCCCGAGGTGCCGCGGAACCAGTCGAGCACCTCGCCGAGCTGCGCCGCGAAGTCCGCCGCGTCGTGCTTGTCGCGGCCCAGTGCCTTGCGTACCCCGTCGGTGAAGCCGACCGACCGGCCGAGCCCCATGTCGATCCGCCCGGGGAAGAGCGATTCGAGCACCCCGAACTGCTCGGCCACCACCAGGGACTGATGGTTCGGCAGCATCACGCCACCGGTGCCGACCCGGATGGTGCGGGTGGCCGCGGCGACGGCCGACGCGAGGACGGTGGGCGCCGAGCCCGCGACGCCGGGCACCCCGTGGTGCTCGGAGACCCAGAAGCGATGGAATCCGAGCGCCTCGACGTCCCGCGCCAGGCGCACGGTGTCGCGCAGGGCCTCGGGGCCGTCGTGCCCCTCCCGGGTGCGCGATCGGTCGAGGACGGAGAACCGGGTTGCCGCGATCACTGAGCTCACACAGGGTTCAACGCGCGCGGCTCGCCAGGATTCCCGGCGGCCCGCCTCGCGGATCGCCGTGGGACGCTTCTACGCTGTCGACGTGACGGAAGACAGCAGATCCCGCAAGGACGGCGCCAGGCCCCTGGCCGTGTTCGACCTGGACGGCACCCTGGCGGACACCGGGCACCGGCAGCGTTTCCTGGAGCGCAGGCCCCGCGACTGGGACGCGTTCTTCGCCGCGGCGCCTCAGGACCCGCCGCTGGCCCGCGGCGTCGAGCTGGCCCTCGCGAGCACGGCGGAGTGCGAGGTCGTCTATCTGACCGGCCGCCCTGAGCGCTGCCGTGCCGACACGGTGGACTGGCTGGCACGCCAGGGGCTGCCGGAGGGACGGATCTGGATGCGCCGCAACAACGACAGGCGCCCCGCACGCCGCACCAAACTGGAGACCCTCCAAGAGATCGCCCGCAAACGGACGGTCCGCATGCTGGTGGACGACGACGAGCTGGTCTGCGCCGAGGCGGAGCGCGCCGGTTTCACCGTCGTCCGGGTGACCTGGGCGAACACGCCGGAGGCGCTGAAGGACGCCCAGGAACGCGAGGGCCGTACCTGAGGACGACTGGGTTCAGACCTCCGCGTCGTCCTCCAGCCGGAAGCCCACCTTCAGGCCGACCTGGTAGTGCTGGATCTCGCCGTCCAGGATGTGGCCGCGCACCTGCGTGACCTCGAACCAGTCCAGCGAGCGGAGCGTCTGCGAGGCCCGCGCGATGCCGTTGCGGATCGCCTGGTCGACGCCCTCGTGAGAGGTGCCGACGATCTCGGTGACACGGTACGTGTGGTTCGACATGAGGATGTTCCTCCGGGCCGTCGGGTGGGGCCGTACGGCAGGGTGCCGTACGGCGCCGGTAAGTGCCGTCACTCCACCGTGCCCCAGTCGCTCCCGTGGCGCGAGACGACGGCGGCACGGCGTACCCCCTTGACCAGTTCATTGGTACGGACCAAAATCCAGCCAGTACCCGTTCGAGCAGCGCTGCTCACCCCCCGCGTCGGGCTGACCTTCCCCTGTCCGCAGGCAGAAAGTGACCCACGTGAGACCGCACCACCGCGCCGCCGTGTCCCTGGCGCTCGCCCTCTCCTCCACCGTCCTGGTCGCCGGGTGCGGCATGCTGCCGGGCGGTGACGACTCCAGGACCGTCACGGTCTGGCTGATGAAGGACAGCGCTTCGCCGGAGTTCATCGAGCGCTTCACGTCGGACTTCGAGAAGGAGCACGACGACATCGACCTGGACATCCGCATCCAGGAATGGACCGGCATCGGCGCCAAGGTGAAGAAGGCGCTCAAGGAGGAGGGCGGCGAAGGACCCGAGGTCATCGAGGTCGGCAACACCCAGGTCGCGCAGTACGTCGACGAGGGCGGCCTGTACGACCTGACCCTGGAGTCCGCACGCGACCTCGGCATGGACGACTGGCTGCCGGGCCTCGCCGAACCGGGCCGCTACCGCGGCGCCCAGTACGGCATCCCCTGGTACGCCGCCAACCGCGTCGTCATCTACAACAAGGACCTGTTCGCCGCGGCCGGCATCAAGACGCCGCCCCGCACCCGCGCGGAGTGGCTGGAGGCCACGGAGAAGCTCAACACCGGCGGCAACCAGGGCATCTACCTCGCGGGCCAGGACTGGTACACCCTCTCCGGTTTCATCTGGGACGAGGGCGGCGAGCTCGCCAAGGAGACCAAGGAGTCCTCCGGCGACTGGCGCGGCACCCTGCACACGCCCGAGGCGCTGCGCGGCATGGAGTTCTACCGGCAGTTGCAGGCGCTCGGCCGGGGCCCGCGCGACGCCGACGAGGAACACCCGCCACAGACCGGCGTGTTCGCGGACGGCAATGTCGCGCAGATCGTCGCGGTGCCCGGCGCGGCCCGCGCCATCGAGGAGAAGAACCCCGAGCTCAAGGGCAAGCTCGGCTACTTCCCCGTCCCGGGCAAGAAGGCCGGCAAGCCCGCCGCCGTCTTCACCGGCGGCTCCGACCTCGTCGTGCCCGAGCACAGCGACGACCACAAGGGCGCCGTCAAGGTGATCGAGGCCCTCGCGGGCAAGAAGTGGCAGACCGAGTTGGCGCGGACCATGAACTACGTCCCGAACAAGGCGAAGCTGGCGCCGGCGGTCGCCGACCAGGAGGGCGCGGCGGCGATGGCTGTCGGCGCGGCGAACGGCCGGGCGACCCCCAACTCCCCGCGCTGGGCGGAGGTCGAGGCCGACAACCCGATCAAGGGGTACATGACGAAGGTCCTGATGGGTGGCGACCCGGCGACCGAGGCCCGCAAGGCGTCGGCCCGGATCACCAGGGCCCTGGACGTCGGCGGCCTGTGACCACCGACGTCCAGTGAATGCGGTGGAGCCGGGCGGGAGTTACGCCACCGTGCTCAGCGACAGCGCGAAGCGCCCCCTCTCGTCCGTCCACCAGTGCGCCAGTTCGAGACCGGCGGCGGCCAGTTCGGCACGTACGCCGTCCTCGCGGAACTTCGCCGAGATCTCCGTGCGCATCTCCTCACCCGCGGCGAAGTCGACCGCGAGGTCGAGCGCGTGGATCTTCACCGTCTGGTCGGCCGTGGAGCGCAGCCGCATCTCGATCCACTCGTGCTCGCGGTCCCAGACGGCCACGTGCTCGAACGCGTCCGGGTCGAAGTCCCCGGCCAGCTCGCGGTTGATGACCGTCAGGACGTTCTTGTTGAACGCGGCGGTCACGCCCGTCCCGTCGTCGTACGCGGAGACGAGGGCCGACTCGTCCTTGACCAGGTCCGTGCCGAGGAGCAGCGCGTCGCCGGGGGAGAGCAGGTCGTGCACGGAGGCGAGGAACGCGGCGCGTTCGGCGGGCAGCAGGTTGCCGATCGTGCCGCCGAGGAACGCGACCAGGCGCGGCCCGGGGGTGCCGGGCAGCGCGAGGCCGCGGGTGAAGTCGGCGATCAGGGCGTGCACGTCGAGCGAGGGCCGCTGCGCGAGCAGGGTGTTCGCGGCTCCGGTCAGCGCGCTCTCGCTCACGTCGACGGGGACGTAGGTGCGCAGGTACGCCATGGCGTCGATGAGGTGGCGGGTCTTCTCCGAGGAGCCCGAGCCCAGCTCGATCAGCGTCCGCGCCTGTGTGATCTCGGCGATCCGGTCGGCGCGGGCGACGAGGATCTCGCGTTCGGCGCGGGTCGGGTAGTACTCGGGCAGAGTGGTGATCTCCTCGAAGAGGGCGCTGCCGCGCGCGTCGTAGAACCACTTGGGCGGCAGTGTCTTCGGGGTGCGGGTGAGGCCCTGGAGGACGTCGGCGCGCAGCGCGGCGCCGGTGGCGTCCTCGGGCAGGGTGCGGGTCAGCAGGAACGGACTCACGCGGGGGGCTCCTTGAGCGGGGTCAGCAGTACGTCGGTGCGGCTTGCGGCGAGCAGGGTGCGGTCGGGCACCTCGCGCCAGTGCGGGTCGTCGTCGTAGGGCTCGGAGGCCACGACGGTGCGGCGGCCGGGTTCCGCGAGGTACCAGAGGGTGTCGCCCCAGGCGGTCGCGGCGATCGTGTCGCCATTGGTGAGCAGGAGGTTGAGGCGCGAGCCTGGCGCGGCCTCGGCGACTTCCAGGACGGTGTCCGCGAGGGCCTGCGCCTCCTCGTCGCCGCGGCGCAGCCGGTTCAGGACGAGCGCCCACACCAGCGCGGAGTCGCAGCGCGCCTCCATCGAGAGCAGCTCGGCGGGGGGCAGGCCCTGTGCGAGCGCGGCGAGGGAGCGGGGCCAGCCGGTCAGCGCGCCGTTGTGGCTGAACAGCCACGGTCCGGCGGCGAAGGGCGCCGCCGCGGCCTCGCCGTCCGCGCCCGAGAGCGTCGCGTCGCGCACCGCGCCGAGTACGGCCCCGGAGCGCACGACCCGCGCCAGATCGGCGAACGAGCCGTCGCCCCAGATGGGCCCGGAGCGGCGGTAGCGGGCGGGCACGGGGTCCCCCTCGGCGTACCAGCCCACACCGAAACCGTCGGCGTTGACGGTCCCGTGGCGCTGCATCCGGGGCTCCCAGGACTGCCGGAACAGGCTGTGCGCGGGCGCCACCAGGACACTCCCGAGCGGCTCCGGCGGCCCCAGGTACGCAAGGTGACGGCACATCAGGCAGACCCCGGCAGCGGCGTCTCGGTGGGTCCCGCGTCCCGCGCGGTGCGGAATCCGGCGAAGATCTGCCGCCGCACCGGGTGGTCCCAGTTGCGGAACGTGCCGCGGCAGGCCACCTCGTCGACGGAGAACGCGCCGCCGCGCAGCACCTTGTAGTCGCCGCCGAAGAAGACGTCCGAGTACTCGCGGTAGGGGAAGGCGGCGAAGCCCGGATAGGGCAGGAAGTCGCCGGACGTCCACTCCCACACGTCACCGATCAACTGGCGTACACCGAGCGGCGATTCCCCCGCCGGATAGCTTCCCGCGGGTGCGGGACGCAGGTGCCGCTGCCCCAGGTTGGCGCGCTCGGGTGTGGGGTCCGCGTCGCCCCACGGGTAGCGCGTCGACCGGTCGGTCACCGGGTCGTACCGCGCGGCCTTCTCCCACTCCTCCTCGCTGGGCAGGCGCCGGCCCGCCCAGCGCGCGTACGCGTCGGCCTCGTACCAGCTGACGTGCAGCACCGGCTCGTCGTCCGGCACCGGCTCGACCGTCCCGAAGCGCCGCCGCAGCCACTGACCGCCCTCGCGCCGCCAGAACAGCGGCGCGCACAGGTTGTGGCGGCGGACCATCGCCCAGCCCGCCGGGTCCCACCAATGCATCCGTTCGTATCCGCCGTCCTCGATGAAGCGCCGGTACGCGCCGTTCGTCACCGGGGTCGTGTCGATGAAGAACGGCGGGACGAGACGGTGGTGCGCCGGACGTTCGTTGTCGAGGGCCCACGGCTCCGTGGACGTCCCCATCGTGAACGGGCCACCGGGCACGAGGACTTCGGCCGGTCCCGTGAACGGCTCGCAGGAGGGCGGGTCCGGCGCGGTCAGCGCGGTCTGCCCCGACCGCAGCTGGTGCGTGATGAGCATCGTCTCGTCGTGCTGCTGCTCGTGCTGCGCGATCATCCCGAACGCGAAACCCGCGTCGGTGAGCGGCGTGCCGCGGAACGGGGTTCTCTCCAGCACGTCGAGCGCGCGCCCCCGCACCTCGGCCGCGTAACCGCGGGCCTCCGCGGGCGCCAGCAGCGGCAGGCTCGGGCGTTCGGCGCGGGGATGCTCGAAGGCGTCGTACAGCGGATCGATCTCGGGCCGCATGGCCTCCCGGCCCGCGACCGCCCGCAGCAGCCACTGCTCCTCCTGGTTGCCGATGTGCGCCAGGTCCCAGACCAGCGGCGACATCAACGGCGAGTGCTGCGCGGTCAGTTCGGTGTCCTCCACGCAGGAGGTGAGGAGGGTCGTGCGCTCCCGGGCGGCGAGGAGCGCGGCCAAGGCGCGCTCCCGCAGGGCCTCCGGGTCGGTCGTTTCCGGGTCGGTGGTGGAGCCGGTCATCGGCGGACATCCTTCCCAGGTGTGTCGTGGGGGGCGTCGTGGGGGACGGGGTCGTCGCGCACCGCGTCGAGCAGGTCGTCGGCGGGGCAGCGGCCGTGCGCGACGTACTGCGCGGCGTACGTCGCCACGGCGTCCCGCACGGACACCCCGGCGCCGAGCCGGGGCAGCGCGTCGACGGCGGCGGCGAAGCACGTGGCGGCCGCCTCGCGCAGTTCGGGGTCGGCGAGGCCGTGGCGTGCCGCGTCCAGCCAGAGCGGATTGTGCGGCGCCGCGGTCGAACCGGGCGGCCCGTACCGCTCGGCCAGCGGTTTCACGGCGCGGTAGGCGGTCTCGGCCGCCCCGGGATCGTCGAACAGGGCGGTGGTCACGGCGAGCGGCACGACCCAGCCGTCCTCACCGGGTTGCGCGTCGACCATGCGCAGCTCCAGGTGGCCGCGCGGGCGCACCGGAGGGAACAGCGTGGTCAGGTGGTAGACGAGGTCCTCCCGGGTGGGTCTGCGGGAGGCGCCCGCGCGGGCCCACGCCCGGAAACTCATCCCCTCCGGAACGCTCCACGGGCCTTCGCCGGGCTCTCTCCTGACGCACATGACCGGCGCGTCCAGAGCGTGTCTGGTCCAGGTCTCGCGCGGCTCCCCGTCCAGCGGCGGGGCGGCGGATCTGCCGGGTTCGATGCCCGCCCACACGGCCTGCCGGGTCGAGCGCCAGCCGGTGGGGCGGCCGTCCTGCAGCGGTGAGTTGGCGAACGCGGCGACGAGGACGGGCCCGAGCAGATGGGCAAGCCGCCAGCGGCGCGCGTAGCCGAGCGGGCCCGGCTCCTCGTACCCGGCGTCGAGGCAGATCTGCACGGACGCCGTCGAGCACATCATGCGGCGTCCGGCGGGACCGCCGCGGTCGAGGCACGACTCCAGCGCGTCGTAGCGGGGCTCGCGCAGGATCCGCGACGGCGGACGCCACGGGTCGGCGCCGACCCCGCTGAGGGTGAGGCGGTGGGGACGTAACGCGTCGCGTACGACGTCGAGATCGGCCTGCATGGCCGAGATGCACTCCGTCAGCGAGTCGGCGGGAAGCGAGCTGAGCTCCAGCTGGCCGCCGGGTTCGACGGTGACGGACGAGTGCAGGGGCAGGGCCCGCAGTGCGGCGTAGGCCGCTTCGAGGCGGGCGGCGGGTACGGGCAGGTGGGGCAGGCCCGGTTCGTGGACGAGCCATTCCAGTTCGACCCCGACGGTGCGGGGTGGCCCGGTCTTGAAGCAGATGCCACGGACCAGCGCTTCCACTTCGGCTTCCGACACCGTGTCACGCGCCGTTGTGCGGCCCGCCGCGCGGTGTTTCCCACAGTCTCCCTCAGGCATGCGGGGATCCTTCCATCCGATGCTGCTCGTCACACCCAAAACCCTTGAGGGCGTTCGCACAAGAGTGCCCCTCAGGCCGTTCACGTACCGGGTATTTCTGTTGCGCCGCCCGACGCACACGGCTCACCATGCGTTCATGAACGACACGGGGGCGTGGACATGAGCGCCCGGCTGCGCGGACAGGCGCAGGAGACGGAGCGGATCATCGCGACGGGGGCGTACGTGACGCACGGCGGCCGCGAGACGGTCATCGCCGACGCGGTGGCCGCCGCACGCGCAGGCACGCGCATGTTCGGGCCGGAGCCGGTGGAGGTGCCGCCCCGCGAACGCGTGGAGCACACGCGCTTCGAGGTCACCGGCGAGAGCAGCCTGGAGGCGGCCCGCCGACTGACGGCCGACGAGCCCTCGGGTTCCTCCCGGCTCGCGGTGCTGAACTTCTCCTCGGCGCGCAACCCCGGCGGGGGCTATCTGAACGGCGCCCAGGCGCAGGAGGAGGCGCTGTGCCGCGCCTCCGCGCTGTACACCTGCCTGCTCGAAGTCCCCGGGTTCTACGCCCACCACCGCGCCGACCGCGATCCGTTCTACACCGACCGCGTGATCCACTCACCGGGTGTGCCCGTCTTCCGCGACGACCGCGGGCGGCTCCTCGACGAGCCGTACACCGTCGGCTTCCTCACCTCCGCGGCACCCAACGCCGGGGTGATCCGCCGCACGGCACCGGAACGCGCGCCCGGCATCGCGCGGGCCCTGTCCGCGCGCGCCGAACGCGTCCTGGAGACGGCGGCCGCGTGCGGCTACCACCGCCTGGTGCTCGGCGCCTGGGGCTGCGGCGTCTTCATGAACGATCCCGCGCACGTGGCGGGCGCCTTCCGGGGGCTGCTCGGCGAAGGCGGCCGGTTCGCCGGGCAGTTCACGCACGTCGTGTTCGGGGTGCTCGACCGCACGAGGGGCGCGGTGACGCGCGGCGCGTTCGAGACGGAGTTCGCCGAGCTGAGCGGAGCCGGGGCTCAGCGCCAGCCGTGACGCTCCTTCAGCCGGAGCACGACGAGGTTGAACCGCATGCGGTCCAGCGCGCACGCCTCGCGCCGCATCCCGCGCTCATGCACCCGCAGCACCCGGTCGACGTCCACCCAGGAGTCGCGCCCTCCCCGGTCCCACGGCCCGCTGCCGATCGGCACCCACTCCCTGCCGTCGTGCCGCTTGCTCGACAGCGGCACGGCGAGCAGCGTCCCCGACGCCTCGCGGGCGACCACGAGGACCGGACGGTCCTTGCCGCGCCCGTCGTTCTCCTCGTAGGGCACCCACGTCCAGACGATCTCCCCCGGGTCGGGGTCGCCGTCGCACTCGGGCGCGTACTCCGTGCGGACCCGGCCCACGTCGCGCGGCTCGACCTCGGTGGTCGCGGTGGCGCCCGAACGGCCGGGCGTCGCGGACAGGTGCGGGTCATCGGTGAAGGCAGTCACACGGGTCACCGTAGAACACGCGTCACCGTGCGGTGGGTGCCGCTAGGCGCGGTACCGCGCCTCAGGAGGCCGCCGCGTCCGGCACCGGCGCGGGCCACCGCTCGTGCCACCGCCGGTCCGCCTCCACCTGCGCGGCAAGGGAGATCAGAAGCGGTTCACTCCCGGCGGGCCCGAGGAGCTGGGCGCCGACGGGCAGACCGCCCGGCGTGTGTCCCGCGGGCACGTTGACGCCCGGCCAGCCGAGGACGTTCCACGGCCACGCGTAGGGGCAGGCGGCGATCATGGCCCGGTCGGTCTGCAGGCCATTCATCGCGGCGAGCGCGCCGATGCGGGGCGGCGGCGTGGCGGTCGTCGGGGCGAGCACCACGTCGTACGTCGAGAAGATCGCCCCCACCCGACGGTGCAGCACGGCCTCCGCGCGGCGTGCGAGGCGCAACGGGGCGCCGCCCAACAGCCGCCCCAGGCGAGCCGCTTCCCGCGTACGCCGGTCCAGGAGGGAGACGTCGGGCACCCGCTCGGCCCACTCGGCGATGCCCGCCGTCGCACGCGGCACGAACGCCAGGCCGACCTGGCCGTAGCGCGGGTCGGCCGCGGCGACGTCGTGGCCCAGCGCGGCGAGCCGCTCGGCGAGGGCGACGACGCGGTCGCGCACCACGGGATGCAGCTGCTTGGGCGTCGCCGTGAACGGCATCCGCAGCGACAGCGCGATCCGCAGCCGTCCCGGATCGCGGGTCGCCGCCTCCGCGGCCCGGATGGCGGGCGGCCGGTGGAGGTCGCCCGCGTGGCTGCCGCTCGCCGCGTCGAGGAGCAGCGCCGCGTCCGCGACCGTCCTGGCCAGCGGGCCGTTGACGGTGATGCCGTGGAACGCCTCCGGCCACGGCCAGGTCGATATCCGCCCGCGCTGCGGCTTGATCCCCACGAGGTGGGTCCAGGCGGCCGGGATCCGCACCGAGCCCGCGCCGTCCGAGCCCAGCGCGGCGGGCACGAGCCCGGCCGCGACGGCGGCCGCCGAGCCGCCCGACGACCCGCCCGGCGTATGCCCGGTGTGCCACGGGTTGCGGGTGTCACCAAAACCCGGCCCTTCCGTGAACGGCCACTGCCCCAGCTCGCACGTGTTGGTCTTGCCGACGATCACGGCCCCCGCGGCCCGAAGCCGCCGCACCGCCTCCGAGTCCGCCGTCGCCGGCGGAAAGTCGCCCCTGCACCCGAACGCGGTCGGCTCACCCGTCACGTCCATGTCGTCCTTCACCGCGAGCGGCACCCCGAGCAACGGCCGCCCGGGACCGGCCCCGCCCGCGGCGAGTTCCCGGTCGGCGGCGTCCGCCTCGGCGAGCGCGGCCTCGGTCCGCACCCGCCTGAAGGCGTTCAGGACGGGCTGCGCCGCCTCGATCCGGGCCAGCGTCCGCTCGGTCAGCGCACGCGAGGTCACCTCTCCGTCGGCCAGCGCGCGGGCGGTGCGCGCCAGACCTTCGGCACGGTCGGCAGTCATGTGGGGGACACCTTCGCTCGACGACGGGTGCCCGAACGTTAACCGGCGAGTAGCTTGCGGCGGAACGGCGCGTACGGCTGGACGGCGCTGCCGCAAATGAGTGGAGATCAACCGGGTTGATGGATTGTCTTGATCTGTCCTGTCAAGGTGGCGAAAAGCGACTGAAAAGGGTGAAGTCATGACACGGATCGACGAGCCGTCGGCGCGGAGCGCGCAGCAGTCGGAACTCCCCGCGGAGCTGGTGGCGCTGCTGACCGACCGCCTCGACGTCGAGGTGGGGTCCGACCAGTTGTCCCCCTCGACGACCTTCGAGAGCCTCGGCCTGGACTCGCTGTGGCTGATGGAGCTGGTGGTCGCGGCGGAGGAGGAGTTCGGCATCGTCCTGCCCGAGGACGCGCTGGACCTCCGACCGGCCTCCACGCTCGGTGAGGCAGCCGCGGCCTTCGAGCATGTGGCCTGACATCGCGGTCACCGGCCTCGGTCTGGTGACCCCCGCCGGCCATACGGCGGAGGCGAACTGGACGGCTCTGTGCGAGGGCCGCTCCCTGGCCGCCGCGGACCCCGAACTGGCGGGGCTTCCCGTCGACTTCTCCTGCCGGGTGGCCGACTTCGACGCCGACACGGAAATCGGCCGCGCGCCCGCACGCCGTATGGACCGCTTCATCCAGTTCGCGCTCGTCGCCGCCCGGCGCGCCGTCGCCGACGCGGGCCTCGACCCCCGTACGTGGGACGCCGAACGCGTGGGCGTCGTGCTGGGCGTGGGATCGAACAGCCTGAGCACCTACGTCGGCGAGTTCGGGCATCTCGGCGCGGGGCGGCCGGACCGCGTCTCACCGCTCGCTCTCCCGCGCAGCGTTCCCAGCATGGCCGCCGGCGAGGTCGGGATCGATCTGGGCGCCGCGGGACCCAATTTCACCACCGCCAGCGCCTGTGCCTCGGGTGCCACCGCGATCGGAGTCGCCCGGGACCTGCTGCGGTCGGGGACGTGTGACATCGTGCTGGCGGGCGGCAGTGAATCCGCCCGCTCCCGCATGACGGCCACCTGCTTCACCCGGATGCGGGCGCTCTCCCGGCGCAGGGAGGAACCCGCCCTCGCCAGCCGCCCGTTCGACGCGGGCCGCGACGGCTTCGTCCTCGGCGAGGGCGCCGGCATCCTCGTCCTTGAACGCGCCCGCTCGGCCCGGTCCCGCGGGGCCCCCGTCCAGGCACTGCTGCGGGGGTACGGCGCCGGGGCCGACGCACACCATCCCGTGGCCCCGCATCCGCGAGGGGACGGCGCGGTCCGCGCTGTCCGCGCGGCGCTCACGGACGCGGGATGCGGACCGGACGACATCGCCCACGTCCAGGCGCACGGCACCTCGACCCCGCTGAACGACGCCGCCGAGGCCACGGCCTTCACCCGCGTCTTCGGTGCCGACGGGCCGCCGGTCACCGCGGCCAAAGGCGTCATCGGACACGCGCTGGGCGCGGCCGGGGCCATTCAGGCGGCGTACACGGTCCTCGCCCTGCGGCACGGGCAGGTCCCGCCGGTGGCGAACTTCCAGGGCCAGGACGGCGATCACAAGCTCGACATCGTCGCGGGCCGGCCGCGGCCCGTGCCCGGCACCGCGGCCGTCAGCTGTTCCTTCGGGTTCGGCGGCCAGAACGCGGTCCTGCTCTTCACCGCTGCCGACTGGTGAGAGCCGCTCACACGTCCGCGGACGAGCGGCGTGCGGTGCGGCGGGCCCGGCTGGTGCTGGTGTGCGCCCTCCTGGCAGCGGTGTGCGCGGGGGTGCTGGCCCCGGCCGCCTTCTCGGCGCTGAGCACGGGCGGCGCGGTCGCCACGGGCACCGAGGCCGAACGCGCCGCCCGGCAGGCCGAACGGTTCGGCGTACCCTCACCCGACCTCGTCCTCGCCGTCTCCCCGCCCACCGGCGCCGGCCGCGCGGCGGGCCGGGACGCCACCGCGGCGGTGGTGCGGACACTCGACCGGCAGGGCGACGTGCAGGCCGCATGGTCCGCGCGGACCACGAAGAACACCTGGCTCCGCTCGAAGGACGGACGGACCCTGCTGGTCCTGGTACGCCTGAAGGGGACGGACAAGGAACGCAAGGAGGCGGCACCCCGCGTGGTGGCCGCGGCCCGCGCGGCCGCCCCGGCGGCCGACGTGGAGCCCAGCGGCGCGACATGGGCCAACCGGGCGATCGACGAGAGCGTCGAACGAGACCTGCGGAGGGCCGAACTCCTGGCCGCGCCCGTGCTGTTCGTCGTGCTGGTCCTCGCCTACGGATCCGTGGTCTCCGCACTCCTGCCCGTGGTCGTGGCCGCGCTCACCATCGGCTGCGCCGTCCCCATCCTCGGCCTGCTCGCGCAGGCCGTCGACCTCTCGCGGGTCGCGGTGAGCGCCGCCTCCGCGATCGGCTTCGGCCTTGCCGTCGACTACAGCCTCTTCCTGCTCGCCCGGGTACGGGAGGAGAGCGCGCGGCGCGGACCTGCACACGGCGCCGGCAGCCGCCCGGCGCACCAGTGGCCGTTCGGTGGCGTTCTCGGCCGCCGCCGTCACCGTCTGCCTGGCCACCGCCCTGGCCGTGCCGGTGCCGATGCTGCGCGCCCTGGCCCTGGCCGGTATGACGGTCGCCGTGCTCGCGGCCCTGGTCGCCCTGACGGTGCTGCCCGCCTGCCTGCGCGTCCTCGGCCCCCGGGCGCAGGCCTTCGATCCGCTGGCCCGGTGGCGCCGTACCCGTATCGGCGAAGGAAGCCGCTTCTGGCGCAGCACGGCCACCACCGTCACCGCACGGCCGCTGCTCGCCGGAGGGCTGGCGCTCCTGCTCCTGGCCCTGCTCGCCGTGCCGTTCACCCATGTCCGCCTCGGCATCGTGGACGACCGCACCCTGCCCGCGTCCTCCGCCGCGGCGGCACAGCGGGTGCGCGCCGAATTCACCGCACCACCCGAGCGGATCCTCACCGTGGTGACGACCGGGCCGGGCGCGGTCGCGGGTGCCCCGGCCCACGGTGAGCGGCTGGCCCGCATCCGGGGCATCACCGCCGTCCGCGTTGCGTCCACGACGCGTTCCTCGCCGGAGGGCGAGGGGGCGGTGCTCCTGGCGGCCACGTCCGCCGCCCCCGACACCCGCGCGGCGCAGACCGCGGTGCGGCAGGTACGGGACACCTCCGCACCGGGAAGCGTCCTCGTGGGCGGGCGGGCCGCGGAGGTCACCGACACCGCGCGCCGCGTCCTCGACGCCCTGCCCACCTGCCTGCTCCTGCTGGGAGCAGGGCTGATGCTCCTGCTGAGCGCCTTCACCCGTACGCTCGTCGCTCCCCTCAAGGCGCTGGCCGTCGCCGCGGTGAGCCTCGGCGCGATCCTCGGGGCGCTGGTCGTCCTCTTCCAGGACGGCCGCGGCGCCGCCCTGCTCGGCGGCTTCACCGCGACGGGCACGCTGGACGCGTCCATGCTCCTGTTCGTCCTGTTCATCGCCCTGGCCCTGTCGGTCGACTACGAGGTCTTCCTGCTCGGCCGCATCCGCGAGGAGTTCGACCGCGGCGGCGACAACCGCACGTCGGTCGTCGAGGGCATCGCCCGCACCGGCCGCCTGATGACGTCCGCCGCCGCGGCCGTCGCGATCTCGACGGCCGCGATGGCCACCTCGCAGGTGGCGCTCCTCAAGTTCATCGGCATCGGTGTCGCACTCGGCGCGCTCGTCGACGCCGTCCTGGTGCGCGGCGTGCTGGTGCCCGCCGTGATGGCGGCCCTGGGCCCCCTCACCTGGTGGTCCCCTACCTGTACCGGGCCCAGGCCCGGGATCGTCGCAGCCGACAAGAGAGGCGGGGCTGATCCAGATGCATCAGGCTCCACATGACCGCAGCGGACCGTCGTCGCCCACCGCCCCACGGGTGGCCGCGATCCAGACCGTCTTCCCGCCGTACACCTACCCGCAGCGCGAAATCCTCGCCACCCTGGCCCGCACCACCGCGCTGGAGTCGGAGGCGGGCGCTCTCGTGCTCCGCAAGATCGCGCAGAGTTCGGGCGTCGACACCCGGTCCCTGTCGCTGCCCCTGGAGAAGCTGGTCGACCTCGCCCGCCAGGAGAACTTCACCGAACAGAACCGTATGTGGCTCGATGTCGCCCTGGATCTGGGGGAGCGGGCGATCACCGGCGCCCTGCGCGCCGCGGGCATCCGTCCGCAGGACGTCGACGCGGTGATCAGCACAACCGTCACCGGCCTCGCCGTGCCCTCGCTGGAGGCGCGCCTCGCCCACCGGGTCGGGCTGCGGCCCGACGTCAAGCGCGTCCCGCTGTTCGGCAGCGGCTGCGCGGGCGGCGCCGTGGGCCTGGCCCGGCTGCACGACTATCTGCTCGCCCACCCCGGCCAGGTCGCCGTCCTGCTCGCCGTGGAACTGTCCAGCCTGGTCTTCCAGTTCAAGGACGCCACCATCGCCAACGTCGTCGCCGGCAGCCTCTTCGGCGACGGCGCCGCGGCCGTCGTGGCCACCGGAGCCCACCGGGACGGCGCTCCCGCAGGACCCGCACTGGTGGACACCCACAGCCTGTTGCTCCCCGACACCGAGGACGTCCTCGGCTGGGACATCGGCTCCCACGGCCTGCGGGTCCTGCTGGCACCGGAAGTCCCCGTCCTGACGGAGGAGCACCTGCCCACGGCCGTCCACGGCCTCCTCGATCGGCACGCTCTGACGCCGGACCAGATCGTCAGCTGGATCGTCCACGGCGGCGGCCCGAAAGTCTTCACCGCCGTGGAGCAGGCCCTCGACCTGCCGCCGCGCGCCCTGGAACTGACCCGGCGGTCCGTGGCCGAACGCGGCAACCTCTCGTCCGTCTCCGTCCTGGACATCCTGCACGCCGCGATGAAGACGCCCCCTCCGCCGAACGCCCCCGGTCTGGTCGCCGCCATGGGCCCGGGCTTCGCCATCGAACTGGTCCTCCTCAGCTGGTAGAGGACCACCCCGCCGACCACCCCACCGCCCCCGACGGACCGCACACAAGAACGGTGACCATGCGCGCCCTCCCCGAAGACGTACGCATCCTGATCGACCTCGAACCGGTGGTGACCGAAGCCCTGGACAACCATTTCCGGGCCACCGTCGACTGGTATCCGCACCAGTACATCCCATGGAGCCAGGGCCGTGACTACGACGGCTTCCTCGAAGGGGAACCGTGGGACCCCTCCCAGCAGAAACTGAACCCGGCCGCACGCGACGGCCTGCTCCACAACCTGCTCAGCGAGGAGAATCTGCCCAGCTACCACCGGGTCATCGGGGAGATGCTGTCGCTGGACGGGCCCTGGGGCACCTGGGTCAACCGCTGGACGCTCGAAGAGGCCCGGCACGGCACCGCGATCCGCGACTACCTCGTCGTCACCCGCAGCGCCGATCCGATCGTGCTGGAGGACGACCGCGCCCAGCACGTACAGCACGGATACGAGATCGACTACCGCGGCGACCTGATCGCCTCCCTCGTCTACGTCACGGTCCAGGAACTCGGAACGCGCGTCAGCTACCAGGGGATCCGTCGCCTGTGCGACGAACCCGTGTGTGCGGCGCTGATGCAGCGCATCGCCCACGACGAGAACCGCCACATGCTGTTCTACCGAACCGTCCTCCAGGCATGCATGCGGATGCACCCCGACCGAACCCTCCAGGCCGTGGCCAAAGTCCTGACGACGCTCCGTCCCCCGGGCCACGGGGCGCCGGGCTTCGGGCGGCTGATCAGCTCCATGGCCAGGTCGGGCATCCTCTCGCCGGAGACCTACTGCAAGGACATCGCCGTCCCGTTCGTCCGCATGCTCGGCGCCGTCGACGCCACCGGACTCGGCCCGGTCGGTTTGCGGGCCCAGGAGGACATCGCCGCCCACCTGGAAAAAGCAGCCGACCGCGCCGGCAGGTACCGGGCGCTCACCGAACGCCTCGGCCACCTCGCGGACGCGTGACACCCCCCGCGAGCCTGCTCCTGCTCATCGCCGCCGTGAGCGCCGTGCGCCTGGTCGAACTGGCGGTCGCCCGCCGGAACGCACGATGGGCGTCGGCCCGGGGCGGCACCGAGTACGGGCGGCGCCACTACGCCCCGATGGTCGTCCTCCACGTCTGCCTTCTCCTCGGCATCCTCGCGGAGGCAGCCCTCGCCGACCGCGCCTTCACTCCACCGCTCGGATGGCCGTGCCTGGCCGTCCTCGCCCTGGCACAGGCAGGCCGTGCCTGGTGCATGCGGGCGCTCGGGCCCCAGTGGAACACCCGCGTCCTCGTCGTGCCCACGGCGCCCCTGGTCACCACCGGGCCCTACCGCTGGATGCGGCACCCCAACTACCTCATCGTCGCCGTCGAGGGCATCGCCCTGCCCCTCGTCCACACCGCCTGGATCACCGCCCTGCTCTTCACCCTCGCCAATACGGTGTGGCTCGTCATCCGCATCCGTACGGAGAACCGGGTGCTGTGGCCGACGCCGAACGGGACGGTGACGGCCGCGCGGCTCTGAGGGGCGGACGGAACCCAGGGTCAACGCGGCGCGGGAGCAGGGGAGTTCGCGCCGGAGCCCGCGCCACGCACCGGCGCCACGCGCCCGTGCCCGCACCGGTCGGCTCCGCCGCCCGCCTCAAGCGCCCCCGGCGCGGTCTGCAAGGATTGGCCCTGCCATGGTGCAGATACCGAAGCAGCAGCCCGCACAGCGCTCCGTGCCGACGAGCGCCGACGTCGCCCGCCTGGCGGGGGTCTCCCGCGCCACCGTCTCGTACGTCCTCAACAACACCAGCGCCGTCCGCATCAGCGAACCCACCCGCCGCCGCGTCCACGAAGCGGCCAGGGAACTCGGCTACGTCCCGCACGCAGCCGCCCGCAGCCTCCGCGCCGGACACAGCCGCATGGTCCTCATGCCGACGCCCGAGATCCCGATGGGCCCGCTCTTCAGCCGGTTCTTCAACGAACTGCAATGGGCGCTCAGCAGGTTCGACTACACCGTCGTCCAGTACGCCAGCCTCGGCCTGACCGGCGAGGACGCGGCCCGCGCCTGGGCCGAGCTGCGCCCCGTCGCCGTCCTCGCGCCCGACGCGTCCGCACTCAACCCGCGCGGCGTGACCGTCCTGAAGCGGTCCGGCGCCAGGGCCGTCTTCACGCTCGGCCCGCACCGCGTCGAGGGCGCGCACGCCCTGCTCATGGACGGCCGCAGGGTCGGCGAGGCGGCGGCCCTGCACTTCCTGGCCCGCGGCCGACGCACCATCGGCGTCGTCGTGCCCGAGGAAGCGGGCATGGAGCCCTTCTCGCGGCCCCGCCTGGAAGGTGTCCGCCGGACCGTGGAGCGGGCCCGCACCGCGGGCGCCTCGGTCACCGAGCTGCCCCTCGCCTACGAGGAGGCGTCCGCCACCCGGCTCGCCGCGCGCTGCCGCGCCCGGGGAATCGACGCCGTCTTCGCCTACAACGACGAGTACGCGATGCTCCTGATGCGCGCGCTGCAGGACGACGGCATCGACATACCCGAGGACATCGCCGTGCTCGGCTCGGACGACCTGATGCTGGGCCGGCTGCTGCGCCCCCGCCTCAGCACCGTCCGCATAGAGCTGCCGTCGGGCCGCGGCCTGGCCGAACTGGTCGACCGCGTGGTGCGCGACCCGGGCGCGGAACCCGAGGTGCACGACGTCCTCGGAGCGGACGTCGTGCACCGCGAGTCCAGCTAGCCCCAGCCCCTACTGCCTGTTTCCCACTGCTCCACCTGTTCCTACTGCTCCTGCTGCTGGCCCTGCTGCTTGGCCTGCTCCTCGGCGACCTGGCGGCGGACCTCGTCCATGTCCAGGTTCCTGGCCTGCCCGATGACGTCCGTGAGCGCGGCCTCGGGCAGCGCGCCCGGCTGGGCGAACACCGCGACCTGGTCGCGGACGATCATCAGCGTCGGGATGGACTGGATGTTGAAGGCCTGGGCCAGCTCCGGCTGGGCCTCCGTGTCGACCTTGGCGAAGACCAGGTCGGGGTTGGCCTCGGCCGCCTTCTCGTAGACGGGGGCGAACTGCTTGCAGGGCCCGCACCACTCCGCCCAGAAGTCGATCAGGACGAATCCGTTGTCCGTGACCGTCTGGTCGAAGTTCTCCTTGGTGAGCTCCACAGTGCTCATGGTGTGTCCCTACTTCCTTTTGGGGCCCTTGTGAGGCGTGGCCGCTGCGCACAACGGCCGATCGTGCGGACGTATTCCGCCTGGTCGCGCGCGCGGCAGGTGCCACGCGCGCAGGGGCGTGTCCGGCGCGCGTACCCATGTGGCCACGGCGCACACCTGCCGACACACTGTCCTCATGACGGATGCCATCACGTACGACGTCGTAGTCATCGGAGCCGGCCCTGTGGGCGAGAACGTGGCGGACCGAGCCCGCGCCGCGGGACTCAGTGCCGCGATCGTGGAGAGCGAGCTCGTGGGGGGCGAGTGCTCCTACTGGGCCTGCATGCCCAGCAAGGCCCTGCTGCGCCCCGTCATCGCCCGCGCCGACGCCCGCCGCGTCCCCGGCCTGCGCGACTCCGTGCAGGGCGCGCTGGACGTCTCCGCGGTCCTGGCGCACCGCGACGACTACACCTCGCATTGGAAGGACGACGGCCAGGTCGGCTGGCTCGAGGGGGTCGGCGTCGACCTGCACCGGGGCCACGGCCGCATCGCGGGCCCTCGCGAGGTCACGGTCACCGGCACGGACGGCACCACGCGCACGCTGCGGGCCCGGCACGCCGTGGCCGTCTGCACCGGCACCCGCGCGGCCCTGCCCGACCTGCCGGGCCTCGCCGACGTCAAGCCGTGGACCAGCCGTGAGGCCACCAGCGCCGACCAGGCGCCCGGCCGCCTCCTGGTGGTCGGCGGCGGTGTCGTCGCCGTCGAGATGGCGACCGCGTGGCAGGCACTCGGGTCACAGGTCACGGTCCTCGTACGCGGCGGGGGTTTGCTGCCCCGTATGGAGCCGTTCGCCGGGGAGCTGGTACAGGAAGCCCTCGCCGAAGCGGGCGCCGAGGTCCGCTGCGGTGTCTCGGTCACCGCGGTGCGGCGCGAGGACGGCGTGGTGACGGCGACCCTGGACGACGGCTCCACCCTCCGGGCCGACGAGATCCTCTTCGCCACGGGACGTGCCCCGCGCACCGACGACATCGGCCTCGAAACCGTCGGCCTGGAACCCGGCACCTACCTCAAGGTCGACGACAGCCTCCGCGTCGAGGGCAGCGACTGGCTCTACGCGGTCGGCGACGCCAACCACCGGGCGCTCCTCACCCACCAGGGCAAGTACCAGGCGCGCATCGCGGGCGCCGCCATCGCCGCCCGCGCCCAGGGCGTCCCGCTCCTGGAGACCGACCGCTGGGGCGCCCACTCCGCCACCGCCGACCACGCCGCCGTCCCGCAGGTCGTCTTCACCGACCCCGAGGCCGCCTCCGCGGGCCTCACCCTCGCCGAGGCCGAGGAGGCGGGCCACCGCGTCCGCGCCGTCGACTACGACATGTCCGGAGTGGCGGGAGCGGGCCTCTACGCGGACGGTTACCGGGGGCGGGCCCGGATGGTCGTCGACCTGGACCGCGAGATCCTGCTCGGCGTCACCTTCGTCGGCCCAGGAGTGGGCGAACTGATCCACTCGGCGACGATGGCGATCGCGGGCGAGATCCCCCTGAGCCGCCTGTGGCACGCGGTCCCGGCGTACCCGACGATCAGCGAGGTGTGGCTCCGGCTCCTGGAGACGTACCGGGGCTGAGGCACGCCACGGGGGCCGAAGGGGCCCCGCGCACCCTGCCGTACCGGTAGCGGATCGTTTTATGATCGCTGCTCCGCGTACGAGTGGGGTACTCGCATGACGGCTGGCGGGTCGGCGTCGCGCCGGGCACAGGACGCGCGACGCCAGGAGCGGCTGATGCGGGAGCAGTGGCAGGTGGCCCGCCGCCAGGCCCTCCGGTGGGAGACGGCGAGCGAGGGCGAGCAGCGCGTCGCCGCCCAGTTGCTCGTCCTGACGGAGCGCGGATGGCGGCTGCTCGTGGACCGGCGCCGGCCGGGCACGCGCGGCGCTGACGTCGACATGCTGCTCGTGGGGCCGGGCGGGGTCTTCGTCATCGACCTCGCAGGCGCTCACATAGACGTCCTCCACAGACCGCCCCCGCCGACGAGCCCCCGCCACCAGGCCTCCGCCGCTTCGAATTCCGTGCGGTGCAGGTGGTCGACGTAGGGGTGGTCGCAGCCGAAGTGGCAGAGCGCGGGCGCGCGTTGCCCGCCGTCGTGCAGGAATCCCACCCGGCCGGCGATGGCGCCGCGGAAGGGGGCGAGGCCCGTGCCCGCGCCGATCATGATGACCGGGGTGCGCGCGTCCGCGGGGACGCGGAAGGCGTCGCGGCAGTGCTGCACGCGCGCGTGGCCGCCGCGGGTGTCCGGCTCCGCCGGGCGCCGCACCGGTCCCACCAGGGGCGGTGCGTGACGACGCACGTACCCTGTCGGGCGTGACGATGCGCGAGCCGGTCGACGTGAGTGTCGACGCGATGATCGAAGACCTCAGGACACTCGTGGAGGTCGAGTCGCCGTCGCGCGACCGCGACGCCCTGACGGAGTCGGCGAGAACCGTCGCCGCAGTCATCGAGGCCCGCCTCGGCGGAAAAGCGGCCCTCGTCGAGAGCGAGGCTGGCTCGCACGTCCACTGGTCCGGGGGCGGCGCTCCCCGCGTCCTGATCCTCGGCCACCACGACACGGTGTTCCCCCTGGGCACCCTCGCCCGCCGCCCGTTCCGGGTCGCGGACGGACACGCGACGGGCCCAGGCGTCTTCGACATGCTGGGCGGCCTGGTGCAGGCCGTGCACGGACTGGCGGCGCTCGACGACCTCTCGGGCGTCGAGATCCTCGTGACGGCGGACGAAGAGGTCGGCTCCGGCTCGTCCCGCGCCCTCATCGAGGAGCGCGCCCTCGCCTGCGGCGCGGTCCTCGTGTTCGAGGGCGCCGCCGACGGCGGGGGAGTGAAGACCGGCCGCAAGGGCTGCGGCACGTTCGAGGTGACCGTCACCGGCCGCGCGTCGCACGCCGGCCTCGAACCAGAGACGGGCGTCAACGCCCTGGTCGAAGCGGCCCACCAGGTCCTCGCCGTCGAGGCACTCGGCGACCCCCGCACCGGCACGACCGTCACCCCGACCGTCGCGTCCGCGGGCACGCTGGACAACGTGGTCCCGGCGAAGGCGACCCTCGTCGTCGACGTCCGCGTCGAGTCGCCCGAGGAGAAGGAACGCATCGAAGCCGCCTTCGCCGCCCTGCCCCCCCGCCTCGAAGGGGCGGAGATCGCCGTCAGGGGAGGCATCGGCCGCCCCCCGATGCCCGAATCGGCGGCGGCCGGGCTCTTCGCGGCGGCGAGGCGGCTCGTCCCGGGCCTGGAGGGCAAGGCGGTCGGCGGCGGCAGCGACGGCAACTTCACGGCCGCGCTCGGCGTGCCGACCCTCGACGGCCTCGGAGCGGTCGGCGGCGGAGCACACGCCGACCACGAGTACGTGGTGGTCGAGGCGATGGCCGAGCGGGCGAGCCTCGTGACGGGCCTGGTGCGCGCGATCCGCGACGGCGGGATCGCGTAGTAGGGCCTGTGTCGGGCGTCGCGGGACAGTCGGGACTTCCGAGACATGCCCAGCCCCCGCTCGGCGGGTTCGCGCCCTGCTGTCGTGCCGTCCGCCGTGAGAGGCTCCCGTCCATGAGGGCCGAGGGGCGGATGTCGTTCGGGGTGGAGGAGGAGTACCTCGTCGTCGACCCGGCGTCGCGCGAGGTACGGCCGTACGGCGCACAGGTGGCAGCCCTGGCCGCCCGGCGGCTCGGCAGAGAGCGGGTGGGAGACGAGATCAGCCGTTTCCAGGTGGAGGCGCGGACGAGCCCGCACACCCGCCTGGCCGATCTCGCCGACGACATCAACGCGATGCGCGGCGCCGTCGCGGACGCGGCGCGGGAGCGGGGGCTCACGGTCGTGTCGTCCGGCGCACCGGTCCTGGGAGAGGTGCGGCCGCTGCCGCTCACCCGCGGGCCGCGCTACGCCGAGAGCCTGGCGGCGTTCCGCGCACTGGACGACGAGCAGTGCGCGGCGGCCTGCCACGTCCACGTCGGCATCGCCGACCGGGCGACGGCCCTGGAGGTGAGCAACCGGCTGCGGCCGTGGCTGCCGGTGCTCGTGTCCCTCACCGCGAACTCCCCGTACTGGGCCGGTCGATGGACCGGCTACGCGAGCTGGCGGACCCTGTCCTGGGCGCGCTGGCCGGTCGCGGGGCCACCGCCGTACTTCGACTCCGTGGCGCACTTCGACGAACTGTTGGGCCACCTGCACGCGGCGGGGGCGGTCATGGACCAAGGGGGCCTGTACTGGGACGTGCGGCCCTCGGCGCACGTGCCGACGCTGGAGATCCGGGTGGCGGACGCACAGACGACCGCGGGGGAGACGGTCATGTACGCGGCGTTGGTGCGGGCGTTGGCGCTGACGGAGCTGCGCGCCGTCCACGCCGGTGAGCCGGTCGTGAACCCCGCGCCGGAGGTGCTGCGGGCGGCGTACTGGCGGGCGGCCCGTGACGGCCTGCGCGGCCACGGCCTGGACGCGCGCACCCGACGGCTCGAACCCGCTCCGGTGCTGGCCGAGCGGCTCTACGCGCACGTCCGCCCGGCGTTGCGGGACAACGGGGACGACGCCTGGTTCCGGGCCGCCTGGGCGCGGCTCCGGGCGCACGGCACCGGCGCCGAACGGCAGCGGGCGGCGCACCGGGGCGGGAACCGCCTGGAGGACACGGTGGACGCCCTGGCCGGCTGCTTCCGCGACGCGGGGTGAGAACCTGGCGACGCGGCGGCCGAACACGCCGGTTAACCTGGACGGAGCGGTGATCTTCCGGCAGCCCGGCGGCGCCGCGCGGCGGTGGGGCTCGCCGTACCCGAACCGCGGCGACGACGCCGCCAACGGTCCCTACTTGCGAACGAGTGCGCCCTGCGACGGGCGTCGGCGAGTAGGAGGAACGTTGACGCGGAACGAGGCCAAGGTCCTGGCGGCGGTGGCGGCGGGCGGCGGAACCGGGGCGCTGACCCGGTACGCGTTGTCGCTGTGGTGGCCCACACCCCCCGGCGGGTTCCCCTGGACGACCCTCGTGGTGAACGCCGCGGGCTGCGCCGCGATCGGCGTCCTCATGGTGCTGGTCACGGAGGTGCGACGACAGACACACCCCTTGGTGCGGCCGCTCCTCGGCACGGGTTTCCTCGGCGGCTTCACCACGTTCTCGACGTACGCGGTGGACATCGAACGCCTCGTCCGCGTCGGCCACGCCCGCACGGGCCTGGCCTACCTGGCCCTGACACCGGTCGCGGCGCTCGCGGCGGTGTGGGGGGCGGCGTGGGCGACGCGCCGCGTGGCGGCGCGCCGGACGGTGGCGGGGAGGCGGGCGTGAACTGGCTGCTCGTGCTGGTCGGCGGCATGATCGGCGCGCCCCTGCGCCACCTCACCGACGTGGCGGTGCGGAAGCGGTACGGCACCGACTTCCCCTGGGGCATCCTCGCCGTCAACGTCGCGGGCTGCCTGATCCTCGGCGTCCTGACGGGTGCGGTCATGGCGGGCGCCGCGTCGCCGCACGTCCAGCTGCTCCTCGGCACGGGGCTGTGCGGGGCGCTGACGACGTACTCGACCTTCTCGTACGAGACGCTGCGGCTCGCCGAGACCGGTTCGCGCTTCCACGCGGCGGCCAACGCGCTGGGAAGCGTGGTGGCGGGCCTCGGCGCGGCGGTTGTGGGAATGGCCGCGGCCGAGGCCCTGTGGGTGTGAGCCGAAGACCTCACGTCGGAGGGGCGGCGCCTCACGCTCCCGCGAAGTCCCCGTTCAGCGCGGCGGCCATGCGCAGGTGGGGCGCCGCGTCGTCGGGGCGGTTCTGCCGCTGCAGTGTGCGTCCGAGCATGAGCCGGGCGTAGCTCTCGACCGGGTCGAGCTCGATCACCTTGCGCAACGCGGCCTCGGCGCGGCCCAGTTGGGCGGAGTGGTAGTAGGCGCGGGCGAGCAGCAGACGCGGGGCGACCTGCTCCGGCGCCTCGTCGGCCAGGGTGTCGAGGATGCGGGCCGCCGTGGCGTACTCCTTGGCGTCGAAGAAGAGCTGCGCGCGCTCCCAGCGCTCCGCCGCGGTTCCGTGCTCGTAGTAGGTCATTGTTCCTCCTTGGTCGCCTGTAACCGGCCCCATTAGTTGAATATTCCACGAACAGACGCGGAGGCCCACCGACGATCGGCTGCTCGGTTCGCCGCTGCCGCGGGGCTGGGGCGCGGCCTGCCCGTCAGGTGCCCCGGAGGCCGACCGCCAGCGTCAGTTCGAGGACCCGCTGCGGCGACGGGAGATCCGGGAACAGCTCCCGCAGCTGCGACATCCGGTACCGGACTGTCTGAGGGTGGACGAACAACGCCGCCGCCACCTCGTCCCGCCTTCCCTGATGCAGCAGCCACGCCCGCAACGTCTCCTCGAGACGGCGCGCGGTCGCGGCGGGCAGGGCCTGCAACGGGGCCAGGGCCCGGGTGCGCAGGTCCGCGAACGCGTCCGCGTCGGCACTCAGCACCAGCTCGGGCAGGTGGTCCTCGGTGTCGCGGATGCCGCAGGAGAGGGAACGGGCGCGTGCGGCTCGCGCGTACGAGGCGGACGCGCGGGTCCACGGCCGGGCCGGGCCGATCACGGCGGTGCGTTCGGTCAGCTGCCGCAGGAGACGTGGCCGGTCGGCGTCGGGGACGAGCAGAACACCCGTGGCGTCCGGCAGATCGTCGAGGACGAGGGTGCTGGGGTCGAGGGCGCGGTAGGCCGGCCGGGCCTGCTCGGCGGGCAGCAGGACCGCGGTCAGCGAGCCCGGCGGCTGCCACCCGGCCCGTTGCGCCGAGGCGAGGAGCACGTCCGGGCTCGCGCCGGCGAGCAGGTCTCGGGCCAGGTGTTCCAGATGGCGCTCGTGGGCCCTGCCCCGGGCGGCCAGCTCGTCGGCGTGGCCCGCGGCGCTCGCGGCGGAGAGCTCGTCGATGTAGGCGAAGGTCAGCTCGGCGAACTTGGCGACCTCGGCGGCGGGCAGACCCGCGGGCACGGCACCCGCCGCCAGGCAGCGCCAGGCGACGCGGGCGCCGACGCGGTAGGCACCGAGGAGGGCGTCCATCGAGCGGCCGTCGCGCACCTCGCCGCGGCCCAGCTCGTACGCCGCGTCACCGGCGTCGCCGCCCGTGGCGTTCCCGCTCGCGAGGTCCAGGTAGTGCCCCAGGGCGGTGCGGACGGCTCGCCGGATGGTGGCTCCCATACGGCCCGAGAGTGCGTTGGCGTAGGGAGGGACCTCGTCGATGATCGCCTGGACGATCTCGTCGGCGGTGGTCCTCAGCCTGGCCCGAAGTACGGTGACCGTCGTCTCGTCCAGGGCCAGTTCGCTGACCCTTTGGATTGCATGGCTCACGTTTTTGTTCCCTGCGAACAAATGAGTCGACCAGATTTACGTCCTGCGGTCAGGACTTTACGCCTCGAAGCACAGCAAGCTGAAGTCATGACGAGTACAGCCCTCCGCAGCAGGGCGTGGAAGCTACTGGAGATGGTCACGACGCCGCTGCTGCCGTCGGACTACCTCGACCTGGTCAGCCCGCTGCGCGCGGGCGCCGACCTGCGTGGGCGCATCGAGGCCGTGCACCCCGAGACGGACGACGCCGCGACCCTCGTGATCAGACCGGGACGGGGCTGGCGCGGCCACACGGCCGGCCAGTACGTGCGGATCGGGGTCGACGTCGACGGGGTGCGCCTGTGGCGCGCCTACTCCCTCACCTCCCCGACGGACCGCCGCGACGGCCGCGTCACGATCACCGTGAAGGCGATCCCGGACGGCAAGGTCAGCAACCATCTGGTCCGCAGCGCCCGACCGGGCACCCTGATCCAGCTCGACCAGCCGACCGGTGACTTCGTGCTGCCCCGGGCCAAGCCCGCCAAGGTGCTCTACCTGACGGCCGGCAGCGGCATCACGCCCGTCATGGGCATGCTGCGCGACACCGAGTTCGACGACGTCGTCATGGTCCACTGCGCGCCGCGACCGCAAGACGTGATCTTCCGCGACGAACTGCACGCCCGGGCCGGCGACGAGAAGCTGCGGCTCACCGAGGTGCACACCGACACGGACGGCATGCTCGACATCGCCCGCCTCGACGCACTCGTGCCCGACTGGACCGAGCGCGAGACCTGGGCCTGCGGGCCCGCGGGCCTGCTCGACGCCGCCGAGAAGCACTGGTCCGATCACGGCGTACCCGAGCGCCTGCACACCGAACGCTTCCGCCCGAGCGTCGTCGTCACCGGCGACGGCGGCGAGGTCACCTTCAGCGCCACCGGCAAGACCGTCGACGCGGACGGCGCCACGCCGCTCCTCGACGTCGGCGAGGAGGCCGGCGTGCTCATGCCCTCCGGGTGCCGTATGGGCATCTGCTTCGGCTGCGTCACGCCGCTCAAGACGGGCGCCGTCCGTGACCTGCGCACCGGCGAGATCACCGAGGCCGAGCCGGGCGTCCTCATCCAGACCTGCGTGTCCGCCGCGGCGGGCCCCTGTGACATCGAACGGTAGGAGCACTTTGACCGCCATCGACCCCACCGCCCACCTGACCGCGACACAGATCGAGGAGCTCGGCCGCGAACTGGACGCGATCCGCGACGAGGTGATCGCGGGACGCGGCGAGAAGGACGCCGCCTACATCCGCAAGGTCATCGCGGCACAGCGCAAGCTCGAGCTGGTCAGCCGGGGCGTGCTGCTGTTCTCCAGCTTCCCGCCCGCGTGGCTGCTCGGCACCGCGGGACTGTCCGTGGCGAAGATCATGGACAACATGGAGATCGGCCACAACGTCCTGCACGGCCAGTGGGACTGGATGCGCGACCCGAAGATCCACTCCACCACCTGGGAGTGGGACCACGTCTCGCCGTCCGACCAGTGGAAGCATTCGCACAACGAGCTGCACCACACGTACACCAACGTGATCGGCAAGGACAACGACCTCGGATACGGCATCATGCGCGTGGACGAGGACCAGAAGTGGCACCCCCTCCACCTCGGCCAGCCGCTGTGGAACTTCATCAACGCCTGCTTCTTCGAGTACGGCATCGCCGCGTACGACCTGGAGCTCGGCAAGAACCTGAACAAGCGCGGCCGCAAGAACCCGGAGTTCCGCGCGCGGGCCAAGGCCGTGGGCCGCAAGATCCGCAAGCAGGTGCTCAAGGACTACGTGATCCACCCGCTCCTCTCGGGCCCGTCGTTCCTCCCCACGCTCGGCGCCACGTTCACCGCGAACCTGGTCCGCAACATCTGGTCCCACTCGGTGATCATGTGCGGGCACTTCCCCGAGGGCGTGCAGGTCTTCGAGCGCCGGTCGATCAAGGGCGAGACGCGCGGCCAGTGGTACCTGCGCCAGATGATGGGCTCGGCGAACATCAGCGGCAGCAAGGCCATGCACTTCATGACCGGCAACCTGTCGCACCAGATCGAGCACCACTTGTTCCCGGACCTTCCGAGCAACCGGTACGCCGAGGTCGCGGTGAAGGTGCGCGCGCTGTTCGAGAAGTACGAGCTGGAGTACGTCACCGGGCCGCTGCCCAAGCAGGTGTTCTCCGCGTGGCGGAAGGTCTTCCGGCTCTCGCTGCCGAACAAGAAGCCCGGGGTCAGGACGCCGGACCGCGCGCGGGAACTCGTCGCGGCCTGACGGCCGTTGGGGAACCGTAGGCGGGACCTCTTCCTGAGTGGGGGGAAACAAATGAACAGACGGACGGACCGGGGCGTCAGACGCGTGCGGCGTGCCTTGGGGGCGGCGGTCGTGATGGGTGCGCTCACCGCGGTGCTGCCCGGAGTCGCCTCTGCCGACCCGGCGAGCGGTGAGCGAGACAGCCGTGTCGGAGTCGACGCCGGGGTCGAGAGGATCAGTGTCGCGGCCGACGGCAGTCAGTTGGACGGCGACTCCACGGGTGGTGCGATCACGACCGACGGAGGGCGCACCGTCTTCACGTCGTCGGCGACCAATCTGACGCCCGGAAACGCCGCGGGCAGCGAGCGGGTGTACCTGCGCGACAAGCCGTCGGGGCAGATCAAGCACGTGGGCAGCCACCCGATCGACTCCCCGGTGATCAGCGGCAACGGCGAATACGCCGCTTACTGGGTGCTGTTGTTCAGGGACACCAAGATCAAGCTGGCCCAGTGGACCGCGGGCAGTTCGATCGGTCTCAACTGCGATGCCCTCAATTGCAGTCAGCCGTCGGTGAGCGGCGACGGTCGCTCCATGGCCAACGTCGCCACCATCGGCCGGCCGTCGACCAGCCAGCGCATCGACGTATGGGACTGGCAGGCCGGCACCAAGCAGGAACTCGCCTGGTTCGCCCACACCGCACCGTCCCGGCCGTCCATCAGCGGCGACGGCCGCTTCGTCGCCTACCAGGACGGCAAGGCCAAGGACGTCTTCCTGTGGGACGGGGACCACGGCTCGATCTCGGGACCGATCGAGGGCCCGGCCAAGGAAGCGACGATCGTCCAGGTCAGCGAGGACGGCGGCAAGGTCGTCTATCTCTCGGGCCCCGACACGTACGTCCATGACGTGAGCACGGGCACGGCCCGACGCGTCCCGGACGTCAAGGGCGTGGCCATCGACCCGACCGGCAACCACCTCCTGTACGCCCCGAACGACACGACCGGCCCCTCCCTGGTGCTGCGCGACCTGCGCACGGACACCGACAGGACCGTCTCGGACCGCCCGGCCTCGGCGGAGGTCGACGCGGTCAGCGCCGACGGACGCGACGTGGTCTTCGCATCAACGGCCGACGACATCGTGCCGGGCGACACCAACGGCAAGTCCGATGTATTCGTGCGTTCTTTCGACAGGACCGTCGCCCGGCAAGGGTGACGTCGGGGAACCGCCAGCTCCGCCCGTGTACAGCCTGTTCAACTGACAGCCGTGTCACCACAGGCTTCCACAGGACGGACCCATGACCTCGCTGAACACCACGGACGCGGCCTTCAACCCCTCCGGAGGAGACGGGCCGCCGGGCCCGTCTCCCTCGGCGCGGTGGCTCGCGGTGGCCGCCGTGACCATGGGAATCTTCTCCATCGTCACGACGGAGATCCTGCCCATCGGTCTCCTCGACGAGATCGGTTCCGGGTTCGGGGTCTCCGACGGGACCGCGGGACTCATGATGACCATGCCCGGCCTCCTCGCGGCCGTCTGCGCGCCCCTGACCACCGCGGCGACAGAGCGCGTCGACCGCCGTCTGATGCTGTGTCTGTTCATGTCGCTGCTGCTCGTCGCGAACCTGCTCGTCGCCGCGGCGCCCGGCTACTGGCTCGTGCTGGTGTCCCGCGTCCTCGTCGGCGTGGTCATCGGCGGGTTCTGGTCCATCGCCATCGGTCTGGCCGAACGCCTGGTGCCGTCCGGGTCGGTGCGGCGTGCCACGGCGGTGATCTTCTCCGCCGTACCGCTCGGCTCCGTACTGGGCGTGCCGGCCGGCACGTTCATCGGCAACGCCGCCGGCTGGCGCACCGCTTTCGTCGTGATGAGCGCGTTCACCCTCGCTGTGCTGATCCTGACCTTCCTCGTCGTGCCACCTCTGCCGCCCACCGCGACGACCGGCCTGAGGGTGCTGTCCGGACTGGTGAAGGAGGTGAACACCCGCTTCGCCCTGCTGCTGACGTTCTTGGTGGTGCTCGCGCACTTCGGGACGTACACCTACGTCGCCCCGTTCCTGCACGACGTCACGGGCGCGGGACCACACCTGACCACGGTCGCGCTGCTGGCGTACGGCGTGGCGGGAATCGCGGGCAACTTCCTCGGCGGGACGATGATCGGCCGTCACCCCCGGGCCGTCTTCGGGGCCGTGGCCTCGGTGATCGCGGCGGTGACGCTGCTGCTGCCCGTCGCGGGCCGCCGGCCGGTCGTGGCGCTGGTACTGCTCATCGTGTGGGGCCTGGCCTACGGCGCCGTACCCCTCTGTTCCCAGACGTGGTTCATCAAGGCCGCCCCCGCCGCGCCGGAAGCCGCATCCGTCCTGTTCACCGCCTCCTTCCAGGCGTCCCTTTCCCTGGGCGCCCTGGCCGGAGGCGCCGTCCTGGACCGGACCTCACCGTCCGCGGTGATGGTGTGCGGCGGCCTCGTCGCCGTGCTCACGGTCCTGGCCGCCGGGGTCCACTTCGCCCGGCGCCTCGACTGGCCGCGTTGGCCCGGCCGCGATCACTGACTAAGCTCCGCGGAAGGCGAGTTGTCACCGGGGGGACACATGTCGGCGGGGCTGGACGAGGGGCGGATGCGGCATCTGGAGCTGATCCAGACGATCGTGACCCGCATGGGCAACAACTCCTTCCTCATCAAGGGGTGGTCGCTGACGGTCACGGGCGCCCTGCTCGCCTACGCCGTCGGCAACGACAAGAGGGCCATCGCCCTGGTCGGCTTCGTGCCGGTGCTCGCCTTCTGGGCCCTGGACGGCTACTTCCTTTACCAGGAGCGGCTGTTCAGGCGCCTCTACGAGCGGGCGCGCAGCACGTCGTCCGCGGACACGGTCGAACCGTTCTCCATGGACGTGGCGCCGGGCAGGGAGAAGGCCGGTGTGCTGAAGGCCGCCGGGTCCTTCACCATCGCCGGGTTCTACGGCGGCCTCACCCTGGCCCAGTTCTTCGCACTGCTATTCGTGCTGTAGGGAGGGGTCCCGCGGGGCGTCCAGTGCCGCGCGCAGGCGGCGGACCGAGTCGTCGAGGCGGTCCGCGTCCGTCGGGGCCGGCTCGGGCCACAGCCGCGGCATCCTGTCGCCCGTGTAGCGCGGTACGACGTGGACGTGGAGGTGGAACACCGACTGGGTGGCCACCGCGCCGGACGACTGGATGACGTTCAGCCCCTCGGGGCGGTGGACCGCCCGGACCGCGTGCGCGGCCCTGAGCACCGCCGTCCCGACGGCCGCCGCCGTCGCCTCGTCGAGGTCCCAGATGTCCGCGACGTGGCGTCGGGGCACGACGAGGACGTGTCCCGGGTGGACCGGTTCGAGGGGGAGGAAGGTCAGGGTGTCGGCCGTTCCGGTGACGACACGTGCCGGTCCGGCCCCCGCTGCGACCTTGCAGAAGACACAGTCGGGGGCGTGGTGTTCGGTGCTCATGGGCGAACGATAGGCCCGGTCACGGTCACGGCCCGGCGACGTCCCGGAACGCCAGGGGCAGCTTCTTCACCAGCTCCCTGTCCAGATGCGGCAGGTGGGTGCCGGCCTGGGCGACCATGGACTGGGCGAGCGTGGAGACGTAGCTGTTCAGCTCCCGCTCCTTGTCATCCGCCACCAGATCGAAGACGTCCCCCTCGTACGCCGGCCTGCCCCCCGAGTGGACCCAGTACTGGTACGGCGCGAAGTCGGCCGGCATCTGCCAGTCCGAGAGGGGCCTGATCCAGAACACGGGCATGATGGCAATGGGCTCCTGGCCCGGGGCGGCGTTGAGCTTCGCCATGCGCCGCACCATGACGGCCCACTCGCGCCGGCACCAGTCCCGCTGGAAGTACCCCTCCGTGATCAGAGGGACCATCAGCCGCGTCGTGCGGATCGCCTCGATCATCTTCGGCTCCCACGTGGCCCCGTGCTGCATCAGCTTGTCGAAGAAGCCGGACTTCGTGACCCGCCCGCCGAGCTTCGCCGTCACCCGCTTCTCCAGCAGGTTGTGGAACCTGAGCGCCTCGTCGAAGTCGACTTCCCGGTTGTGCCAGCTGGTGAAGAAGAAGCAGGAGGGCGTCTCGGCCGGCTCCACCGACGCCGTCCGCGGTGTCCCGTGCCAGAGGTCCGCCAGTTCCTCGGCCAGTCTGCGTACGCTGCTGGCCATCTGACGGCCGGTCCCCGCTGCGTCGGCCGCCTCCGACACCGTGTCGGCCAGCGCCCGGACGAACCCCGGGTCCTCCTGCTCGAACACGGTGTCGAGCAGCAGATCGACGCGCTCCGCCATCGACAGGAGCTCCACACCCACGGACGCCGTCTTGGGCAGCACGGTCGCCGTCGGCCGCGACCGCAGAGCCTCCATCCAGCGCAGGTAACTGCCGGTGTTCTCGCACACCGTCGCGCGCAACAGGCAGGACCGCAGACTCGTGCGGCCCGTGTCGAGCACATCGGCCCGCCGCGGCGGGGGAAGCGAGGGCGAGGGCTCCGGACGCGCGGGCGGCGGGGGAACCATGCGGGCTATCTCCGTGACGGTGACGACCTGTTCCACGGTGACCTTGCCCGACAGGACCGCTTCGCCGGCGCGCACGATCTGGCGCGGATGCCCGTCGAAGGTGTCGGCGAGCCGGGCGGCCTGCCGGTTGTCCAGACCCATGTTCTCCATGAGGAGCCGCACCACGTCGGCACCGGGCAGCGGGCCCACGAGCAGCCGGGCGTTCTGCTGCCACGCGCCGGTTCCGCGCGACGTGACCAGAACGCGCGCGTTGCCCTCCGGGAAGTGCTCCCGCAGGCCGTCCGGATCCGCCGCGTTGTCGAAGATGTAGAGCCAGTCGGCCGCCGTCGGACCGTCCAGCGGCCGCCCCAGATCCCGCTCGAACCGCTCCCGCAGCCGCTCCGTCTCCTCGGCCACCCGCGCGGCGAGCCGGACCGGGTCCGGTTCCCGGGCGCAGTCGAAGACCCACATCAACTCGTAGTGCTGGGTGAAGAGGTGGGCGTAGGAGAAGGCCAGCTGCGAGGTCCCGTACCCGTGCGGGCGGCCCTCCGGGTCGTGCACCAGCACCGCGCGGTGGTCCATGAGCAGCCGATGCGCGTCCGCGATCTCCTCGTCCCTGCCGACGAACGGGGCCGGCAGCGGCGGGAGGTTGTTGATCCGCGGCAGCTCCCGGGGCGGACGCCGTGACGGGCTCACCGGCCGCTCCCACGATCCGCCGACCGCTGCGGGGTCTCCGGGAGCACCTGCTCGATCAGGTGCTCGGCCTCCGCGGGATCCGCGCCGGCCAGGACGACGACGTTCGCGTCACGGACGAGCAGCGGCCGGGGAGCCTTGTCGATCTGCACCAGGACGGCCTGCGACGACCGGCCGGGGGAGTTGACGAACGTGTCCGCCCACTCGGTGGGGCTCGTGTTCCCGGCGGCGAAGTAGTTGCGCGAGAAGATGACGAGCATGCGCTCGGCGGCGGCCCGCGCCTGCGCGACCGCGTCCTGGAGACTCTCCCTGCTGGCACGCCAGCGGCGCTGCACGACATCGTGCCCCCGCTGGCCGAGCACCTCCGACATCCAGTCGGCCCAGGGCTGGTCGGCGCCGACGTAACTGATGGCGACCGAGCCCGGCGCGCGCCGCTGCAGCGTCCCGGAGTCGAGGATCTCGGTCCAGCGCGCCCAGTTCCGCACGCTGCCCGTGTCGGCCGTCTGCCCCGTCTGCGCGCCGCTCTCGCTGCCGAACGCCGGGTCCAGTTCCTGGGCATCGGCCGGGTCCAGTCGTTCCAGTTCCGTACGCCCCGCCTCGGCAACGGTTTTGGCCAATTGTTCGAGCAGCGCGTAATACCGTACTTCGTTCTCCGCATGGGTGGGGGCAGCCAGGGACTCCAGGCCGTACTGCCGCAGCCAGTCGAAGGCTCCGGGCCCCTCCACCGATCTGCGTACGCCCTCCGGAAGCTGGTCGTCGGCGACGGGTTTCCAGCAGAGGGGGACCAGACAGCCGCGTGCCGTGACGCCCCGGATGTCCTCGTGATGGCGCATACGGGCATCGAAGACCGCCCACTCGAGTCCCGCGCCGCGATCGGTGAAGTAGCGCGGTGAGTACAGCACGATCATGACACCGGCCCTGGTCACGGCGGACTCGCGGACCGAATCCGGCTCCGCGACCGCGCCGAGCACACCGCTGACGCCGAACCCCTCCTGGATCCGCAGCTGATACTCCAGATCGGCATGGAAACGCGTCAGCGCACGCCAGCCATCAGCACGTACACAACTCGTATAGAAGAAAGCGGCTGGATCCACGCGCCCCTCACAAACTTCCGCCAACGGTCCGGCGTGATGGACATTCGCGCAGACTCGGTGGGAACGGATGGCCGGTCGTTCGGCGGCGGCTCCTCCGAGGCCGGTTCATGCTGCCTCAACACCCCAGAGGATAGGCTTACTTGGCCTCGGCCGATATACTCACAGGCATCTGGGGGGAGCGCTCGGTGAGCGCACCGACGCATTCGCGAGCGGGGGGACGACCAGTCCGAGGATGCACGAGCCCCGGACTGTAGCAGCAGTCGCACGAACCCCTTCAGAGGCACTTTCGTTCGACCGTGGCATGTTGGACGGCCTCCGCGCTCCGCGGAGCCGAGCAGTCGGGGGGAGCCTGCGTTATGGCACATGACGCGGCACAGCACACCACACACGGCATCGCGTTATCCGCGGACCACGCACCCAGCGGCCCGCCCGACGCCCTCACCCTCAGCCGGCTCCCGCGCACCGCCCTCGTCGAAGCCCTGCTGCGCAACACCGGCCGCGCCGCGGGACCCGAGCGCCCGAGGTGGGAAAGTGCGGTGTGAGACCGCACCCCGCGCCACACCGCCCCCCGGCGAACCGGCGGCGACGTTCACCCAGTTCGTGGTGAAGCTCTACAGCCGCTGCAACTTCGGCTGCCCCGACTGCTACATCTACGAGCACCGCGACCGCGGCTGGACCGACCAGCCCCTGGTCATGGGCCCCGCGGTGATGAGAAGACTCTCCGGCCGCATCACCGACCACCTCCGCAGGCACACCCCGGAACGGGCCCAGGTCGTCCTGCACGGAGGTGAACCCCTGCTCGCCGGGCCCGCGGTCCTGGAGCGCTTCGCCCGCCGCCTGCGCGCCGACTGCCAGGACCTCACCACCCGGGTCGAACTGCTCGTCCAGACGAACGCCTCCCGGATCGACCGCACCTTCCTGGAGATCTTCCGCCGCTACGACGTCACCGTCGGCGTCAGCGTCGACGGCACCCCACGCTCACACGACCGCAGACGCCCCGACCGGGCGGGCCGGGGAACGTACACCGAAGTGGCCCGCGCCCTCTCCCTGCTGCGCACCCCGCGCTACCGGCGGCTGTACGGCGGTCTGCTGTGCGTCGTGGACATCGAGGCCGACCCCGTGGAGACGTACGAGGCGCTCCTCACGCACGAACCGCCCACCGTCGACCTGCTGCTCCCGCACGCCACCTGGCAGTTCCCGCCGCCCCGCCCGCCCGGCGCGGACGACGCGGCCTACGGCCGCTGGCTGGCCGCCGTGTTCGACCGCTGGTTCGACGCGCCGCGGCGCGAGACCTCGCTGCGGCTCTTCGACTCGCTGCTCGACCTGCACCTCGGCGGCACCAGCACCAGCGAGATGTGGGGCCCCTACGGCTCGGACGTCGTGGTCATCCAGCCGTCCGGGCTCATCGAGTACAACGACATCCTCAAAACGGTGAGCGCACGGGCCGCCCGCTCCGTACTCCACATCGGCGCCCACGACTTCGACCGCGCGGCCGCCGACCCCGGATTCGCCGCCGAGCGCGCGGGACTGACCGGACTCTGCGCACAGTGCAGGGCCTGCCCGGTCGTCGACATCTGCGGAGGCGGGCTCCGCGCCCACCGCCACCGCCCCGACAACGGCTTCGACAACCCGTCGTGCTTCTGCGCCGACCTCCGGTACCTCATCGACCATGTACGGGAGCGGCTCACGCACGGCGTCAGCGCGCTGCGCACGCACCTTGACCGAGAGGGGTGGAGCGCATGACCGCGCACCGCAGTCCGGACGCTCCCTACTACTACATCAGCCACGCCCTGCCCGTGCCGTCGGACCCCTGGCTGCGCGAGTTCCACACCGACGTCCAGACCGAGATGCGCCGCCGCCTCGGACCGGGGCCCGGCCACTCGGGTCTCCTCTCCGAACCCTGCCGCGGCCACGCGGCGGAAGGCCCGGACTGGACGCCCGCGATGCGCTGCCGCACGCTCCTCGTCCTGCTCACCGAGCGCTACTACAAGGAACCCGGCACCGTCCGGGATCTTGAGGTGTTCCGGCGGCGGCTGCTGTGGGGCCAGCACCAGACCGGCGAGCGGTCGCCCGCCCTGGTGCTCGTGCCGTGGAACACCAAGGGGCTGCCGCCGCGCAAGGAACCCGACACCCTGTCCGTGCCGGTCGGCGACTACACCCGGTCCGGCCTCGGAGGACTCGTAGGCGCACCACACGCCCGCGGCGGCTATCTGAAGGTGCTGCGCGCCGTCGTCGAACGAATCCTCACCGGCGCCCGACACTCGCCTCCCGTCATGACGCCCGAAGACCTGTACTTCACTGCTTCCCCAGGGGTTTCGGGAATGCCGAGAAGTCCACTCTCGGGCAGGAAATTCCTGGATAGGCAGTTCGCTCCGGTGCGGGTACCGTGGCAGCCAACGCACGCCGCACCACCGTCCCGCCCTGCCGAGGCATGGTGGGAGGCAGCCCCTCACCGTTCCTGGTTCTCCACTCCGGAGAGCGACGAGCGGCCCATCCTCCGGGGGCCTCACAGCTGACGCACCCACGCTGGAGCGACATCGATGAGCAGTGCCGAGCCGTCCGGTTCCATACGCGGTGGAAACCAGGCGACCGTCGTCACCTTCTACTCGTACAAAGGCGGGGTCGGGCGGACGATGGCACTGGCCAACGTCGCCTGGCTGCTGGCCGACGCGGGCCGCCGCGTCCTCGTCGTCGACTGGGACCTCGAGTCACCCGGCCTCCACCGCTACCTGCGGCCCTTCCTGCGCAACCCCGAACTGACCGACTCCACCGGCGTGGTGGAGATGGTCCAGGACTACGGCCGTGCCGTCGAGGCACTGGCGGCCGAGAACCTCCCCGACGCCGAGAAGGACACCAGACTGGCGGAGCTGCTCGAGCGGCACACACAGGTGGGCATGCACACCGACTCGCTCTCCTACCGCTTCGCGCGCCCCACCGGCAGGATCGACTTCCTCGGACCGGGCTGCCAGGACGGCCTCTACGGCCGGCGTGTCGCGACCTTCGACTGGGCCCGCTTCTACCAGGAGCAGAGCGGACGGCTCTTCGCCGAAGCCCTCAGGGAGAGCCTGCGCACCGCCGACTACGACTACGTGCTCATCGACAGCCGCACCGGCCACTCGGACAACGCCAGCCTCTGCACGCTGCTCCTGCCCGATGTGGTCGTCGTCGGCTTCAACTTCAGCAACCAGTCCATCGAGGGCTCCGCCGCCGTCGCCCGGCAGGTGCGCGAACAGTCGGGGAGCCGCATCAGGGTGCTGCCGGTCCCGATGCGCGTGGACCGCTCCCACCCCGAACAGGCCGAGCGCCGCCGCTCCCGGGCCAGGGACCAGTTCGCGGGCGCGGCGAGCCCGATCCTGCTCACCGGTGAGGAGCAGTACTGGCGTGAGGTCGAGGTGGCGCACCTGCCGAACGTCGCGTACGAGGAAGTCCTCATCCCCTTCGCCCTGCAGAACTACGAACCCTCCCTGCAGAAACAGGCCTACGAACGTCTCGGCCGGGAGATCACCGGCGACGCCGACCTGCGCTTCGCCCCCGTCGCGGCCGACGTCCGCGAGAACCTGGTCGAGGCATTCGCAGAGGTACCGGCGGCCTCCCGCGTCGTACGCCTCGTGTTCGAGCCGCAGGAGCGCCGGTGGGCGGACTGGATCCGCGCCGAGCTCTTCGCCAACGGGGTGATGTGCGAGTTCGACCGCGGCTCCGGCGAACGGGCCTGCCGCGGCGACACGACCGTCACCTACCTCGTCCTGATGTCGTCCGTCATGGTCGGCTCCCCTCGCCTCACCGGTCTGATGGCCCACCTGAATCCGGACGGGCTCATCGGCCGGCCGAAGGTCGACGTGGCGTGGCTCGAGGACGTCGAAGTACATCCGCCGTTCCGCGACCGGCCGGGCCCCAGGCTGCACACGCTGGAGGAGGGCCCGGCGCGCAACGCCCTCCTGACGCACTTCCTCCCCGGCGACCGCCGCGGCGTCCCGTGGGCGGACCGCTCCGGGCACGGGCCGCGTTTCCCCGGCAGGCACCCCCAGATATCCCACGTCCCCCCGCTGCGCCAGGGCGAGTTCCTCGGCCGGGAGGACTGCCTGCAAGAGGTACGGAACGCCCTGCCCCCCGGCCAGGCGGCGCGGAAACCGGTCGTGCTGCACGGCCCGCCCGGAGTGGGCAAGCGGACCTACGCGCTCGAGTACCTCAACCGGTTCCGCGCCGATTACGACATCGTGTGGTGGATGCCCGCCGACAGCTCCGAGAGCGTCGTACGCGAACTGGTGACACTGAGCGCGCAGTTGGGCGCGTCGCGGCGCTCGTCGCCCCGGGCCGTGGACGCGCTGCGCGAGCTCCTGGAGGGTCGGCACGGCGGGCCCGAGCGGCTGCTCCTCGTCTACGAGGACGCACGCCACCCCGACGAGATCGAGAGCCTGCTCTTCAACAGCAACCAGGTGCACGTGCTCATCACGTCCGAGAACCCGGAGTGGGGCACGCTGGCCCACCCCATCTGCATCGAGCCGCCGACCGCCGAGGAGGCCGTGCGGTACCTGCGGCGCAAGGCGCCCCAGCTGACCCCGGAACTCGCCGCCCAACTGGTGGGGTTGGGGGAGACGCTGCCGCAGCTCCTCGACCAGATGGCCGCGTACCTGCAGAGCACCGCACGCCCGCCCGAGGCCGCGGTCGCCGAGTTCGTGCAAGGGGTCGGCAACCGGCAGGCCGTCGGCCAGGAGTTCGCCTCCGCGGTGTGGCAGAGCGTCGTCGAGGACCTGGGCAAGGAGCGCCCGGCCTCCCTCGACCTGCTGCGGATGCTGACGGCACTGTCGCCGGAAGGCGCGAGCTGGGACCTGCTCGAGTCCCCGGCCGCCCTGGAGTTCCTCGGGCTGCCCGAGGGCGCGGAAGGCCGGTACCAGCTCGGCTTCGCGGCCCGTGGTCTGCTCAGCAGGTCCCAGGCGCGCCGCGGCCAGGACGGCAAGCGGCTCACGGCGTCCCGGATGATCCTCGCGGCACAGCTCGGAGAGCTGGAGCCCGCCGAGGCGGCGGAGATCGCCGCCGGGGTCCGCCGCGTCCTCGCCGCCTACGCACCCCCGGACGACCGGGTCGACGACCAGGACATGTACCCGCGCTACGCGGAACTGGACCTGCACGTCGAGGCCTCGGGCGCGGTCACGGACGACAGCCCCGAGGTCCGCCGCTGGCTGGTCAACCAGGTGCGCTACCGGCGCCGCACCCAGTGCCTGGAAGCCGCGTTCACCCTCGCGCGGCGGCTGGAGGAGACGTGGACCGCGTCGTCGGGCGACGACGAACGCCTCCTGCTCCTGCTGCGCCTGCGCGTCGAGCTGGCCAACATCCACACCGACGCCGGACGGTATCCGGAAGCCAACCGGATCAACGGCGCCGCGCTGGAGGAACTGCGCAGGCTGCAGGACCTGGACGGCGAGTTCACGCTGCGCAGCGCGCTCGGACGGGGTGGCGAGCTGCGGGCCCTCGGCCGCCCCCAGGACGCCCTCGCCGAGGACCAGTCGACCCGGGACATCCTGTGCTCCAAGTACGGCCCGGAGAACCACTTCACACTCATGGCGGGCAGCAATCTCGGGCTCTCGCTGGACATGGTCGGCCTGCCGAACGACTCCCTGGAGCAGCACCAGGAGGTGCACGAACAGCGGGTGCGGGTCCTCGGCGAGCAGCATGAGCTGACCCTGCGCAGCTCCGTGCACGTGGCCGGCAGGCTGCGTGAGATGGGCCGGTACGACGACTCGCTGACCCGGCTCCAGGAGATCTACCGCCTCACCCAGACGAACGAGGAGCTCGGCTGGACCCACATGACGACGCTCCTCACGGCCTGCTCGCTGGCCTCGACGCTGCGGCACATCGCCACGCTCTCCCCGGCGCTGTCCTCGCAGACGCGGAAGGCGAAGGTGGACTCGGCCCGCATGCTCAACGCGCGGGCGCGGGACGCCTTCGTCGTGTACGGCGGCCCCCGCCACCCGGAAGCCCTGATCGCGGGTGTGGGTCTCGCGGCCGACCTGCGGTTCCTCGGCCGGATCGACGGGCCCCACGGGGCCCGCGCGCTGGCCGAGGAGAACCTCGCGGCGTTCCGCGAGTGGGGCGAGGACCACCTCTTCACCCGCATATGCGAGGTCAACCTCGCCCTGGTGCTGCGCGACGCGGAGGACGAGACCGCCGCCGAACTCAGCGAGCGGGGCCTGCGCGGCCTCAAGGAGAACCTTTATGTGGACCCGCACCATCCGCTGATCCTCACCGCGTCCCTGTGCCACGCCAACATGCTCGTCTTCGCCGGCGACTCACGGGCGGCGCGGGAGCTGGACGAGGTGACGCACCGGGGTCTGCTCGAGAAGTTCGGCCCCGACCACCCCCTCACGCAGACCGTGGCCGCGCACCTGGGGCTGCGGGCGGACGCCGGGGGCCACGCGGGTCCGGACAACCGGATCAGCATCGAACTCGACGTACCGAAGATCTGAGACGTACCGGAGAACTGAGCGGACAGCACGGAACGAGGAGGACCCGATGGCGTATCAGTGGACGGGGTCGATCGGCGTCCCGCACGCCGTGGCGGTGCTCTCCACGACCCGCGGCTGCGGCGCGACGCTGCTGACGGCCGCGGCGGGCCTGATCGTCGACGACGCGGTGGGCCGCGTCGGGCAGACGGTGGTCCTGATGGACGCCGACACCGACGGCGGCGGTCTCACCGAGCTGACCCGGTACTGGAACGCCACATCCGAAGCCGGGGTCGACGGCCTCATCGGGTTCGCCGAGGACCCCATCGAGCTGGCCAACCGCTCCGTGCACGGCTATCTGCGGCACGTGCACACCGGGGACCCACGCCGCCAGGACATGGCCGTCTTCCCGCTCGGCCCCGGCGACAAGCCGGGCGAGCACCTGCCGACCAACGGAACGCTCCAGGAGACCGTCGGTGCCGCGGTGGAACGGCTGATGGACCTTCAGGGCTGTCTGATCGTCGACTGCGGTGTCGTCCGCACCCCGGTCACGCTCGAAGTGTGCCGACAGGTCCAGCACATCGTCCTGGTCGGCCGGGCGGGGCCGACGAGCGACCTGGAGACCGCCGAGCTCATGGCGTGGCTGACCGAGCGGGGCCTGGGCGAGAAGGTCCTCGGCCGGGTGTGCAACGACCCGAACGGCACACGACACGGGGCGGCCGAGGTCACGGAGGTCACTCCCGCACTGATGCGACTGCCGTACGACCGGGGCGGCGCGGCCACGATCGCCCTGGGGCGGCTGCCGGGCCACGGCAGTCCGCTGGTTCAGGCCCTGTGCGAGCAGATGCTGGCACGGTGGCCGGACGTTCTCAACGACGGGGCCATGGGGGCGAGATGAGCGATGACAGGACCGTGACCGGTACCGGGGCGCCGCCGGAGGTGCGCCGCGCGTCGCACGTGACCGACGACAGCGACGTGTTCGTGGAGCTGTGCGCGAACGCGCTCAGCGAGACCGGGCTCCATCATGTGGCGCAGTACCGCTGGGGCGTCTTCGGCTATTCGGCGGACATCCTCGACCGGCTTCCCGAGGCGCAGGGCGGCGGGTACGGCGGCCCCGGCGGCAAGGAACAGGATGTGCGGCGCGAACGGTTCGTGCGCCTGGGACGTCAACTCCACTACGTCCTCGGCCGAATGGAACACGTACTGCGTTCCGTCGACAGCGGCAGGCTCATCCGCAGCGTGCTCCAGGTCGGGGACGGCGCCGTCTTCCACTACTACTTCCGCGCCGACGACTGCCTGACCGGCGTCTCGCTGGGCGCCGGCACGGTGGAGGCGGGTGACCGGGCCATGGCCGAACTGGTGGGCGCCTTCCGCCGGGAGATCGGATTACCCCTGATGAACCCCGGCGGCTTCGAGTCGGAGACGTCGCTGCCGGTGATCGGGCGGACGCCTCTCGCGACGGCGAAGGAGCCGCACCGGGTGGTGGAGGGGGAGTGGGGGACGACGGAGCCCGTGTTGTTGGAGCACTGCGCCGAGGCGGTGTCGCCCGACGCCCTGCACTACGCCGGATACGTCGCACCGGGCACCGGCCGGCTCAGCGCCGACGTCTTCAACGACCCGGAGCTGTCCCGCTTCTTCGGCGGCAGCCTCACCCGCGACGAACGCCGCACCCGCTACACGGAGCTCGGCGACCGCCTCCACTACGTGGTGGCACGCCTCAACCAGTCCTTGCGCGCGGTGCTGCCCGGCCGCCTCTCGCGGGTCGTCCTCGACGTCGAGGAGGGCGCCCTCTTCTACGTCCACCGTCCCGCGGACCACTTCCTGCTCGGCGTCACCCTCGACCAGAGTCAAGTGGCCCGCGCCGACCGCCGGATGAACGACCTGGTGCACCTGATGACCACCCCGGACGAAGAACGGGACGCAGAACCGGACGGAAACCGCTGAACTCCCGAGCATTCGGTCCCGGCGCCGCCACACTGCTGGGATGCTCGTCGCCGTAGGCAGCCGACCGGACGGGAGCGGGTCATGGCGAGGACGTTGAGAGCGGCGTACCACCTGTGGGTCATGCTCGCCGTCCTCGGTTCCTGCCGACTGCTCTCCGCCGCCACCGGGACCGGCCACCTGACCGACTCCGCGGCCTACCCGGTGCTCGTGTCGCTGCTGCTCGCCGTCGGACTGTACGGCTCGACGTCCGGCATCGGCCTCGCCGAGGCGCGCGGCGATCTGCGCACGCTGCTGCTCGCGGTCACCGTCGGTGTGCTCGCCAAGGCGGCGCTGATCATGCCGGTGCTGTGGCTCGCGGTCGGGGAACCGGCGTACCTGATCCTGGCGGTCGCGGTCGCCCAGATCGACCCGCTCTCGGTGGCGGCCCTGCGCTCGCGCAGCCGCATGTCGGAGCGCGGCAAGGCCGTGCTGTCCGTCTGGTCGTCCTTCGACGACCCGGTCACCGTGCTGCTCACGGCGTATCTGGCACCGGTGGCGCTGAGCGCGCTGGACGGCGGGGCGGACGCCTCCGCGCTGCCCGTCACCCCGGACGCGTACGCCTGGACCATGCTGGGGAACGTCGCCCTGGTCGTCGTGGCCGCACTGTCCTGGTCCGTGCTGCGGCCGCGTCGGGGGGCGGCGGTGGGGAGCGGGTGGCGCGGTGGGACGCGTACGGCCGTCTGCCTGCTGGTGCTGGCCGGTGTCCTCGCGGCGGCCACCGCGTACGGCCTGATGCTCGGCGTGGCGGTCCTCGGCCTGTTCTACCGGCCGCCCCTGCTGGTGCCGGTTCTCGGCCGGGTGCTGACCACCGCGTACTACCTGGCGCTGGTCGCTCTCGGGCTGCTCCTGGTCGACGGTGTCGAGCCGGGGCCGGGGATCGCCCTGGGGGCGGCGGCCTTCGCCGCCCAGATGGTCGTCGGCGGGCTGATCGCCCGGAACCTGGCCCCCTACGACAGGGTGTCCTTGGCGCTCGGCCAGCAGAACGGTGTGACGGCGATCGTTCTCGCGCTGTCCCTGCAGCCCGCGTTCCCGCGCACGGTGGCGATCGTCGCGCCGGCCGTCGTCACGGTCAACGTCCTGCACTTCGTGGCGAACGAGCTGTGGAACCGGCGGGAGCACGGGTGCCGGACGGTCCTGTTCCATCCCCATGTCCGCCCCGGCTCAGGCCCGCCCGCCCTCCCCCTCGTCCCCCTTGCCGGCATCGTGGGTGATCAGGTCCCCCGGCTGGCATCGGAGGACCTCACAGATCCGCGACAGGGTCGAGAAGCGGACGGCCTTGGCTCGCCCGTTCTTGAGCACGGACAGATTGACGACGGTGATTCCCACCTTCTCCGACAGTTCGGTGAGGGTCATGCCGCGCTCCGCCAGGAGCCGGTCCAGGTGAATCCGGATCGAGTGCAGTTCGTCTTCGGGCATCAGATGGTCTCTTCGGGTTCGGCCTCAGATGGTCCCTTCGAGATCCTCCCGCATGCGGACGCCCTCGCGCATGATCTTCCCCATGATCACCGCGGCGAGACCGGCGAGGATGAGGGCCTGGGGTCCGGCGACCGTCGGTTCCGAACCCACGATCGGCGCCATGCTCGCGACGAGCCAGGAGTGCGACCAGCCGACGACGAGCCCGGCGACGGGCGTGCCCACGGTGACCAGCCAGCCGAGGGCGGAGAGGCGGCGCGACACGGCGTCGGTGAACGGCCCCTGCTCGAGGACGGCGTTGAGCAGCCGCGAGAAGAGCAGTAGCGCCAGGGCGCCGAACAGCAGCCAGGGCAGTTCGTTCCCGAGATCGGCGGCGCGTTGCGCGACGGACGGGTCGTCCTGGCAGAGGCGGGTGGCGCTGGCGGCCGCGTCCACGCCCTCGCGGATCGGCAGGGGTTCGTCCGACGCGAGCTTCGCGTTCTGCCAGAAGCCCGTCTCCACACAGACCGCGCCGTCGTCGAGCATGTGCGTGACCGCCGTGCCCGCGAAGGCGAGTCCGCAGAGTGCCGCCAGCGCGAAGGTCACTGACGCCAGGGTCCTCGTGAGTCGCGTGTTCACTGCAAGCCTTCCTATCGTTTTTCGATATGCCCGTAGGTTAGTGGGCCATATCGATAAACGACAAGTGGCCGCTGACCCGACCAACGGCCCGGGGGAGACCATGATCCTTCCGACACGGACTCCGACCACCACCTTCGGGCGTCGCGGGCCGCGGCCTGCGCGATCAAGGCCGTCGGGGCACCCGAGTGGTATCGCGTCCAGGAGCGCGTGTCGGACCTGCTGAGGCGCGAGCGAACGCGTCCGCCTCGCGCGGGGCGACACCCACGACAGCCTGGGACACCATCTCACCACCGTCTCCGCGCAGTTGGAGCTCATCTCGGGGCGCCGCGCGCCGACGCGCCCGGCGCGTTCCTGAAGTGGTCTCTCGCGGACCTCGCGCGAGTCGGTCAGTCCCTCCAGACCGCCCCGCGCGTCCTGCACCTCGGTGAGGGCGCGGTGAAGAACCACGTCATCCGCATCCTCGCCCGCCGCGGCCTGTGGGACCGCACCCCAGGCCGCGCTGCGTGCTCGCGACCTGGGCGTGCTGTGAGTGGGTGGGAGTGAGGGGGCTCAACGGGCTGCGGGGCGCCCGCCGTCGGTCACCGCCCCGTGCCCGCCGTGTCCACCGTCGGCAGATAGTGCGGCGCCCGCCAGGCGTTGAGCCGGTCCTCCACCGACGCTCCCAGTTCCAGCAGCTTGGCGTCCCGGTGGTTGCCGGACATCAGGAGCAGCCCGACCGGGAGTTCGCCCACGGATCCGGCGGGAACCGAGAGGGAGGGGTATCCGGCGACGGCCGCGGGGGTGGACGAGGGGATGACGTCGTTGTCGCCGCGTGCGCAGTCCGTCGTCCAGGCGGGCGGGTTCGTGGGTGCGGCGATGGCGTCGAGGCGGTGGGTGGACAGGGTCTCGTCCAAGGACCGCTGGGAGAGATCCTTCAACTCGGCCCGCATCGCACGGTACTCGGGGTCGGTCGTGGGCGGCGCGGCGAGCGCCTGCTCGAAGAGTTCCTGGCCGGCGAAGCAGCTCTGCTCCTGCGGGTGCGCGCGGTTGAACTCGATGAGTTCCGCGAGGTTCCGCGGGCCCTCGCGCGTCGCGAGGTACGCGTCGATGTCCCGGTGGAACTCGCTCAGCAGCGCGGGGAATTCGAGCTCGGCGAGCCGCGCCTGGTACGGGGGCGTCACCTCGACGACCACCGCTCCGGCCTTGCGCAGCTTCTCCGCCGTACGCGTCATCAGCGCGTCCACGTCGGGCCCGAGCGAGGGGAGACGCCACAGGCCGATCCGCTTGCCGCGGAGACCGTCGCGGAGATCGCCATGGAGACCGCCGCCGAGACCGTCGCGGGCGGCGTCACGGGACCCGTCCTTGTCCTCGCTCAGTACGGACAGCGTGAGTGCCGTGTCGGTCACGTTGCGTGCCATGGGCCCCGCGGTGTCCTGCTCGGCGGAGATCGGGACCACGCCCGACCGGCTGACCACGCCGAGGCTGGGCTTGTGGCCGACGACGCCGTTCATGCCGGCCGGGCAGACGATGGAGCCGTCCGTCTCGGTGCCGATCGCCACCTGTGCCAGCGAGGCGGCAAGAGCGGCGGCGGAGCCGGACGACGAACCGCACGGATTGCGGTCGAGAACGTAAGGATTGTTGGTCTGGCCGCCCACCGCCGACCAGCCCGATGTCGGCTTGGCCGCCCGGAAGTTGGCCCACTCGGACAGGTTCGTCTTGCCGAGGATCACGGCCCCCGCCTCGCGGAGCCGGGTCACGAGTGCGGCGTCCGTTCCGGGCGGTTTTCCGGCGAGCGCGAGCGAACCGGCCGTGGTCGGCATGTCGCGCGTGTTCACGTTGTCCTTGAGCAGGACGGGGATACCGTCCAGCGGCCCGAGAGTCCTGCCGCTCCGGTGCCGTTTGTCGCTCGCGGCCGCCTCGCGCAGCGCCGTCGGGCTGGTGCGCAGCACGGCGTGGATCTTCGGATCGACCTTCTCGATCCGCCGCAGATACGCCCGGGTCAGCGCCGACGAGGTCAGCGAACCCCGCGCCATACGGGCCTGTAACTGCGGGATGGTCACGGTGTCGAGGTCGACCCCGGACAGCCGGTCCGAGCGGGCCGACCGTGCGTCCGCGGGGGTGTCGGCGTTGGCACTCGTACCCGATAAGCCTGTCAGCAGGGACCCCGTGACAAGAGCGGCGGTCATTGCGGCGATGCTTCTCTTTCCCATGGGGATCAGCGCACTACATGCGCGGCACTCGACGCAAGGGGCGCGAGATGTCGGCGACATGAAGCACCGCCCCCGCGACGGCGGCCGTCGGCCGCCCCGGAGCGGGCATGTTACTCCGACTGTTTCCGGCCGAAACCACCCCCTGCGCCGAACGGGTTCCCGGCTCGCATGTTTGCATATGTCCATGATCGACAACGCACAGCAAACAACCGAGCCGCGGACCTACGTGGACCGCATCCTGGAGCACTGGCACACGGACGACAGCGCCGAAGCGCTCGTCCAGGGCGAGCAGAGGCTGACCAGGAGAGAGGCTCGGGAGCGGCTGTTCGGTCTGGGGCACGCGCTGCGGCGGCAGGGTCTCGAGCCCGGCGACGGCGTGGGTCTGTTCCTGGCCAATCGTGCGGACTCCGTACTGGTGCAGCTCGCCGTGCATCTCATCGGCTGCCGCGTCGTGTTCCTGCCGCCCGAGCCGGGACCCGGCGAACTCGCCGCGCTGGTCGAGCAGTCCCGGGCGCGCGCGGTCGTCACGGATCCGCTCTTCGCGGAGCGCGCCGCCGACGCGGCCGGCCGCAGCGTCCACGCCCCCGCCCTGTTCAGCCTCGGTCCCTGCGCAGTTCAGTGCGCGGACCTCCTGGCCCTGGCGGCCGAGTGCCCGACGGCACGCCCCGAGGGCATCCCCGCCCCGGCGGCGGACGAGGCGGTCACCGTCCTCTACACCGGCGGCACACTCGGCCGCCCGAAGCTCGCGGCACACAGCCACCGGTTGTACGCCGCGCTGCTGGGCCTGGTCGACGAAGCGCAGCAGGACGCACCGCGCAACTCCACCTTCTTCCCGCCCATGGCCCCGGCCGAGGACCGCGTGCTCGTCTCCACGCTGCTCACACACGGCAGCGGCCACCTGACCTCGCTCCAGGCACTGGTGACGGGGGCGCCCCTCGTCGTACTCCCCGAGTTCGAAGCGGGCGCGGCGCTCAGGGTGCTGCGTGAGGAGCGGATCACGGCCACGATGTTCGTACCGCCCATGATGTACGCGCTTCTCGACCACCCGGACTGCGCGCCGGGAGCCTTCCCCGACCTGCGGCGCGTCGTCGTCGGCGGCGCGGCGACATCGCCCAGCCGCCTGCAGCAGGCCGTCGAGGTCTTCGGGCCCGTGCTCAGTCAGGGCTACGGGCAGTCGGAGGCGCTCGGCATATCCGCGTTCGGCGCGGAGGACCTCGCGTCGGAGGCGGCCCGGCGGCCCGAACTCTGGCGCAGCTGCGGTCGCGCCATCACCGACACCGAGATAGAGATCCGCGCCGAGAACAGCACGGTGGCGCTGCCCGCCAGGCAGGTCGGCGAGGTGTGCGTGCGCGGGGAGACGGTGATGCTCGGTTACTACGAGGACCCGGAGCGCACCGCGGAGGCGCTGCACGACGGCTGGCTGCGCACCGGCGACATGGGATACCTCGACGCGGAGGGCTACCTCTATCTCGTCGACCGGGCCAAGGACATCATCGTCACCGGCAGCACCAGCGACAACGTCTACTCGCGGGTCCTCGAGGACTTCCTGCTCACGCTGCCCGGCGTGCGCAACGCGGCGGCGCTCGGCGTACCGGACGAGGAGTACGGCGAGGCCGTGCAGATCTTCCTCGCCACGGCGGAGGGCACCGAGGTCGACCCGGACGCGGTCGGCGCGGCGGTGACCGCCGAGCTGGGGGAGCTGTACACGCCCCGGAAGACGGTCCTGCTCGACCGGCTGCCGACGACGAAGGTCGGCAAGGTCGACAAGAAGGCGCTGCGCGCCGCGCTGGTGAGCTGACCGCGCACTTCGGCACCCCCGTGGGCCACGGCTCCTGGCGGGCCACCGCTCCCGAGCGGTGGCCCGCAAGTCCGTCCTGGGGCGTGGTCCGCAAGTCCGTCCTGGTGGGCGTGGTCCCTCAGGCCCCACTCAGTGCAGAGCCGCCCGCGTACCGTGCCGCGTCGCCCAACTCCTCCTCGATACGGATGAGTTGGTTGTACTTGGCGGTGCGGTCGGAGCGGGAGAGCGAGCCGGTCTTGATCTGGCCGCAGCCGGTCGCCACCGCCAGGTCGGCGATGGTCGTGTCCTCGGTCTCGCCCGAGCGGTGTGACATGACGGCCGTCCAGCCCGCCCGCTGGGCCGTGGTCACCGCGGCGAGTGCCTCGGTCAGCGTGCCGATCTGGTTGACCTTGACCAGGACCGAGTTGCCGACACCCGTGCGGATGCCCTCGCGCAGCAGCGTCTCGTTGGTGCAGAACACGTCGTCGCCGGTGAGCTGGCAGCGGTCGCCGACGCGGGCGGTCAGTTCGCGCCAGCCGTCCAGGTCGTCCTCCGCCATCGGGTCCTCGATGGAGACGACCGGGTAGGCGTCGATGAGCCTGGCCAGATAGTCGACGTTCTCGGACGGCGTGCGGCGTATCCCCTCGCCCGCGTAGTCGTACACCCCGTCGCGGAAGAACTCCGACGACGCCGGATCCATGACGAGGCCGATGTCCGGGCCGGGGCGGTAGCCCGTGCGCTCGATGGCGGCCATCACGAAGTCGAGCGCTTCCTCGGCGGTGCGCAGCGCGGGCGCGAAGCCGCCCTCGTCGCCGACGCCGGTGGAGTGCCCGGCGGCCAGGAGGTCGCGGCGCAAGGTGTGAAAGACCTCGCTGCCCATGCGCACGGCTTCGGCGAAGGTGTCCGCACCCACAGGGGCAATCATGAACTCCTGGAAATCCAGCGGATTGTCGGCGTGCGCGCCGCCGTTGACGATGTTCATCATGGGCAGCGGCAGGAGCCGGGCGTCGGCTCCGCCGAGGTAGCGGTAGAGGGGCAGGCGGTGGGCCGCCGCGGCGGCTTTGGCGGCGGCGAGGGAGACGCCGAGGATCGCGTTGGCGCCGAGGCGGGACTTCGTGGGGGTGCCGTCGAGGGCGACGAGCGCGGCGTCGAGCCCCGCCTGGTCCGCCGCGTCCCGGCCGCGCACGGAGGCCGCGATCTCCCCGTTGACGTGCGCCACGGCCCGGTCGACGCCCTTGCCGTGCCAGCGCGCGGAGTCGCCGTCACGCAGCTCCACGGCCTCACGGGCGCCGGTGGAGGCGCCGGAGGGGACGGCCGCGCGCCCCAGGGACCCGTCGGCCAGGACGATGTCGACCTCGACCGTGGGATTGCCGCGGCTGTCGATGATCCGGCGGGCGGTGACGGTCTCGATGGCGGCGTCGACCGTTCCGGTTGCCTTGGTGGACATGGGAGTTCCTCCCCGTTGTCGTGTGCCGGGGCCCGGCTGCGACAACGCTGGCGCTGAGCCCGACAGAACGAAACCATACAGCAATGCTGCTCAGTTTCGCTGAACAGCATTGCTGTGCAGTGCCTCTGCGCGGTCCGCCACTCCGCCCTCACGCTCGGCACAGCTGTGCAGGTCAGATCAGCGGCGCCGCCCCCAGGCGCGGTAAAGTGCCCTATGCCCACCTCGCCCGCATCGCCGACCGCGCGCCCCTCGGAGGCCGCCGCCATCGCCGCCGAACTGCGTACCGCGATGGGCAAGCTCACCCGGCGCGTCCAGCACGAGGACCAGATCCCGCTGGGCCAGGTCGCCGTCCTCGGCGCACTCGACCGCGACGGCGCCATGACCACCAGCGACCTGGCCGCCGATCAGCGCGTACGCCCCCAGTCGATGGCCCGAGCGGTGGGTCTGCTCATGGAGCAGAACCTGATCACGCGCAGGGCGCACCCCACGGACGGCCGCAAGTCACTGGTCGAGCTGACGGACGAGGGCCGCGCCGCGCTGGAGGCGGAACGCGGCCGCAGGGTCGGCTGGCTCGCACAGGCCATCGAGGACGAACTCACGGACGAGGAACGGGTGTTGCTGGAGCGCGGCGCGGCACTGCTGGAGCGCCTCGCCTCACGCTGAACACGTCACAGCGGCGACGGAGGCCGCACGCTCCCGGGCAGGGAGACGAGCCGCTGTCCCGGCCCCAGCGCCCCTTCGCCCACCGCCTCCAGCAGCGCCCAGGCAGTCGCCTGGTTCGCGCTGATGACCGGCTTGCCCGTGCGTTCTTCGAGGGGAGCGATGGCGTCATAGGTGGGCAGGGCCGTGCAGCTGACGAAGACGGCGTCCGCGTCGGGATGGTCGCCGGACAGGACCTTGTCCAGTACGTCCTGCTCCGCCACCCCGTAGACGTCCTCGACCCTGTCGAGGCCCAGCGGTGTGCGGGCCACGACGTCGAAACCGGACGCTTCAAGGTAGGCGGAGAGCCGTCGGTCGACCGGGTGTTGGTAGGGGTGTACGACGGCGACGCGGTGGGCGCCGACGGCGCGGAGCGCGGCGGTGACCGCGCCGCTCGTCGTCAGCGCCCGGGGCGCGCCGTGGTCCGTCATCGCTTTCCGGAGTGCCCGCTCGCCCGCCACTCCGCCGACGAAGGTGCAGGCCGTGCACAGATACGCCACGGCCCGCGCGCCGTGTTCGACGAGCTCGCGGGTCGGCTCCGCCAGCAGGTCCGGACTGCCCAGACGGGAGACGAGCTCCAGGTTGTCCCGATAGGGGACCCGCCCGGTGAGCGTCAGCGTGTGCTCCACCCCGGGCGGGAACCAGCGGCGCAGTTCCGCCTCGCGTGTGAAGTCGTACGACGCGATCACGCCGACGTGTGGCTTCATGTCATGGACTCCGGGGTCGCTCAGCTCTGCCGTGCCGTGCCGGGTGCCTGGCCCGCCTTGTCGACCACCGCGAAGTCGAGCACGGCCTCGGCCGACATGAGTGTTCCCGCCTTGCCGTACTCCGTGTCCTTCACGAGGTAGCTCCGTGATCCGAGGAACGTGAGGTCCCGGGCGTCGAAAACCCATTCGGTGCGGGCGCCGAACGTCGTGTCGTCGCGGGCGATGCCGACGCCGGTCCGGCCGGTGACGTCCTTGGCCGTGGGCACCTTCGTGACACCGGGGATCCTGGCGGCCGCCCGGTAGAGCGCGGCGGCCGTCTCGGGCGGCGTCACTCCGCCGAGGAGCCCGCCGATGCAGTCGAAGACGGCCTGGTCGCGCTCCGCCTCATCGGACTTCGGCACCTTGGCGTACAGGTAGTCAAGGAGCTTGTCGGGGTCGGTGGGCAGCGTGGAGAGCCAGTGGTAGGTGGGCCTGCCCAGGCCCGCCGGTGTGCCGTGCGTGTCGCCCAGCTCGGCGTTGATGGGCAGCGTCTCTCCCGCAGTGCGGGTCAGTCCCAGCTTGCGCAGCGGGCCCGGCTCCTGGGACACCCAGGACTCGGTGTCCCTGAGCGGGCCGACCACCGCCTTGCCGCTGCTGAGGTCCGCCCCGCCGACCTTGGACCTGGTGTACGCGAACTGGTCGTCCCTGACCCGCAGCGCGTCGCCTCTGCCCGCGGCGTCGGAGATCCGGTCGAGCAGCGCCGCCGCGGGCCGCATGCCCCGCGCCTCGTGCCGGCCGGTCGCCGCGGTGGCCGGCGCGTCGTCACCGGTCGTGAGGGCCACGCCCGTGGCCAGGATGCCGCCGAGGGCGAGGGCCGAGACGGGCACGAGGAGGGCGGGGCGCAGCAGGCGGCGGGCGAGGCGGGCCCCACCGGTGCGGTCGGCGTTCGCCTGGGCCTGTGCCTGGTCGTGGTCGATGCTTCGCATCAGTCGTTCCTTGTGGTGGAGGTACTGCTCGTGCGGGAGTCCCCGAGGGGCCGGGGGCGGCAGGAGCCGGGCGAGCTCCTCGACGTCGGCGTCCGCACGCCGGGCCTCGGACGCGGAGTTCAGAGCGGTCGAGTCGGTGTCCCAGTGGTTCATGCCGTTTCCTCCCGCACGGGCAGGGCCGCGAGCGCGGCGTCACCTGTCATCTCTCCGCGGCCCAGGCGGGGTTCCCTGCTTTCTGCCGCTCGTCCGGCGGCCGCCTCGTCCGCGTACCGGGCGAGCTCCGCCCGTGCCCGGGACAGCCGCGACCGCACCGTGCCGACGGGCACGCCGAGCGCCTCGGCCGTCTGCCGGTAGTCGAGACCCGACCACACGCACAGCGTCAGCACTTCCCGCTCGTGCCGCTTCAGTCGGCCCAGCGCGGCCTGTACGGCGTGCAGCCGCCGCGCGTCGTCGATGCGTCCCGCGAGCTCCGGGGCGAAGTCGGCGACCACGGTCTGCTGCCGCTGGCGGGCCAGGAACGCCAGGCGGCGGCGCAGACCGCGCCGTGTGTTCTCCGCCTTGTGGGTGGCGATGCCCAGCAGCCAGGGGCGCAGCGAGGCCTCGTCCGCGTGGAGCTGTTCCCGCCCCCGCCACGCCGCCAGGAATGTCTCCGACATGATGTCCTCCGCGGTCGACCAGTCACCGGTGAGCCACAGCGCGTGCCGGTAGACCTGCCGGGCGTACTGGTCGTACAGCTCGGCGAACGCGTCACGCTCGCCGGCTCTCACGCGTTCGCGCAGTTCGCGCAGATCCTTCTCCGATTCCCTCACGGTCACTCCCTCTCCGCCGCACCGGCGGAGTTCCTGTGACCTGCGCCATGTGTCGACGGTATGCCAGTGGTGTGGGAGGGAGAGGTGAGGGCAGTGTGGGGGGATGACCATGACTCTCGCCGCATACGTCCTCGGCACGCCCGACCCGCCCGCACTGGCCGATTTCTACCGTGCCCTGCTGGGCTGGGAGGAGGTCGAGCACAGCCCGGAGTGGGTCCGCCTGCGACCGCTCGAATCGGAACGCCCCGGCCTCAGCTTCCAGCTGGAACCCGACCACACGCCCCCGACGTGGCCCCAGCTCCCCGGTACGCAGCAGATGCAGGCACACCTGGACATCCAGGTCGACGACCTGGCGGCGGAGACCGAGCGCGCCTGCGCGCTGGGCGCGACGGTGGAGGGGCACCAGCCGTTGCAGCACGTACGGGTTCTCCGCGACCCGCACGGCCATCTGCTCTGCCTCTTCCTTCCCGGAGCCTGACCGCCGGGACCCGCTCAGCCGATCAGCGCCTCGGTGATCTGCCGGGAGGTCTGCGCGGCGACCCCGGGGCTGACGGCGGCGTACGTGGTGTACGCGTTGAGGCCCGTGGCCAGCGCCCAGCCGCGGCCCCTGGTCCAGGTGGCGTCGTCGACGCCGAGCGCGGCACGGAAGGCCGCTCGGCTCCCGGCGGACATCAGGGTGTAGGCGATCATCAGGTCGCAGGCCGGGTCGCCGATGCCGAGGCCGCCGAAGTCGATGACCGCGCTGAGGCGGCCGTCGACGGTCAGCAGGTTGCCGGTGTGGAAGTCGCCGTGGAACCAGACGGGCGGGCGGTCCCACGCGGGTGCGTGGAGCGCCGCGTCCCACAGCTCGGTCATGGCCGTCGCGTCGAACACGCCGTCGAGCTCGGCGATGGCGGCCCGTGTCGCCCGGTCCCGTGCGGCCAGCGGCTCACCGGCCAGATCCTCGCCGACCCCCGCGAGGCCACCGTCTGCTGAGGAGCCGTCCGGTACGAACGTCTGCAGGGCGGTGAGGAATTCGGCGAGCTGGACGGCGGCCCGGGACGAGTCGGCCAGCGACTCCGCGGTCGCCACCTCGCCGTCCAGCCACCGGGACACGGCCCATGGCCACGGATAGCCGAAGTCGGGCTCGCCCACCGCGACCGGTACCGGGATCGCCAACGGCAGGTGCGGCGCGAGCCGGGGGAGCCACACCGACTCCTTCGCGGCCTGCCCGACCGCCCCGTCGTGGCGGGGCAACCGGACCGCCAGGTCGTCCCCCAGACGGTAGATCACATGGTCCGAGCCCGCCGGTTCGAGCAGTGTCAGGGGCAGGGCGGACCACTGCGGGAACTGCGTGCCGACGAGGCGTCCGGCAAGTGCGGCATCGATCGGCGGCCGGGGGTCCGCGGTTCTTCCGGTCGTCAAGAACAACTCCTGCGCTGGGCCCGCTCGTTGCGGCGGGCGGTCGGGGTCATCCCAGCGCCTCACGAGGACGTATGTCGATCCATTTTCGCCCCTCAGAGCCGTGTCGCGGTCCGTACGAGACCCGCGACGGCCCGGGACCGGCTGTGCGGCGGCCACGCGATGACCGTCGTGACCTGCGGCGCGTCCACCACCGGCACGCCCGCGAGATCGTCGCCGAGCTGTGCCCTGCACGACTGAGGCGCGATCCAGCAGGCACGGCCCAGCGCGATCAGCTGGAACAGCTGCGCGTGGTCCCTGGCCCGCGGCCCCGGCCCGTCCGGGTATGTGCCGTCGCGTCCGGGCCAGCGCGGCAGCGGCAGATCGGGCAGCCCGGCGACCTCGGCCGCCCGCACCTGTTCGCGGGCGGCGAGGGGGTGCCCGGCGGGCAGCACCACGATCTGCCCCTCGGTGTGGAGCTCCTCGACGTCGAAGCCGGCCGTGTCGTCGAACGGCTGGTGCAGCAGGGCCACGTCGGCCCGGCCGTCACGCAGCATGGGCTCCTGCTCGCCGATCCCGCAGAGCAGCAGGTCGACGGCGACGGCGTCGGGTTCCGCGGCGTAGGCGTCGAGCAGTTTCGCCAGCAGTTCGCTGGACGCGCCCGCCTTCGTGGCGAGGACCACGGCGGGGCGGCCGGTCGCGGCGAGGGCGGCGCGGCGGGTGCGGCGTTCGGCGGCCTCGACGGCGTCCAGCGCCGCCCGGGCCTCCCGCAGGAGGACCGACCCGGCCTCGGTCAGGGTCACCGCGCGGCTCGTGCGTTCCAGCAGCACCGCGTCGAGGCGCCGTTCGAGTCGGTGGATCGCCCGCGACAACGGGGGCTGCGCGATCCCGAGCCGCTGAGCGGCCCTGCCGAAGTGCAGTTCCTCTGCTACGGCGACGAAATACCGCAACTCCCTGGTCTCCACGGAGCGATGCTACCGGCCCCGCCCCTCGCGCCCACGGGCCGCCGCCAGGATCGATACCCGTGAGGTATCGCCGCCCACCCGATCGGTGTTGGCCGCCTCCCACCACGCCCGCACAGGATGGGCGTCATGAACGGAAAGAACACGAGCGAACAGACGATCGCGCTGGTCACCGGCGCGAACAAGGGAATCGGGTACGAGATCGCGGCCGGTCTCGGCGCCCTCGGCTGGCAGGTCGGAGTCGGCGCGCGGGACGAGGAGCGCCGCGAGACCGCCGTCGCGAAACTCCGGGCGGCAGGCGTCGACGCGTTCGGCGTACCGCTCGACGTGACCGACGACGCGAGCGTGACCGCCGCGGCCGAGCAGATCGAGAACCGTGCCGGACGCCTCGACGTGCTCGTCAACAACGCCGGGATCACCGGCAGCGCGCCGCAGATGCCGACCACGGTCGACGTCGCGACCGTGCGAGCGGCCGTGGAGACCAACGTGATCGGCGTCATCCGCGTGACCAACGCGCTGCTGCCGCTGCTGCGCCGCTCGTCGTCGCCGCGGATCGTGAACATGTCCAGCGGCGTCGGCTCCCTCACCCGGCAGACCGCCCCCGGAGGCGACACGGGCCCGATCTCCGTCGCCTACGCGCCGTCGAAGACGTTCCTGAACGCGGTGACGGTCCAGTACGCCAAGGAGTTGAGCGACACGAACATCCTGATCAACGCGGCCTGCCCCGGCTACTGCGCGACCGACCTCAACGGTTTCCGCGGCGTCCGCACCCCGGAGCAGGGCGCGGCCATCGCGATCCGGCTGGCGAACCTGCCCGACGGCGGCCCGACGGGAGGCTTCTTCGACGACGAGGGGGAGGTGCCGTGGTGACGTGACACACCGGGGTGGGCCACGCCCCGCCTCACCACTGGCGGTTGACGGTCGCCTTGCTGCCGGTGACCAGGCTGGCCGGTGGCACGTCGTCGGCCACGACCGCGCCCGCGGCGATCACGGCGTCGCGGCCGATGCTGACGCCGGGGAGGATCGTGGCACCGGCGCCGATCCACACGTTCTCCGCCACGTCGATGGGCCCGCCCGTGAGCCAGCTCCGGCGCTCCTCGGGGTCGACCGGGTGGCCGACGGTGATGAACGTGACCTTGGGGGCGATCATCACGCGCTCACCGATCCGGATACCGGCGTAATCCAGGAACGTGCAGTTCTGGTTGATGAACACGCGCTCCGCGAGGTCCAGGTTGAGGCCGTGGTCCGTGTAGAAGGGCGGGTAGATCGTGGTTCGCGGGGGCAGGGGCTTGCCCAGGACCTGCTCGAACAGGGCTGCCTTGCCCTCCTCGTCCTCGAAGGGCAGGACGTTCAGGCGGGACGTGAGTTCCGTGGCCCGCAGGACCCGTTCGGACATGGCCTTGAACTCGGGGCCGTGGATGCGCATGAGCCGGTCGCCGGACATGTGGGGGTCCTTTCGTGTCGTGTTCCGAGGCCGTCACATAATCTCGTGCATGCACACTGCAGGGACTGCGGGGCGTAGCCGGGGCGAGGGGGCGAGGGTGTTCCGTAAGGGCACGAGGGTGCTGGCGGGCACCATGTTCGCGGTGTTCATGCTGCTCGTCGGCCCCAGCGCCCCGAGCGGTGCCCTCTTCGTCAGGTCGCTGCCGGTCGACGCGGTCGGCGAGATCGTGCCGAACCGGGTCATGACGTGGAACATCTGCAATCCCTGCGACGTGAGCAACATCGACCGGGCGGCGGACATCGCCACGTACGCGCCCCAGGTCATCGGTCTGCAAGAGGCGTGCGTACGGGACGTGGAGCGGATCAGGAACTATCTGCGGAGCTTCTACGGCCTCGATTACCACGTCCGGTACGGGACGGTCCTCCAGGACTGGGGCCGCTGCGGGGGAGTGCCGTGGAATCCGGGAGGCTTCGGCCAGGCCGTCCTCTCGGCGGCGCCGATGAAGGACCCGGTCGTCGTGGAATATCCCGACGGTGGCTCCGAGGACCGCGGGTACCTGGCCGTCACCACCACCGTGGGCGGCCGGTCCGTGCGGGTCTTCAACACGCATCTCGCCCAGCGGCAGCAGGAGTCGTTCCGGGCGGCCCAGGTCGGCGTACTGGCCGAGGCGGTCGCCCGGCACGACCGCGCGATCGTCCTCGGCGACTTCAACGCGGTGCCGGACGCCCCCGAACTCGGCCCCCTCTGGGAGCTGGCCGAGGACACGGACTCCGAGTGCCGCCCCGAGCCCACGGGGCCGTGCGAACCGACGACCGACTGGCACAGCAAGTTCGACTACGTCTTCCTGCGTGGCTTCGCCGCGCGCGAGCACCGCGTACAGCCCACGCCGTACTCGGACCACCACATGCTCCACACCGATGTGGAGCCGAAGTAGCCCCGTCGGTCAGCCGTCCTCCTCGTGCGCGTCGTTCTTGGACGCCCGGCGCCCCCGTGTGACCGCGAGGACGCTCCCGGCGACGGCGATCACGGCGATGGCCAGGGCGACGCTGATCCCTCCTTGCGTGTCCCAGTACACGTCCTCCAGGCTGATCAGCAGCGCCGCCTCGTCGACGACGAGGGCCAGGCCCACTCCGTAGGCGAGCCCTGTCCAGGCGCGTGCCCGCGCGGAACGATCGGTCAGGCCTGCCGCACCCACCGCCGCGAGCAGCAGGATTCCCCACACGTAGTGGTGGATGTGCACCCCGCCGGCCTGCATGTCGCCGATCCCTGCCACGTCGATGTGGATGAGCCAGGTCAGCAGGCGCATCCCGCCGAAGGTCAGGGCGAACCCCCACCAGGCGAGGACGAAGCCGCGGCGCTTGGGTGAGATGCCGGGCAGCAGACGGAGCCAGGGCGAGGGATGGGACGTCATCCGGGTTCTCCCGCCGTGAACTTCTCGATCAGCGCGGCGAGGGCGTCCGGCGCGCCGAAGTGGGCCGCGTGGGCGGCGCCGGGGATGTCCTGCGCGTACCCGTCGGCGACGAGATCCGCCACGCGCCGCGTCCATGCGACGGAGGCGATGGTGTCACCCGCTCCACGGACGGCGAGGGTGGGTGCGCGGACCCGGGCCAGGTGCGCCTCGAATGCATCGGCCGCGTCCCGCAGCGCGTGACGGAAGGAAGCCGCGCAGCGCAGGGGTCCGGTGACCAGGTAGTCGAATCCGGCGACCGCGAGCAGGGCGAGGGGTTCCCTGGGGGCGTCGGCGACGAGCCGACCGAACTGCCGCAGACCGGAGGCGCGCGGGTCGAGCGCGGGGCCGACCAGCACGAGGTGGCTCACCAGGTGGGGGTGGCGGGCGGCGAGGGCAGCGACCACCTGGCAGCCGACCGAGTTCGCCACCAGGACAGCGGGCCCCGGCGGCAGACCGCGCTCCAGGCCGTGCGCCAGGGCGTCCGCGAGCCGTTCGACGTCGGGCGCACGGCGTACGACGGACCGCGAGCGCCCGTTGCCCGGGAGGTCGGGCACGACGACGCTCGCGCCGCCCGCGGCCAGTCGGCGCGCGAGCGGCACGAAGTAGCGGCCCGAGAGCCCGAGTCCGTGGACGAGCACGTGGGCCGGGCGGCCCTCGCGCGGTGGAGGCCCGTACCTGCGGGCGTGGAAGCCGACGTCAGTCATGTGATCCACATGCCCACGATCGGCACTCGTATCGCCCAAAACGCCCCAATGCGTCTCAGGTCGGCTCAGGGTGCCTCAGGCGTTGACGTCAAAAGGCACGCCCGCCGGGAGGGCCGCGGCCAGATGGCCGGGGAAGCTCGCGTCCTTGAGCCCGAAATGGGCGCTGCCGAAGTCGTGGGCGCTCAGCTTGTCCCGAAGCCCCGCCGGGTAACCGTTCCAGCCGATGAGGGCGGGGAACTGCCAGGCGCCGCGGTGGTTCTCGGGAGGCTCGTCGCCCGCGGTCGCGGCGCGGAAGCAGTGCGTCCCGATGCCGTCCTTGTGGTAGACGATCTTCGGATGCGTGCCGTCCCAGCGGATCTGGTCGCGCGAGTGGACGCGGAACTTGCCGTGGGCCGAGGTGGCGACGTACTCGGCGCGTCCGTCCTTCACCCACACGACGACGTGCTCCCAGTCGTGCCGGTGGCCGCCGAGGCCACTGCCCGCCACGGCCTGGTCCTTTTCGAAGTAGAGGCCGTACATGACGGCGCACCAGCCGTTGTTGCACTTGGTGCGGGAGTAGCCGTTGGTGTCGGCGAGGTCGCTCGCGTCATGGCACTGCCCGTTGACGGCGCCGCTCGGCTTGAGCCCGCCGTTCACCGTTCCGTCGGGTCCGATGGCGGGCGTCGGATAACAGCCGTCACCGTCGTAGTCGTACGCGGGCTGGAACGTCTGCTCGGTGCCGTCGGCGTTCGCGGGCAGTGCCTGCGGCGGCGCGGCGACGGCCGATCCGGCGAAGGCCACGACCAGGGTGAGGGCGCCGCCGACGGGCAGGGAGGCACGTCGGATCACACGACTCGACCTCGACCTCGACCTCGACTTCGACTTCAGCTTCAAGGGGGGTTCTCCTCGGGTACGGCGGGACGGTGACGGGCAGCTTGAGCAGCCTTGTCATGCCCGCAACATCTCCTGGTCACGCGTACGAGGAGTTACGCGTATCGGAAGGGGAGTTGACGCATGGGCATGGCCGCCGAGAGTCTCGCGCGGAGACACTTCAGCGGTCAGGGGGGAATCGGATGGTCTACGCACAACCGATGGCGCGGGCGGTCGTGGAACCGGCCGTACGCGAGCTGATGCACCGGTGCGCAGACGGGCAGGAGCTGTCCACGACGGTCACGCTCGGCGGAGACGGCTTCGACCTGCACGCCCACGTCCGCGTGCGCCCGACCGCTCCCGGCCGGTTCGAGGTCTCGGTCGCCTGCTGGGCCGTCAACAAGGACATGGCTCGCTATTTCGGGGACAGCCCCCCGAGCCGGGACGAGGCCCGGCTGCCCCCGGACGGCACGGCCACGCCGGACGGCTCGCTCACCGCCCGGGTGATCGGCCACTTGGCCACCCGTCTGAAGGCCGTCGACGACCCGCGCCCGGACCGGGGCGGCCATCTCGCCGTCACGGTCCCTGCCGCCGCTCCTCCCGGGGATCCGGACTGAGGGAGTGGTTCATGTGTTCGAATCTGGTTGGCTCCACAGGATGCGGATCCGGCGTCGCGCCCTGAATCTGGAGGGGAAGGGGAGGAAAGCGAAGAGTCGAGAGGCAGGTACAGCCCATGTCGGTCATGGACAAGCTCAAGCAGATGCTCAAGGGGCACGAGGACAAGGCCGGGCAGGGAATCGACAAGGCCGGCGACTTCGTCGACGACAGGACCCAGGGCAAGTACTCCAGCCAGGTCGACACCGCCCAGGACAAGCTCCGGGACCAGTTCGGCTCGGACCGGTCCCAGCAGGACCCGCCGCAGAGCTAGGCGGGAGGCGCATTCGAACACGGTGCGGGCCCCCGTTCCTCCGCAGGACGCGGAGGAACGGGGGCCTCCTGCGCTTCGACGGATGGATCGCGGGCCTCGGCACCGGCTCCGGCGTGCGGCTGGTCGTAGGGCACTGGCCGGTGTCCCCGATGGGGCCGTTCGCCGACGTCATGGTGGAGCACGCCGACGGCCGCCGCGTGCTGCTCGCGCCGTCGCTGCGGGTCGCGGAGTTCGTCGCCGCCACGTACCGCTTCGACGACATCGTCATCTGGCCCGTGACCGTCGAGTCCGGGCAGGGGCGACAGGAGTGGACCGTGACGGCGGGGCCGCTGCGGCTCGCCTTCCGGCCCGGGCGCTCCACGGCGCTCGGGTGCCTGCTGCGCCTGGTCCCGGGTCGCCTCGCGAGCAGCCCCGGCTGGGCCGCCCTCTGTGACGTGCCCGCCCGTCTGCTGATGCCGGGCGTACGGACGCGCGGCAGCGCGGGCGGGGGACGCCGTGAGTGGTACGCAGCCAGGGACCTGCGCACCCTCACCTCGGCGCGCGCCTCCTGGGACGGGCGGGACCTGGGCGCGCTCACCGCGGTGGAACCCCCGGTCCGCTTCGGGTTCGGGTCCGTGCCCCGCAAGCCCTCCCTGACCCGTGTCGTCACCACGGTGGAACTCCCGGCCGCCGAACGCCCGTAGCCATCCGGTTCATGGCTTGTGCCCACAAGGCCTCCCGTCGCGGTTTGGCTCGAGCCCCCGGACGGAAGACGCTCGTACGAGCCGCCGGGGCGTCCGGAGCCCCGGCGTGGTGGGCCGACAACCCCCGCCCGCAGCCCGCAGCCCGCAGGTCGCGTGGTCGCACGCAGCGGATGATGCGGACCGCCACCGGCGACACCGCGGTCCTGCGCGCACCGACCGACCTCATGGCCCAGTCCGCACCCCCTCACCTGCCCGGCCGGGCCGCGGGCTCAGCAACGCGCGCCGGTGAACGCGAGCACCCCCGGCTCGGCCGACACGGCGTGACCACGCGCGCCCCCACACGTTCTCCATGTCTTCGAGACTTGACCGGGAACACGCATCTATTGACGTGACTCGTTCAGGAAATTTAGGGTCCCTGAACCCTCGCAAGGCGAACCAGAGTGACGGAGAACAATGACGTACTCCCATGGTGCGCGGCCGCGCGCCGCCCGACTGACCGCGGTGCTGCTGGCCGGAACCCTCGTCGCCTCGGTGCCTTCGGTCGCGACCGGCACGGGCCGGGACGGCGCCACCACCCCCGGCGCGCACTGCCGCACGGATGACGGATGGACCCTCGACACCACCACCCGGGCCGACGCCAAGGACACGTATCACGCCTTCGTCGGCAACGGTTACCTGGGACAACGCGTACCGCCCAACGGCACCGGATACACCGAGAGCGAGGCCAGGACGGGATGGCCGCTGTTCACCCCGCGCTACGACGGCTCCTTCGTGTCCGGCCTCTACGCGCACAACAAGAAGACCGCCGAGGACCGCCAGGCCGTCGCCGCCCTGCCCAACTGGACCGGCCTCACGGTCAGCACGGGCGGAGCGCGGAGCGATACCTTCAACTCTTCTACGCCCGCCGGCCGCATCTCCGACTACCGCCAGTCGCTCCTCCTGCACTGCGGCGTCGTCCGTACGTCGCTGACCTGGACGGCCGCCGACGGACGCCGCACCGACCTCGTCCATGAAGTGCTCGCCGACCGCACCGACCCGCACGTCGGTGCCGTCCGGATGCGGATGACGCCGCACTGGAACGGTGAGGCGACCGTCACCGACCTGCTGGACGGCCGCGGCGCCCGCCGCATCCAGCAGACCGGCGGCGGCGACCGGTCCGGCGGAGACCGGCACGCCTCCCGGACCGCACCGAGCATGGACGTCGCCTTCCGCACGGACGGCACGAAGATCGACGGAGCCATCGCCTCCACGCTCCGCGCCGACCACGGAGCGCGCGGCGCCAAAACCCGACAGGCGCGGCCAGCAGCGGACCTGACGGCACGCCAGGGGATCGCCCTGCCGGTCCGGCGCGGTCAGTCCTACGACTTCACCAAGTACGTCGGGATCGACACGGGCCTGACCTCCCGCGCACCCCGCGAGGACGCCACCGCCGCCTCGCGGCGCGCCGCCGATCGCGGCATGCGGACCATGCTGCGCTCGCACACCGCCGCCTGGGCCGAGCTCTGGCGCGGTGACATCGGGGTGCGCGGGCGGCGAGACATGCAGTCATGGGTGCGGTCCGCGCAGTACGGACTGCTCGCCAACACCCGCAGGGGCGCCGCGGACAGCATCGCACCCGCGGGCCTGACCAGCGACAACTACGCCGGCCTCGTCTTCTGGGACGCCGAGACCTGGATGTACCCGGGCCTGCTCGCCACCCGACCCGAACTCGCCAAGTCGGTGGTCGACTACCGCTACCGCACCCGGGCGGGTGCCCGCGAGAACGCACGCAAGCTCGGCTACGAAGGACTCTTCTACCCCTGGAACAGCGGCAGTTCGGGCAACCTCGCCAAGGAGTGCCACAGCGTCGACCCGCCGCACTGCCGCACCCAGATCCACCTCCAGTCCGACATCTCCCTCGCCACCTGGCAGTACTACCTCGCCACCAAGGACACGGACTGGCTGCGCAAGCGGGGCTACCCGGTCATGAAGGGCATCGCCGAGTTCTGGGCGGGCCGCGTCAGCCGGAACAAGGACGGCAGCTACTCGATCAAGGACACGGCCGGGCCCGACGAGTACAGCAACGGCGTCGACGACGCGGTCTTCACCAACGCGGGCGCCGCCACCGCCCTGCGCCACGCCACCCGCGCCGCCGAACTCGCGGGCGAGCGCGCCCCCGCCCGGTGGAACACCATCGCCGACCGCATCCGCGTCCCGTACGACGAGAAGCGCAAGGTCTTCCAGCAGTACGACGGCTACAAGGGCAGCACCATCAAGCAGGCGGACACCGTCCTCCTGATGTACCCGCTGGAGTGGAAGATGCCCGAGGGCGCGGCGGCCGCCACCCTCGACTACTACGCGCAGCGCACCGACCCGGACGGCCCGGCCATGACGGACTCGGTGCACGCCATCGACGCCGCCGGGATCGGTGAGCCCGGCTGCTCCACGTACACCTACCTGGAGCGCTCCATCAGGCCGTTCGTCCGCGGTCCCTTCGCGCAGTTCTCGGAGGCCCGCGGCGACAAGGCGGGCGCCGAGGATCCTCTGTCGGGCTCGCCCGCGCACGACTTCCTCACCGGCAAGGGCGGCTTCCTGCAGACCTTCACCAACGGCCTGACCGGCATGCGGATGCGGGAGAACAGCCTCCGCCTCGACCCGATGCTGCCCCCGCAGCTCGGCCGCGGCGTCACCCTGCGCGGTCTCGCCTGGCAGGGGCGCACGTACGACATCGAGATCGGCGCCCGCCGCACGACCGTCCGCCTCACCGACGGCGCACCGATGGCGCTCGACACCCCGCAGGGCAAGCGGACCCTCGGCAAGGGCGCCCCGGTCGTCCTTGAGACCCGCCGCCCCGACCTGATCCCCACCACCAACAAGGCCCGCTGCACCGCCGCCAAAGCCTCCTCCGAGCAGCCCGGCATGTACGCGGGCGCCGCCTTCGACGGCAACTCGGCGACCGCCTGGGTTCCGGACGGCGCGAACGGCCGGCTCACCACGGACCTGACCGAGCCGGTGCGCGTCAGGAAGGTCACGCCCGCATGGAGCGGCACCGAACCGGCCGACCACAGCGTGGAGGTCTCCCTCGACGGGCGGAACTGGCACCGGGCCGACGCGGACGACCCGCGGCTCGCGCGGTACGTGCGGGTGACGGTGCGAGGCGAGGAGGGGGCGAAGAAGCACCCGGGGGTCGCCGAGCTGACGGTGGACTAGCCACCCGTTTCCGGGGCTGCGCCAGGATTCAGCTCCAGAACTCGACCAGGGCGGCGGCGAGTTCACCGGGTGCCTCCTCCGCCATGTGGTGTCCGGACTCGACGGGACCCCCGACCGGGGGTCCCGCCGCCCAGTCGCGCCAGACGCCCAGCACGTCGCCGTAGAGATCGACCATGTCGTCGCGGGTGGCCCACAGCACCTGTAGAGGACACGCGATGCGCCGGCCGGCCCGCCGGTCGGCGTCGTCGTGTTCCCGGTCGACACCGAGCCCCGCCCGGTAGTCCTCGCACATCGCGTGCACGGTGGCCGGGTCGTGGATCGCGCGCCGGTAGTCCTCGTACGCCTCGTCGCCCATGTGCTCGGCGGTGGCTTTGTACCAGGCCGCAGGGTCGGCGTTGATGACGCGTTCGGCGGGCTTGTCGGTCTGCCCGAGGAAGAACCAGTGCCACCAGCTCGCGGCGAACGTCGCGTCGCAGCGCCGCAGTGCCTCGCCGATGGGAACGGCGTCGAGGACGCTCAGGGCGGACACCGACTCCGGGTGGTCCAGGGTGAGACGCGTCGCCACGTACGCGCCCCTGTCGTGCCCCACCACCGCGAACCGCTCGTGTCCGAGTCCGCGCATCACCGCGAGGCAGTCACCCGCCATGGCGCGCTTGGAGTACGGGCGGTGCCGATCGTCGGTCGGCGGCTTCTCGGAGCCTCCGTAGCCCCGCAGGTCCGGGCAGACGACCGTGTACCCGGCCGCGACCAGCAGTGGGGCGACACGGTGCCAGGTCGCGTGTGTGCGGGGATGGCCGTGCAGGAGCAGCACCGCGGGCCCGCTCCCGCCGTGTCTGACCCGCAGTCGCACGCCGTCGCCCTCGCACCGCGTCAGCTCGAAGTCGTCGAACACATGGCCTCCACTGTCTCAACCTGCGGCTCGATCACGCAGTCGGCGGACGGGTACCCGCCGGGAAGGGGTAGAAAGGAGCCATGGTCGAACCCGTGAAGTGCCCTGAGGACGCGGAAGGCGTCGATGCGGTGACCCGAGCGGTCCTGACGGCGTCGAGACTGCTGGTCGCCGTGTCGGCGCGGTCCCTCGCGGAGGTCGAGGAACGCGTGACGCTCCCTCAGTTCCGCATGCTCGTCGTCCTGTCGACGCGAGGTGCCACGAAACTGGTCACGCTCGCCGAGCACTTGCAGGTGGCGCCGTCGACCGCCATGCGGATGGTGGACCGGCTCATCACGGCGGGCCTGGCCGACCGGCGGGTCAATCCCCGCAACCGCCGTGAGACGTTGCTCCAGGTCACCGACGAGGGGCGGCGGACCGTCGAGACCGTCACCGCCCGGCGCAGGGAGGAGGTCACGGCGATCGTCGAGCGCATCGACCCCGGGCAACGCGGGGCTCTGGTCACGGCGTTGACCGCGTTCAACGAAGCCGGCGGTGAGCCGCCGGTGCCGGACGCGGACGGCCGGGAGCCGCATCCGCTCGGCTGGGCGGAGGCGACGGCAGGGGCCTGACCGCGGACGCGTCAGCGCTGGTGGCCCAGCGGGCACAGTGTCGTGCTTTCGCCGGCCACCGTCTCCTGCCGGCGCCAGTGCCGGGCGCAGTAGGGGACGTCGCACCCGGCGCAGAAACCCGCGTCGCCTTTGAGGCCCGCCGTGTGGATGCGGGCGAAGGTGCGCGGATAACGGAAGGCTCTTCGGTAACGTTCCGCGTCGTCGGCCAGAACGTTCTCACCCGCGCCGTTCGTGTACGCGTCGCTCTGCACGGCGAACCACCAGAGCGAGTGGTTTCTCGAGGCGGCGTAGGCGGCCCGGCCCATCGCGTCCCAGCGCGGCATACTCACGGGATGCGCGCCGGGAGGGGTGAACTCGAGGTGCGCGATGTGTGCCTTGCACACGGCGCAGGCCACGTACAGGACGAACATGAGCGAGGGCACTTGTCTCATGGGGCGAGGCCTTGGGGGAGGCGCGAGTACTGCTCGGTGAACGCATCCTTGCACAGTGCAACGCGGCACAGAACAGGAAGCGGGACGAGCGGGCGATACGCGCCACGGATCGGACACCGCCGAGTACATCACCTCCGGCACATGACGGCCGACTGCCTCACTGGCCGCCGGGTGGGCACATGTGTGCGGCGCCCCGGTTCGAACCGGAGCGCCGCACACGCGTCAGGACGCGCTCGTCCCGATCTCCGCACGGACCGTCCTGGCCGCCGCGACCAGGTTCTCCAGTGATGCCCGGGTCTCGGGCCAGCCGCGCGTCTTCAGACCGCAGTCGGGGTTGACCCAGAGCCGTTCGGCAGGGATGGCGTCGAGTCCCTTGCGCAGCAGGGCGGCGGCTTCCTCGGCGCCGGGGACGCGCGGGGAGTGGATGTCGTACACGCCCGGACCCGCCTCGCGCGGGTAGCCGTGGGCGGCGAGTTCGCGCGCCACCTGCATGTGCGAGCGGGCCGCCTCAAGGCTGACGACGTCCGCGTCGAGGTCGTCGATGGCCTGCACGATGTCACCGAACTCCGCGTAGCACATGTGCGTGTGGATCTGGGTGTCCGGCCGTACCCCGCTGGTGGTGAGGCGGAAGGACTCGGTGGCCCAGGCCAGGTAGGCGGGGTGGTCGGCGGCGCGCAGCGGCAGCGTCTCGCGCAGGGCGGGCTCGTCGACCTGGATGACCGAGGTGCCGGTCGCCTCCAGGTCGCCGACCTCGTCGCGCAGGGCGAGGGCGACCTGGCGTGCGGTGTCGCCGAGCGGCTGGTCGTCGCGGACGAAGGACCACGCGAGCATGGTGACCGGGCCGGTGAGCATGCCCTTGACGGGCCGATCGGTGAGGGACTGGGCGTACGTCGTCCAGCGCACCGTCATCGGCTCGGGGCGCGAGATGTCTCCGG